>NZ_JAMYLV010000046.1:0-42856 GCF_040318195.1 Mesorhizobium sp. M1273 | reverse complement strand
GCCGCCGATGCTGCCAAAGTTCCCATCAGCCATCGCATCAAGAAATGCGCCTGGAACGACGACTATCTCATCAATGCCATCACTCATATGCGATAGCCCTGCCTCGAGGGGGGAGATGGCCGGCAGGCCAGAGGGGATAGCCGCGCGTGAGGCGCCAACTTTCTCTTTCGTCCAACATGGCGTCGCGCCAGGACGTACCGACCCCCTCTGTCGCCTTCGGCGACATCTCCCCCTCAAGGGGGGAGATTGGCGACTTCTCCAACCGCTCAGGCTGGGGCGTTGACGCGCTGTGCGCGCGTTGCCCAATCGGCAACCGTCGCGCCAGCAACGCTCTCGCCGGCAACCATCCCGTTCGTCTGCGGCGCAAGCAGGTCGTTGCGGCGGGCGAAGGCAACGAAGGTGGCGCGCGCCGTCTCGGCGTCGATCTCTCCTTCCAGTGCTGCACGGCACGCTTTTGCGGCGATGTCATGCGCGGCCGTCCGGCTCGTTGCCGGCCACTCAGCCAAAAGTGCATAAGCCTCAGCCGCGCTTTCTATCTTCGTCGGCGTACCGAGGCCGGCGAGGATGGTAACCGGCTTGTCGAACGAAGCACGATCCATGAAACTCTCCTTTCCTGGCTCAATCGGCTCCTTGCGGAACTCAACCGCGCGGGCGCTTCGATCCGCCTGCAGGACGGCGTCGATCGGTGAATGCAATACGGCTTGCATGCCCGGCCGCGGCAGCAGCCGATGCCCCTTGACCAGCGCCTCGAGCCAGGCCGCCACGCCCAGCGGCGGATGTTCGCGCCCGTAGAGCCACGCCTTTGCCTTGGCGAGCGGGTAACCCGCCTCTTCGGCGAAATCGGTTTCCGACCAACGCAGCAGGCGCAGGCATTCGCGCATCCGCGCCGCGATCATTTGCGCTCCTCCGTGCCGGCCCCCACGCGTTGAGCCGACAGAAACATCAGCGTGTAGGCCGCCTTGCCGCGGTCCCAGCCGGCCGACTCGGCCATATCCAACAAGCCGTCGACCAAAGGCGCCAGCGCCGCCCTGCAGTCGGTTTCATAGTTGAAATCGTTTTTCGGGCGGGTCGGCGCCGCGATCTTTCCAAAACTGTCCATCATATCCATGGCAACACCTGCTCAGCATTAGTTCCGGACCGGCAAGACCGTGCCCGCTTTTGGCGGGCACGGTCCATCTGCCGTTTCGAAGTCGCGCTTTGGAAGCCTGGCCTTAGAAGTCCATGCCGCCACCGCCGGGCATGGCCGGTGCGGCAGCTTCCTTCTTCGGCTTCTCGGCCACCATCGCCTCGGTCGTCACCAGCAGGCCGGCAACAGAGGCGGCACCCTGGAGAGCGGTGCGCACGACCTTGGCCGGGTCGATGACGCCTTGACTGTAGAGGTCGCCGAACTCGTTGGTCTGCGCGTTCCAGCCATAGCCGAACTCGCCCGTCTCGCGCAGCTTGCCGACGATGATCGAACCTTCGGCGCCGGCATTCTCGGCGATCTGGCGCACCGGCGCTTCGATGGCGCGACGCACGATGTCGACACCGGTCTTCTGATCGGGATTGTCGACGACGACATTATCGAGCGCCTTCGCCGCTCTCAGCAGCGCCACGCCGCCGCCGGGCAGGATGCCCTCCTCAACCGCCGCGCGTGTGGCGTGCATGGCGTCGTCGACGCGATCCTTGCGCTCCTTGACCTCGATCTCGGTCGAGCCGCCGACACGGATGACGGCGACGCCGCCGGCGAGCTTGGCCAACCGCTCCTGCAGCTTTTCGCGGTCGTAGTCGGAGGTGGTTTCCTCGATCTGCGCCTTGATCTGGCTGATGCGCGCATGGATTTCATCCTTGCGGCCGGCGCCGTCGACGATGGTGGTGTTCTCCTTCTCGATCAGCACCTTCTTGGCGCGGCCGAGCATCTCCAGTGTGACGTTCTCGAGCTTGATGCCGAGGTCCTCCGAGATCGCCGTGCCGCCGGTCAGGATGGCGATATCCTCCAGCATGGCCTTGCGGCGATCGCCGAAGCCCGGTGCCTTGACGGCCGCGACCTTCAGGCCGCCGCGCAGCTTGTTGACGACCAGCGTCGCCAGCGCCTCGCCCTCGACGTCCTCGGCGATGATCAACAGCGGCTTGCCGGATTGCACGGCGGCTTCGAGCACAGGAAGCATGGCCTGCAGGTTGGACAGCTTCTTCTCGTGGATCAGCACATAGGGTTCTTCGAGTTCGACGCGCATCTTATCCTGATTGGTGATGAAATAGGGCGAGAGGTACCCACGGTCGAACTGCATGCCTTCGACCACTTCCAACTCGGTCTCAGCGGTCTTCGCTTCCTCGACAGTGATGACACCCTCATTGCCAACCTTTTCCATCGCCTCTGCGAGGAAGCGGCCGATCTCGGCATCGCCATTGGCAGAGATGGCGCCGACCTGAGCGATTTCGTCATTCCTGGTCACCTTGCGGGCATTGGATTTCAGGTCGGCGACCACGGCGTCGACCGCCTTGTCGATGCCGCGCTTCAAATCCATCGGGTTCATGCCGGCAGCGACCGCCTTGGCCCCTTCCCTGACAATGGCCTGAGCAAGAATCGTCGCGGTCGTGGTGCCATCGCCTGCGGTGTCGCTGGTCTTCGAAGCAACTTCGCGGACCATCTGAGCGCCCATGTTCTCGAACTTGTCCTCGAGCTCGATCTCTTTTGCCACCGTCACGCCGTCCTTGGTGATGCGCGGCGCGCCGAACGATTTGTCGAAGACAACGTTGCGGCCCTTGGGACCGAGCGTCACCTTCACCGCATTGGCAAGCATATCGACACCGCGTAACATCTTCTCGCGGGCTTCGGTATGAAATTTCACATCTTTGGCAGCCATTGGAACACTCCTCGATAGGCAGCTTTTCGTTGACTGGAATGCTTGTTCAGGCCCCGCTCAGGCAGCCTTCTTCATTTCGCCCGTGGCTTCGATCACGCCCAGCACGTCGCTCTCTTTCATGATGAGCAGATCCTCGCCATTGAGCTTGATCTCGGTGCCGGACCATTTGCCGAACAAAATGCGGTCGCCGACCTTGACGTCGAGCGGCTGCAATTGGCCGCTGTCGTCGCGCGCGCCCGGACCGGCGGCAATGACCTCGCCCTCCTGCGGCTTCTCCTTGGCGGTGTCGGGGATGATGATGCCGCCCGCGGTCTTTTCGTCGACCTCGATGCGGCGGACCAGGATGCGGTCATGCAATGGACGGAACGCCATGTCGTTCTCCTCTCGGGACAAGCAGATCTTCGAACATCCTCCTGACCGGACCGGCAATATCGGCCCGGCACGGGGTGCGCGATCTCTTCATCAGGCATCGCGCGCATACGAACTAGTCGCGCTTTTTTCAGCTTTCAAGAGGATCATGCAAAAATTTTAGCACTCGACGCCTGAGAGTGCCAATACGCTGTAATTGTTCGCACATTCGCCGTTTCCGGCGCGATGACCCGGCCGGATTTCCAAATCTGTCCGTCTCCTGAGCCGCTTGCCGGCGGCTGGAACCTATGTGGAAGGCGAGGCGTTTTGCAGACCGAGGTTCATTGGGAAAGGAAGGATTGCATGACCAGCAGGGACTTTCAGCTCCAGATGCAAGGGTTTGGCCTCACCACGGCGGAGATCCACTACCGTCTGCCCGATCATCGAAGCCTGCTTCAGCTCTATATCTGGCAGGAATACGATATCGCCCCTGATTTCCCGACGCTGAAGCATTTCCTCGATTTCTGGGAGCGCGAGATCGAAGGCCCGCTACATTCGGTGCGCGTGGCTCATCACCGTCTGATCCAACCGTCCGAATGGCGGGCCGTAAACGGCATTATCACCGTCCACTGAGGAGCAAGCCGATCTGCCGCCAGACAGCAAACAAAGTGCCTCCGAAGCGGGGGAAAGAGGTAGCTGACTCTCCCCCACTTGTTTTGGATCTCACAATATCGGAGGGCGTCCGGACTAGCCGGCGTGGTCGACAGGCTTGCGGGCGAGCAATCCAGCCTTGCGCGCCGCCCTGACGAAGGCCTTGCGCGCATCACGCGCGGTGCGCCAGCCGTCGAGCGCGTCGCGGCAGGTCCGATAGGCGGCGCGCCAGCTCCGGCCGCGTGCACGGTCCGGCCACTGCTGGCGCATGCATTCGATGGCTTCCCAACTGCTGGCGACCTTGCGCTCGCTCGATTGGAATTTCAACGTGATCGGCTCGGCGAAGCGGACGTCGTCCATCACTTCCTCCTTGTTTTCTGATCGTCTTCTTGTTTGAGCAAGCAACGTTATGCTGGCGGCACCGGCGGCCGGCCGGCGCCGCTGAAGGACATGGTTCGTCCCTTTGCGCGGTTCAAGAGCATCGCGGCAACAGCCGGTTATTCCTCCTCGTCCGGCCCTTGCAGCAGTTCGATCAGCGTCGCTACCCTTGCCGTCGGCAGCGGTCGGCCCTCGTTCACCAGCGCCTCGTCGGCGGCGATCCAGGCCAGGGCCTCGCGCAATTCCTGGACCGTCCCGTCCGTCGCCGCAATGTCGGCGATCACGGCTTCGTCGACCGGGCCCAGCACAGAAATGATCTCGTCGCGTGTCATGGTCAGCTCCATCTGCGAGTGCCGGGAACGGGCCCGGCAACACAAGAAATCTGGGTCTTGACCTGCTGCAGACAATAACCGGCCGGGGAAGTCAGCGTTGGCAATTGAAACCAGACAGGCAATCTCGTGCCGGACATCTCCCCACTTGTGGCGAGATTGGCAGCCTCGCCGAACCGACCGAAAACCGGCCCGAAAAACCGGCAACGCGAGAGCCACCGGGTCTTGACTTGCGGCGGACAATAACCAGATCGAAGGCACCGGTCGCCGAAATGGGGCCGGCGGAACCAGGGAGCGCCAGCTCTTTGGCGCCCCTCGTATCTATGTTGCTCGATGGAGGATGTAGCTATGAGAACCGCATTCGACTTTTCCCCGCTCTATCGGTCGAGCATCGGCTTCGACCGCGTCTTCAACCTGCTGGAAAATGCTCCGCAGGCCTTCGACGCCTGGCCGCCCTATGACATCGCGCGCAGCGGCGAGAACAACTACCGCGTCACCATCGCCGTAGCCGGGTTTTCCGAGGACGACCTCGAAATCACCCATGAACCCAACCTCCTGATTGTCTCCGGCCAGCACAAGGAGCCGGACAACGCGGAGTATCTGCATCATGGCCTCGCCACACGGCCCTTTACCCGCCGTTTCGAGCTTGCCGATCACGTCAAGGTCGCAGGCGCCTCGCTCGACAACGGCCTGCTCAGCATCGATCTGGTACGTGAGGTGCCAGAGGAGATGAAGCCTCGGCGCATCGCCATCGCGACCGATGTCGCCTCGCCGAAGACCGGGCCGAAGGTCGCGCAGGGCGAAGCAAACAAGCAGGCTGCCTGAATGCACCAGTCGAGAAAGGAGACTATGCAATGGCTATTCGTGATCTCATTCCGTGGGGCCGGGAGAACAATCAGCCCCCCAGCCTGTTCCGCAACGGCGACGGCGATCCCTTCCTGACGCTGCATCGCGAAATGAACCGCCTGTTCGACGAGGCGTTCCGCGGCTTCGACACGAGGCTGCCGTCGCTCGGTGGCTTCTCCGCTGCCCGCGCCAGCTGGCCGAGTGTCGAAATCTCCGATAGCGAAAAGGAGATCCGCGTCACCGCCGAGATCCCCGGCATGGACGAGAAAGACGTCGAGTTGCTGCTCGATGACGGTGTGCTGACGCTGCGCGGCGAGAAGCGCGAAGAGACCGAGGACAAGGACAGGCAGTTCTCCGAACGCTTCTATGGCCGTTTCGAGCGGCGTATCCCGCTCGGCTACGAAGTCGACGAAGACAAGGTGAACGCCGCGTTCCGGAACGGTGTGCTCAGCGTGACGCTGCCCAAGACGGAGCGCGCCCAGGCAAAGGCCAAGCGTATCGCCATCACCGGCGGCGACGGCAAGTCCTGACGGCTCGTAGGACGACGCCCCTTCTGCCTGCCGGTTCCGGCGGGCAGAAGCGGGCAAATGTCGATGACCCGTTCTCCCGACGCTCCGGTTCCGCCTGACCAGGCGCAGCACGCCCTGCAGTGCCTGACGACCGAGCATTTCGTGCTGCAAAACGCTCGCGCCGCGACCATTCAGGAAGCGAACCAGAGAGCCGATCTGTTCCTGACCTCGGTCTCAAGCGCAACGATTGCCTTGTCCTTCGTCGCGCAGGTCACGGAGATGGGCAGGCCGTTCGTGTTGTTCAGCCTGATCTTGCTGCCTTGCCTTTTCTTCATCGGACTGGTCACCTTTGTGCGCGCGGTGCAGGTTGCCATCGAGGACATGGTGCATGCCCGCGGCATGGCCAGGATCCGCCACTATTTCGTCGAACTGGCGCCGGTCCTGCAAAGATACCTCGTCAATTCCACGCATGACGACCCCTCGGCGGTGCTGGTCGACAAGGGCCTCAGACCCTCGCCGCTGCAATATTTCATGACCACCGCGGGGATGGTGGGCACGATCAACGGCGCCATTGCCGGCGTCTTCACCGGCATCGTTGTTAAGTCCGCTTTCGGCGGGGGCATGTCGCCCGGCGTGATTTGCGGGCTGGCGGTCTTCGCGACATGCATTCTCATCCTGCGGCGCTATCATAGTCGCGCCTGGGCGGCGGCCGAAGAAAGCTTGCCCGCACGGTTCCCGGGCGACAGTGGCGACAGCGAAAGCTAGCGCCGACGCAACCGGATGTCGAAAAGTGGCAGGGCGCCGCCCTTGCGTCTTGCGCGGCAATTGACCATCCTCGCCAACATCATTTGCACCGCGGCCGGGGGGTTCGCATATGCCGACGCTTTATGCGCTGAAACCGGCCTTCCAGGCCAGGCTGCGGCCGCTTGCCGATGGCCTGGCCAGGGCCGGCGTCACCGCCAACCAGATCACACTGCTGGCCGCTGCCCTCTCGCTCGCCGCCGGCCTTGCGGTGGCAGTCCTTGCAGGCCATCGCGCGGTCTTTCTGCTGATGCCGCTCGTGCTGTTTACGCGAATGGCGCTGAATGCCATCGACGGCATGCTCGCAAGGGAACATGGCCAGGCCTCGAAGCTCGGCATGTATCTCAACGAGCTCTGCGATATGATCTCCGACCTCGCTTTGATCCTGGCATTTGCCGTCATTTTTCCCGCCTGGGGTGTCGTTGCATTTGCGATCGCGGCTATGATCACTGAGTTCGCCGGCGTGCTCGGCATCGCCGCCGGAACCGGGCGCAACTATGCCGGCCCGTTCGGCAAAAGCGACCGGGCGCTGGCGCTCGGCATCCTCGCCGTGCTTATCGCGTCCGGCCTGTGGGTCCCGGCGCTCACGCCGCTGGTGTTTCCGGCCATGGCTACACTCTCGCTGGCGACCGCCATCAACCGGATACGCAGCGGCCTTAACGGGAGCGGCAGCTGAATTCCGGTCTCGCCAGGGAGAACAACATGCTTCACCAACAGACGGTTGCCGCGGTGGCTCCAGCCAATATCGAGCGGGTGGCGCAGGAGCGCAGCTTCAAGAGCCATGACGGCACCGAGATCTTCTACCGCTATTGGCCGGCGCTGTCGGAAAACCGCAAGGGCGCCATCCTGCTGTTCCATCGCGGCCACGAGCATGGCGGCCGCATGGCGCATCTGGTCGACGAGCTCCAGATGCCCGATCACGCCTTCTATGCCTGGGACGCGCGCGGCAATGGCCGCTCCGCCGGCGAACGCGGCTATGCGCCGTCGTTTGCCGCGCTGGTGCGCGACATCGATTGCTTCGTGCGCGAGATCGGCAGCGACGGCTTTGCCCGGCGCGACATCGCGCTGATCGCGCAATCCTTCGGCGCCGTGCTTGCCGCCGCCTGGGTGCATGACTATGCGCCTGACATTCGCGCCCTGGTGCTGGCCTCGCCGGCCTTCTCGGTCAAGCTCTACGTACCCTTCGCCAAGCAGGGCATTGCGTTGTGGCAGAAGCTGAAGGGCCGCTTCTTCGTCAATTCCTACGTCAAGGCGAAATTCCTGACGCATGACCCCGAGCGCATCGCCTCCTTCGACGCCGACCCGCTGATCACCCGGCCGATCGCCTCCAACATCCTGGTCGAGCTCTACGATCATGCCGCGCGCATCGTCGCCGACGCCCGCGCCATCACCGTGCCGACACAGCTTCTGATCTCCGGCAGCGACTGGGTGGTGCGGCATGGACCGCAGCACGAATTCTTCGTCAATCTGGCGAGCCCGGCCAAGGAGCGGCACGTGCTGCCCGGCTTCTTCCACGACACGCTGGGCGAGCGCGACCGCCACAAGGCACTCGACCTGATCAGGCCCTTCCTCGAAAAGCAGTTCGCGGCGCCGGAAGAGCCGGTCGACCTGACCGGGGCCGACCGTGCCGGCTACACACGCGACGAGGCCGACCGGCTGGCCTCGCCGCTGCCGCTGCTGTCTCCCAGGGGGCTCTACTGGGCAATGAGCCGCGCCTCGATCCGCATGGGCGCCTGGCTGTCGTCCGGCATGAAGACGGGGATTGCCACCGGCTTCGATTCCGGCTCGACGCTCGACTATGTCTATGAGAACGAGGCGCGCGGCATCAGCCCCATTGGCCGCATGATCGACCGCACCTTTCTCGATGCCATCGGCTGGCGCGGCATCCGCCAGCGCAAGCTGCATCTGGAGGAGCTGATCGGCAGCGCAGTTGAGACGCTGAAGGCCGCCGGCCGGCCGGTCCATATCGTCGATATCGCCGCCGGCCATGGCCGCTACGTGCTCGATGCCGTGCAGAAAGGCGCGGCGCCGCCGGCAAGCGTGCGGCTGCAGGATTTCTCCGAGCTCAACGTCTCGCTCGGCCGCAAGCTGATCGCCGAGCGCCAGCTGCCGGCGACCGTCTCGTTCCATCGAGGTGACGCCTTCGACGCCACGCTGCTGGCCGGGCTCGACCCGGCGCCGGATCTCGCCATCGTCTCGGGGCTCTACGAATTGTTTTCCGACAATGCCATGATCGCCCGCTCGCTCGGTGGACTGGCCAGCGCCATGCAGCCCGGAAGCCTGCTGGTCTACACCAACCAGCCTTGGCATCCGCAGCTCGAGATGATCGCGCGCAGCCTGACCTCGCACCGCGGCGGCCAGGCCTGGGTGATGCGCCGCCGCACGCAGGCCGAGATGGACCAGCTGGTGGCGGCCGCCGGCTTCGAGAAGCTCGACCAGCGCATCGACCAGTGGGGCATCTTCACCGTTTCGGTCGCGCGGCGCGTCTGAGCATGGATCTGCCTGCCTGTGCCTCACCTCGCGATGCCCCTGCCCTTCCGGCCTTGCCGCGCGAGCCGTATCCCGGGATCGTCCTGCGCGCCGCATTGTGGCTGGCATTTGTGGCGCCGTTCTTCTACGCCACCTACGGCTTCGCCAATTGGCTGGCGTCGCGGCGCGACGACGTCGGCAGCATCGTCTTTGGCTGGGAGCATGGCATCCCGTTCCTTGCCTGGACGATCGTGCCCTACTGGTCGATCAACCTGTTCTACGGCTTGTCGCTGCTGTTGAACAATTCGAAGAGCGGCGTCGACCGCCTCGCCGGCCGCTATCTGACGGCACAGATCGTCGCCGTCGCCTGCTTCATCCTGTTCCCGCTGACTGCCACGTTCGTGCGCCCGCAGACGAGCGGCCTGCCCGGCTTCATGTTCGCCGTGCTCGGCGGCTTCGACAAACCCTTCAACCAGGCGCCGTCGCTGCATATCGCGCTGCTGGTCATCATCTGGGACCATTGGCGTCACAGATTGACCGGCATCGCCGGCGTCGCCTGGCATGTCTGGTGTTTCCTGATCGGCGCCTCGGTGCTGACGACGTGGCAGCACCATTTCATCGACATACCGACCGGCGCGCTGCTCGGTCTTTTCGCGCTGTGGCTGTTTCCGCGCGACGGCGCCTTGCCTTTCGCCGGCTTCCGCCTGACCGCGGACCCGAAAGCGCGGCTTCTGGCGCTGTTCTATGCGCTTGGCGCAGCCTTTGCGCTGGCCGGTGCTGCCGCCGGCGCATTGGTCTCGGCGCTGTGGCTCATCCTGTTGTGGCCGGCACTGGCGCTGGCCATAGTCGCTTTCGCCTATGCCGGCGCCGGCGCCAAGGTGTTCCAGAAAACAGCCGATGGCCGCGTGTCGCTGGCCAGCCGTCTTCTGCTGTGGCCCTACCGGGTTGCCGCCAAGGTCAATGTGTGGGCATGGACGCGAAAGCTCCCGGCGCAGATCGTCATCGCCGACGGTGTTTCCCTTGGCCGTTTTCCGACCGCCGCCGAGGCCGACGCCTTCGGCACGGTGATCGACCTTGCCGGCGAATTGGAACGGCCGCGTGGCGCCTCGATCCGATGGTTGAGCCTGCCCATGGTCGACCTTTTGCCGCCGTCTCGCGAGGCGCGTGCGCAAGCGGTGGCGGCGATCGAGACGGCGCGGGGCCAGGGCACGGTGCTGGTCTGCTGTGCGCTCGGCTTCCAGCGCAGCGCCGCCGTCGTCGCCGAATGGCTGGTCGCCAGTGGCCGGGCCGCCACGCCGGATCAGGCGCGAGGCCAGCTCGCCGCCGCGGGCCGACCTGTGCATCTTGGCATGGACGCGGCGACATGACCGCCTTTCGAGATAAGGCCGAGACGTTCGCCGCCGGACTGATGGTGCAGGTGGCGTGGCCGCTGCTGTTGATTGCTGCTGCCTTGCTGGCGGCGCCGGTCATCGGCCTGGCGACGGCGCCGCAAACATCGTCGCTGTCCGCGGCGGCCTGGCTGATCGCCGCCGCGGGTGCCATAGCCACAATCATTCTCTCGGCCCTGCTTTTGTTCGACGCGCTGCTGTTCCGGCTGATGGCCAGCCACGCCAGCGAAGCAGGCGGCGCTGCGGCGATCGACGACGTGCTGGCGCGCATGCGGCTGAAACCCACGGCGGCCGGTGGCCGCTCGCTCGACCAGCGGATGGCCGGCACGCGCCGTCTGCTCGCCAAGCAGCGTATCGCCTTCAGCCTGTTCGCGGCGGCCTCGGTCGTCGCGGCATTCTTTTGAGCCCGTCCATGACAAAGCTTCGCGTCAGCACCTATACCCTGCTGCAGACGGTGACCTCGGTCGGCCTGTCGGCACTGGCCTGGGTGGTCACCGGCGTGCGGCCGATCTGGAACGGCAGCCAGCCATCGGACCGGCAGCGCATCTACTTCGCCAACCATGCCAGCCACGGCGATTTCATCCTGCTGTCGGCCTGCCTCAGCGAGAAGGAACGCGCCCGTACCCATGCGGTGGCGGCCGCCGATTATTGGAGCAAGTCGCGGCTGCGCCGTTTCATTGCCGAGGACATGCTGTCTTCCGTGCTGATCCACCGGCAGTGGACGGATGAAACGCAGCACCCGATCTCGATCATGCTGTCGGTGCTCGACCAGGGCCATTCGCTGATCCTGTTTCCCGAAGGCACGCGCAACATGACCGACGAACCGCTGCTGCCGTTCCGCTCCGGCCTCTACAATCTGTCGATGGCGCGGCCCGATGTCGAGCTGATCCCGTGCTGGATCGAGAACATGTCGCGGGTGCTGCCCAAGGGCCAATTCGTGCCGGTGCCGCTGCTTTGCCGCGTCGTCTTCGGCGCCCCGATCGCCATTCAACCGGGTGAGGAACGCCGCGCCTTTCTCGACCGCGCCCGCGAAACGCTGCTGGCGCTGAACCCCCGGCCGCAGCGAGACGATTGAGGACCAAGGCAAAATGCTGCCGATGATGCACGAAACCCTCATTCTGATTGTCGGCCTGCTGGCGGTGCTGATCAGCGCCAGCGTCGTCGCCGGCGTCTTGTCATGGCGCGCGCCAAAGCCGTTGTCGCCGACGCTGGTCAACCTCACCCAGCGCATCAATGCCTGGTGGGTGATGGTGGTGGCGATCACCGTCGCCTTCTTCTTCGGCCGCCCCGGCATGACCATCCTGTTCGCGCTGATTTCGTTCGCCGCGCTGCGCGAATTCGTGACGCTGACGCACAGCCGCCGCAGCGACCACTGGGTGCTGCTCGGCATGTTCGGCATCGTCATCCCGTTCCAGTACTGGCTGGTGTGGACCGCCTGGTATGGCCTGTTCACCATCTTTATCCCGGTCTACTGCTTCCTGCTGATGCCGGCGATCACCGCGCTGCACGGCGACACCGAACGCTTTCTCGAGCGCGTCTCGGCGCAGCAATGGGCGGTGATGATTTCGGTCTACTGCGTCAGCCACGTGCCGGCGCTGCTGACGCTCGAGGTGCCAGGCTTCGAAGGCCGCAACCTGTTGCTGATCGCTTTCCTGATCATCACCGTGCAAGGCAGCGACGTGCTGCAATATATTTTCGGCAAGCTGTTCGGCCGGCATCTCCTGGCGCCGACGGTCTCGCCGTCGAAGACCTGGGAGGGGCTGGTCGGCGGGCTGGCGGCGTCGAGCCTGCTCGGCGCGCTGCTGTCGTTCCTGACGCCGTTCTCGCCGCTGCAGGCAGCCGGCGTCGCCTTCATCGCCTGCCTGATGGGCTTCCTTGGCGGGCTGGTCGCCTCCGCCATCAAGCGCGATCAGGGCGTAAAGGACTGGGGCCATCTGATCGAAGGCCATGGCGGCATGATGGACCGTGCCGACAGCCTGGTCTTCGCCGCCCCGGTCTTCTTCCATACCGTGCGCTATTTCTGGACTATATGATGGTTGGCGCCGTTTGCCGTGGCGGACGGTTCAGGGCGACCTTGCGAAGATAACCTGATCCGTTTCGTTATTACCACTTTCGCGAAAGCGGTAATAACCCGACCTGCCGCAGTCTTCGCCGCACTCATTTTGCCGCGGCGAGCGGCTCTTTCTTGCGCGCCGGCGTCAGGCGGCGCATGCGGCGTTTGGCGGTGGTCTTCAGCGCCACCGGCGGAGCGCTGGACAACGCACCGAGCACCGCGTCTACCATGCCATGTGCGACGAAATCGGCGTTGATCTCGTTGGCCAATCTGGCATCTGCCTCCTGGTTGTCGCTGTCGGCTTCCGACCACAACACGATGCCCACTCGCAACCTTGGTTTGGTGCGTTTCAGCCGACGGACCAGGAACCGCCCGTGCTTGACGGAATCCCGGTTCAAAAATCCGATGACGACACTATCGACGGCGTCGAGCTCAAGGCGGCGAATGCTCCCCGGTTCCATCTCGGCGAAGCTCGCTCTCAACACCGTAGCGCCCTGGACTTCGAGCACCTGGGCCAGCATGGCGGCCGCCGCGTCGTCGAGTTCGCCGCGCCCGCCGGCGCACAGCACCGACATGCCCGTGCCATCCGGCAGTTCGGTGTACTCCTCGCCCTGAACCTCCCCCTGAACGTGCCTGTCCTCGCGTGAGCCGTTGTCCTCGGCCGCGGCCGTGTCGTCCGCTTCCGCCTCCTCCTGCGCGCTGTCGTCGAGGTTCGCCACCATCGTCAGCGCGCTGCCCGCGACCTGCTGTCTTTGCTCGTCGCTCAGCACACCACGCACCCGGTCCTGCTCGCCGAGCAGAAGTGCGGGAATCGCGACCTTGTCGTAGAACTCGACCAGATATTCTTCGTCCAGCATCTCCTCGGCATGGTCCGTCGCTTCCTCGGGATCGCCGGCCAACAGCCGCTGGTAAAGCCGGGCGTGCGGTTCGAGCACGGGTTCGTTGCCGAACAGAACGTCGAGGAATTCGAACTGCGGCACATGGCGGCCGAGCACGACGAGGCAGACCGTGAGCGGCGTCGACAGAACCAGGCCCAGTGGCCCCCAGAGCCAGGTCCAGAATATCGCCGCAACGATGATGGCCAATGGCGACAGCCCGGTGCGCGAGCCGTAGAGCCAGGGTTCGATCACGTTGCCGGTGATCAGTTCGACCACGACGAAAAGCCCTGCGGTCCAGAGCACGAGCGACCAGCCGGGCGCCACGGCAAGCGCCAAGAACAGAGGCAACAGCGTCGCGATGACCGGGCCGATATAGGGAACGAAGCGCAGCGCCAGCGCCAGCAAACCCCACAGCAATGGATTGGGTATGCCCAGCAGCCAAAGTCCAATTGCAATCGGGACGGCATAGACGATGTTCACGACCAGTTGCATGAGCAGATAGCGGCCGACGCGCTTGCCGGCATCCTGCAGCGCCTCGGTGGTTCGATGCAGATCGCCGTAGCCGACGAGGCGTATGAAGCGATCGCGCAGGTCCTCCCGCTCGAGCAGCATGAATATGACGACCACGACGATCAGTCCGGCCGATGCCAGCGGGCTCAGCAGCGGGCCGATCAGATTCTGGAGGACCTCGAGCGGTCGTTCGCGCGCGACGATTTCGACCGGGATCGGTTCCCGCGGAGGCTGATCGGCGGCGGGTTGTACGGGCTCGGGTCTGTCGAGTTCCTGGCCGACGCGTTCGATCACCCGGCTCAATCTGGAAACGATGCCGCCGCCGACGCCGGTTTCCTTGAGCGACCGGACCTTGGTCAGGATATTCGCCTGGTAGAGCGGAATGTTCTGCGCCAGTTCACTGACCTGCGTGGCGACGATGAAGGAGAACAGCGCCAGCACGGTGAATGCGCCGAGCACACTGGCGATCACGGCCGGAAGACGCGGAATGCCGGCTCGCTTGAGTGCCGACACCATGGGCACGAGCGCAAAGGTAAGCAGCAGCGCGATTGCGATCGGCAGAAAGACCTCGCGCCCGAAATAGAGCGCCGCGACGGCCGTCACGACCGACGCTACGCTGGGCAACGATGTGCGCGGAAGCGCCCTGGCCGCGGAAACGATGCCCGCCCGCCGGGGCTCCGACAGGTGCGCGTCGTTTCGACGATTTGCCGCCACTTGATACCTCCGCTCCGCCGTCGCCATGATCGGGCATATTGAGCCGGCCTGCAACTTCGCAGCGTCTCACCCAGCTGGACGCCGATTGCCCTGGTCGGCAGCGCGGCAAATTCAGTCATGGTAGAATTTTTTGCATTAATGACGTCACGGGCAATCCTGTTCCATGTCTGCGCCAGAACGTGGAACTTTTGGGTCAAAACACCGTTCCTTCGTAGATCGCTGATGGACAACCTCAAAGCAGCAGCTCAGGAGGAATGATCATGAACTTCAAGACGCTTTGCATGGGCGCGATGGCCCTTTCGATGATGACCGGCGCAGCGCTTGCCGCCGGTGCCACTGGCACTTCGGCGCTCGACGATCCGCAGAAAATGACGCCCTTCTTCACCGACGCCGGCATGAAGACCATGAAGTCGGAAGCCGAATTCAAGGCGGCATGGATGGCCATGTCCACGAGCGACCGGGCCATGATGTTGAAGGAATGCAGCGACGCAGGCATTGCCAAGATGCATGCCGACTTCTGCAAGATGGCCAAGCAGCTCAACAAGTAACCGTCGGCTTCTTGCCAAGCGAAATGGGCCAAGCGAAAGGGCGGGCGGCCCTTTCGCGACCTTCCAGTCCGCACTCATACCGGCGGGTGCCTAGCCATTTGAAATCGCGACGCCGGCCGGAGCGGCAATGACATTATGGTCCAGGGGCACCGTCTGCTTGCAACCTGGGTTTTCCGGTCGGCCGTTCCCGCATAGTATTGGCGGACGGCCCGCTTGACGCTTGACCCCGCTTGACGCTTGACCCCGCTTGACGCTTGACCTTGTCGCCGAGCGTGGGATAGGCCGGGGACTGGCCCGACCACCTCCCACCGGAGTCCCACGAAAGACCTGCCATGACCGACGCGATCATAAGAGACAGCAATGGCACGGCGCTGCACGAGGGCGACTCCGTGACCCTGATCAAGGATCTCAAGGTCAAAGGCACGTCGGAGACGATCAAGCGCGGCACGTTGGTGAAGAATATTCGCCTCACCGGCAATCCCGGCGAGATCGAATGCAGCACCAGGCAGGTGAAGGGCCTGGTGCTGAAGACCGAGTTTTTGAAAAAGGCGTGATCGCCTCGGCACCCTTCGCTTCGCTTCCATATCAGTGGCTCTCGAATCGCTCGTGTGAGTGAACCGCCCACGCGAGGAACTGGAGGAGCCGCGCCCTCCCCCTATGTTGCACTGCGTTAGATTTGTTGCATTGCAATATCGTCGCATCGGGTCGAGCCTCTGCGAGGTGGGCATTCCTTGCATGAGGTGATTGTGTCTGCATCATTTCGGCCTGACATCGAAGGGCTGCGCGCGCTGGCGGTGGCGGGTGTCATCGCCTTCCATTTTGGTCTGTCCGGCCTGCCCGGCGGCTTTGCCGGCGTCGACATCTTCTTCGTCATCTCCGGCTATCTGATCACCCGCCACCTGGTTACGGAAATTACCGAGACCGGGCGGCTGAACCTCTGGCGCTTCTACGCCCGGCGCGCCCGGCGCCTGTTGCCGGCGGCACTGTTCGTCATCCTCGCCACGCTGTTCGCGGGTTACTTCATCCTGTCGCCGGAGGAACAGGCGCTTTATTCGAAAGGCGCCATGTTCGCCTCCGCCTACATGATCAACCTTTGGCTGATCCGCTGGTCGTTCGACTATTTCGCCGCCGACGCCACCAACAACCCGTTCATCCACTTCTGGTCGCTCTCGGTCGAGGAACAGTTCTATTTGGCATGGCCGGCGCTGCTTCTTGCCGCCGCCTGGCTGCGTCCCGGCAAGCGCGCCGCTATAATCGTCATCGGCGTCGCCGGCGCGGCCTCCTTCGCCGCCTGCGCCTGGCTGACGGAAGTGTCGCAGCCCTGGGCCTTCTATTTCTCGCCGCTCAGGGCCTGGGAATTCGCCGCCGGCGGCCTCGCGACCATGGCGCCGGCAAAGATCTGGCGCGACCGGCCGCTGCTGGCCACGCTCCAGGCATGCCTCGGTCTGGCGCTGATCGCCTGGGCCTATCTGATGCTGGACGAAGACTCGCCGTTTCCCGGGGTGAATGCGCTGGCGCCTGTTGCCGGCACCGTGCTGCTGCTGCTCAGCGGCAGCGGCGGCCGCAATCTGCCGAGCGCCGTGCTGGCGCTGCCGCCCATGCAATGGTTGGGCCGGCTGTCCTATTCGCTCTATCTCTGGCACTGGCCGGTCATCGTCTATGCGGCGATGGTGGTTCCCGGTCTGTCTATCCTGGACCGCCTTGCCTGCGCGGCGCTGACGCTGCTTCTGTCGATGTTCACCTATCATTTCATCGAGAACCCGATCCGCCGCAACGGCTGGCTGATGGCCGGAGCAGCGCGGGCGCTGGTGCCCGCCGTCGCGCTGACCGGCGCCGGCGTGGTTGCGGCCTATGGCAATGCGCGCTTTGCCGAGCACAATCTCAGCCCCGAACAGCACGTCATCGCCGACAGCGCCGCGCAGCTCTCTACTGTGCGCGCGAGCAATGGCGGCTGCGTGCTCGATTTCGAGACCGTCAAGCCAAAACCCTGCATGTTCGGCCGCAAGGATGCCCAGCGCTCGGTCGTGCTGTTCGGCGACTCGCATGCCGACCATTGGTCGACGCCGCTGATCAAGGCGGCCGAGAAGAACAATTTTCGCGTCGTCACCTTTCTCAAATCCTCCTGCCGGGCTTCGCGGGTGACGACCTGGAACTGGCGGCTGAAGCGCGACTACACCGAATGCGACCAATGGCGCGAGCAGTCGGTCAAGGACATCATCGCGCTCCACCCCCAACTGGTGGTGATCTCGGAGTTCTCGATCGGCAATGTGATGAAGGAATCGCCCGAGGAGTTGAGGCACGCCGATTGGCAAGCGCAGTGGCGGACGGGCCTCACCTGGACGCTTCAGGCCTTCAGCCAGGCCGGCATCAAGGTCGCGGTCATCAGGGACGTTCCCTACAATGCAAGCTACGCCGACAAATGCGTGGCGCGGGCGCTGTGGCGGGGCCAGACGCCCGCGACATGCGACACGCCGAGGATCATGGCGGCAAACGACGACATCGCCACCATCGAGCGCGATATCGTGCGCTCGACACCGAACGCTGCTTACATCGACATGACCGACCGCTTTTGCGACCAGACCACCTGCCACGTCTTCATCGACGGCAAACTAGCCTTCCGCGACCGCCACCACCTGGCGACGCCCTTCGCCGAAACGCTGGAACCGGCGGTGGAGCGGGCGCTGTTTTCGGATGTGATGGCGGCGGCTGTAAAGTAACGGTTCCGGATCTTGTCGGATCACGACTCAGCCTCTCGGCAAGCAACCATGCGGGGTCAGCTAAGGATGAGACCCGCCAGGAAAACGGTAAGGAGAAGCGACAGCGGAACTGCAAGAAGGCAGCACAACTCGAAAGTATTGGCTCGCCAAGAAGTCATTGGGCGCTTTTCCATGTTGGCCTTCTCCCTCAACGGCCAGACCGAAACGGCAGTTCCGCTTAAATGTCAGGGTGCTCGTCCGCACCGCTCTTTATGCTACTGGCGCAACTCGTTCCGCTTCCTGGTCATCCATCGTGCACGCGCCAGATGTGTCGCCCACGCCCGGAAAGCCCTCTCCGGCTCCCGCTCCGGATCAAGATGCAGGACGATGCGGGCGACCTCGCGCCAGTCCGTTCCTTCCGCCGAAGCGTCGAGCAGCCGGATATAAGTAAGCATGCGATCTTCGTCATAACCGGTCAGCACCGAAGACGTCGGCGCTGCGTTCGCGATATGAGAGTTTGGCTGCTTTGGCATTGCGACCTACCAGCAATGGCGCATCGTAGCAGCCTATGAAGAAGCCCGCGCCCTTTGATCGGAGGATGCGGATCGCGATTCGCCCCGACAGTCGACAAATGCGAACCTCGGGCGGCGGTTCCCCGCCCAGCTGGGCTCACGCCTCACCACGTCGTGATCGGGTCGAGGCAATCTATATATTTTAGTGGAACCTAATTTAGTCAACGCAATTATGCGTGCGTGAGAAAGCGTGAAATCCAGACCGTCACTGAAAGCCGGCTATCGCGGGATCAGTTGGCCGATGATCCAGTGATTGCAGTCGATTTGACGGAACGGATATTGCAGGCGGCCGACAACGACAGGATTGTCTGCCTCGTCATGGCAACGGAGGAGTTGGAAACCGACCGCATCGAGAAAGCAGAGCCTAAGGAGACCAGGATTGCCGCAAGCTTCGTCCGGGACTTTGAGGTGATGCTGCTTGTTCTTTATGCGGCCTACGCCCTCGCTGTGCTGGGTGCGACCGCGTTCGTTTTGCTGGAACTGGGCCATGTTCTGTAGGCAGACGTCGGCAAAAGACGGGACTGACGCGCGATTGCCGCTGTTTGATGAGAGGAGCGGCCACGCTGCGTCGACGATCCGACCCCGGCGCAGCCAGCGGCGTTTTCGCGCCAGCAGGCGCTAAACTTCGGGCCCGTCCGTTCGTTACATCTTGCCAATCTATGGAACGAGGCTGCCCCTCGGGGGTTTTTCTATTAGAGGGACGTTAAAGAAGGAGGTAGCTATGAAGAAGCTCCTGCTTGCCTCGGTGATCGCCATCGCATCGGCGGCTTCCGTGATCGGCCCGGCGAATGCCGGCGGCAGCGTCACGATCGGCATCGGCAACGGCTATGACGACGACGACTATTACTATCGCCACCATCGGTATTCCGATTACGACGATGAGTACGTTCCCCGTTACCGCTATGATGTCTATAACGAGGACTACGCGCCGCGCTACCGGTACCGGTACCACCGGCGCTGCCACACCGAAGTCATCAGGCACTGGCGTCATCACCACCGGATTATCGAAAGAATCCGTGTCTGCCGTCGTTGACGGATCGATCCGGCCGGTAGTGCCGGCCGGATCGGCGGGGCTTCTCACCTCGGCTTGCGCATCAGCATCATGCCGTAATGCACGGCCAATATGTCGAGCCCGATCTTGAGTAGTTTCACCACCACGTCGCGCGGCTCGCCGGCCTGTTCGGCCAGGCTCTTGACCGTTGCGTCGGCACAGCAGACCTTTTGCACGATGCCGGCGATCTCCCAGTGGGCAAGAGCCCTGGTGGCCTCGGCATGGTCGCGGCCGGCGGACAGGATGTGTTCGGCGACGCCGCTGCCGGTGCGGCCGCCGTCGACGCGCTCGGCCCAGGCCATCGGCTTGGCGGTTGCCTCGGACGAGTTGCGGAAATCCTGGCGGTAGCGCATGCCCGCCTCGCGCTGCTGGCGCGACAGCGAGGTGAGGCCGCTCAGCGGGTCGACGTTGCGCACCCGCACGATGCCGCCGGTCGCTGTGTGGCCGTCATTGGAGACCTCATAGAGGCGCGCTCCTTCCTGCGTCCCCTTCGCCAGCCGCTTGCGGCCGAACCGGTCGTCCTTCAGTGCGAAATCATGGCCGATCTCCTTGCGGATGCGCACCTGCTCGGCCTCGCCTTTCGGCAATCTCGGTGGCCTGGCTTTGACCTTTTGGGCGGTTTTGGTGCTCATCGGCTCGGTCCTCCTGGGTTTTGGTCGTCGGGCTCTGGCTAACTTCCAGCCTCATTGCAGCGGGCTCAAATCGCTTCGGCCGGCAGCGTGCGCAGGAAGCGCGCCGCGTGATAGGCGCAGTAGCTTTTCGATGGGTTCGTGCGCATTCCGCAGCACAGCATGTCCAAACCTGGCCGGCTGCCGGGGGCGTCGTTTTCCCCATCCTCCTGCGGCGTCGTGTCGAGCGGCGCGCGGCAGCGCTCGAACAGGCAATCGATGAAGCGCATGGCGGCGAAATGCGGCTGGCGGCCGCCGGCGGCGATCGGGCGCGGCGCCGGCATTTCGAGCGGTGCGCCATCGGTCCCGGTGATCCGAGCCGGACCCGGCTGCCAGGCCGGCGGCGCCAGCCTGGCCGACAGCCTTGCCGGGCGGCAGCGTGGCTCGGCCTTCGGAGCCGACTCCGCTTGATCAGCAGTGCTTGATGGCTCAGGCGCCGAATTTCCGAGCCGGCCGCCAGAGCGTCCGCCACACCAGCCCTTGGATCTGGCAAGGCCGATGGTGCGCAAACGGGCGGTGCGGTGGACGATGCCGATGATGGCTGCACGCGAGGCCGGGCGGCCGCGCAGCGCGGTCAACCGGGTGGCGATCTTCACGGCCGACAGTCCGCTCGTCAGCCAGTTCTCGATTTGTTCCAGTTCCGAGGCGGAATAGCGGGCGGCCATGATGTTTCATTCCCTGCAAAAATGGTTGTGTGCGGCGCCGGCTTCGCCGGTCTCAGGCTCGAAAGCCGGTCAGCCTTCGCGTGGTCTGCTGCGATCGCGCTTCATCTCGGCCGCCTGCCTTGTTGCGCCGGACACTGCCTTGCCCGTCCGCTCGTCGAAGGCGATGACCGTGCCGTCTTCGGTGCGGATGCAGGAAACCGCGGCTTCCGCATTGCCGGCCGGCAGGCAATTCGTGGCCGGAGTCGTGAGGGGAACGGCTCCGGCCGTTCCGGCCGCTTGCGCTGCCGGATCCGAGGCGCGAGCCTCGGGCATCGTCCCGGCCGGGGAGGAGGACAGCCGCGACGAAGGGGAAAGGGTTGGCACATGCATGGCCTCGGCGATCGGTTGCGCTACCGCCTCCAGGCGAGCGCTGCCGGCGCGCTGAACGGCGGATTCAAGGACCGAAAGCTGGCGAAGCGACTTGTGCATGCCTACATAAGAGCATAACTCAAATTGTAATGCAAGCGATTCTTGCATAGACTAAACCGAATCTTATGCCTCAGATGGAGCCATGGCGAAAACTGCACTGTCGATCAAGGTCGGAGCGGCGATCCGCCGGGCGCGCAAGCAGCGCGGCCTGGTGATGCGTCACATTGCCGAGCACAACGACACCGACGTCGCTGCCGTCGGCAATTGGGAGACCGGGCGCAACCTGCCCAAGACCGAGAACCTTTTGAAGACCGCCGCTTTCCTGCGCGTCGACCCGGTGGCGCTCGGCAAGGGCGAGGTCGTTTTCCTCGAAGATGCCGGACCGGTCGCCGATGCCGAGATCGTCACCGATCCCGGCCCCCTGCCCGCCGGGCCGATGGACATCCAGCTTCTCGGTACCGCCGTCGGCGGCGACGATGGCGACTTCACCTTCAACGGCCAGCCGGCCGGCTATGTCCAGCGGCCGCCGGGGATCCGGCATCTGCGCAATGTGTTTGCGCTGCACGTGCTGAGCGATTCGATGGTGCCGCGCTACGAGCCCGGCGAGATGATCTATTGCGGCGGCCGCGAAGCGTTGCCCGGCGACCATGTGGTGATCGAGACCCTGCCCGAGGAGAACGAGCAAAACGGCAAAGCCTTCATCAAGAAGCTGGTCAAGCGCACCGCCGCCGAGCTGATCGTCGAACAGTACAACCCGCCCAAGACGCTGTCCTTCAACCGCTACGCCATCAAGAACGTCTTCCGCGTCATCCCGCTCAAGGAACTGCTGGGGTATTGAGGCGGGAGCTTTCCCTTCTCCCCTTGTGGGAGAAGGTGGATCGGCGCACAGCGCCGAGCCGGATGAGGGGTGCTGGAAGGAACGCGGCGGAGGAAATGTAGAAGCGTTTTTTAAGCATTTACGCCATCAAGGTAGCGATCCGTCCAACACCCCTCATCCGACCGAGCTTCGCTCGGCCACCTTCTCCCACAAGGGGAGAAGGAAGAACACCGTCCCCGCCCCCCTCAAGCCCGCCTCGACTGCAGCTCTCGACCATTGAGCAGGCGCGCCTCGGCGCGGGTCCGTTGCCGGTCGTCGATGAAGGCGGCCTGGATCGAGACGGCGGCGCCCGGCAGGCCGTCGGCCCGGCAGGCCTTGCAGATCAGGCGCCCCGAAAGTGCGGCCAGCGGTGTCTCCGGCATCACCCCATGCCGCTTGAGCTCGGCCGGCTTCCACCACCTGTTGCGGCCGCAGTCGATGCATTCGACCGCAATCGAGACAACATCGGCGATCGTCGCTTCCTTGCCTGCCAATGCCATGGTTATCCCCATCGTTGTTCCTGCTTTGTTCGCAACATTATCGGATTTTGGAGCGGAGTCGAGTCGGTTCCGCTTACATCAATGTGAAAGTTTGACTTGTTCAATTATTTGAGT
The DNA here is from genome assembly GCF_040318195.1 of Mesorhizobium sp. M1273. NCBI lineage: Bacteria > Pseudomonadati > Pseudomonadota > Alphaproteobacteria > Hyphomicrobiales > Phyllobacteriaceae > Mesorhizobium > Mesorhizobium sp. M1273. Next base: position 20,061 of record NZ_JAMYLV010000046.1, on the reverse strand, counting down.
TATGCTTATACGTGGCGAGGACTGGAATCGGCGCGAGCAACAGAACCGCAGCCGGCCGGCAGCAAGGGAATGACGATGGACCCAGCCCAGTTCGCCCATGCCTGCGGCTATAGCGGCGACAGCCCGGCCATGCTTGCCGCTTTCGCGGCCATCCGCCAGGACGGCATCCGCAAGGCACGCCAGGGTCATCGCCAGCGCAAGGCGGCGATTGACCGGATGAAGCCGAGCCGCGCTCTGTTCCTGGCGGCGATCCGCCCGGCGCAGTCAGCCGAGGAGGCACTCGAGGATGCCGCCCGCTTCCTGTCGATGTTCCGCAATATGCCGCACTGGCGACAGGAAAGGCGCGCCGCCGACCTCACCCGCGCCAGGCAGCAGCGCCTCTTCGCCCGCTTCTTCCGCCGCTACGGCCACCGCCTCTGGGCGCTCGAGGCGACCTGAAGGCGCGCGGGCCTCCCTTGCAAAACGGATGTTGCGATCGCCGACACCGCGCCGTATGTCTCCGCGCGATGAGCGAGATCGAATTCCGTCGCGCGCAGGCGCCCGACCTGCCGGCGATCGTTGCAATGCTTGCCGACGATGTGCTCGGCGCAGACCGGGAAGACCCGTCCACGCCGCTTGCGCCATCCTATCTCGATGCCTTCAGCGCAATCGATACCGATCCCAACCAGTTGCTGGCCGTCGCGGTCAACGCCGGGCAAGTGGTCGGAACGCTGCAGCTCAGCTTCCTTCCAGGCATTTCGAGAAAAGGCGCCTGGCGCGGCCAGATCGAAGGCGTTCGCGTCGCCCGGCAATGGCGCTCGCGCGGCGTCGGCAAGCTGATGATCGAATGGGCGATTGAAACATGCCGTTCGCGCAATTGCAGCTTCGTCCAGCTCACCACGGACAAAGGTCGACGGGAGGCGCACGCTTTTTACGAGCGCCTCGGCTTCACCGCCAGTCATCTCGGCTACAAGCTGGCGCTGTAGCGCTCGGCTGATTGCCGAAGTCGGCGCTGCCCCTCATCCGCCTGCCGGCACCTTCTCCCCGTATAGCGACGGGGAGAAGGGGCTGTCCGCAACTTCGGCACTTTCCTGCAACGTTAGTGATTGGCGAAACCATCGACGAAAGCGTCCTTCTCCCCGTCACTATACGGGGAGAAGCGCCCGGCAGGGCGATGAGGGGCAGCGCCAACCTGAAGCGATTGCCCCTTCACCTGTCGTCCGCGCTGCTTGACAATCCACCCACAATGTTCTCTTTATGTTCTCACCACAACTCGAGACAATGCGGCGTTCGAACCGCCGCGGGCGAACGGGCCGGATGGAAGCCAACATCCTCCACGCGGATCTGGATGCCTTCTATGCCTCGGTCGAACAGTTGCTCGACCCGGCCTTGCGCGGCAAGCCGATTGCCGTCGGCGGCGGGGTAGTGCTTGCCGCATCCTATGAAGCCAAGGCGTTCGGCGTGCGCGGCGGTATGCCGGGACGGCGGGCGCGGGAACTCTGCCCGCAACTCATTTTCGTCGGCGGCCATTTCAAGGACTACCAGCGGCTGGGCGATGCGGCAATCAAGGTGCTCGGCGATTTCACGCCGGTGGTCGAGCGGATTTCGATCGACGAGGCCTTTGCCGACGTCGCCGGCTGCACCCATTTGTTCGGCTCGCCGGCCGAGATCGCCGGCAGGATCCGCCGCCGCGTGCGGGCCGAGCTCGGCCTGCCGATCTCGGTCGGCGTAGCCCGCACCAAGCATCTGGCCAAGATCGCCTCACAGGTCGCAAAACCGGACGGGCTGGTGGTGGTCGATCCGCGCCACGAGCTGGAGTTCCTGCACCACCTGCCGGTCGAGCTGATGTGGGGCGTCGGCCCGGTCACCAGGCAGCGGCTGGCCGGCATCGGCGTCAACACCATCGGCGAGCTGGCGAAGACCAATGGTGGGGCGCTTGAGCGCCTGCTCGGGCCGGCGGCGGGAGAGAAACTCAACGCGCTGGCGTGGAACCGCGATCCGCGCAAGCTCAAGACGCAGCGCCGGGCGCGCTCGGCGGGTGCGCAGTCGGCGCTTGGCCGAAAACCGGCCGACGAGGAAGTCTTCGTGCCCGCTTTGCTGCATCTGGCCGACAGGGTCGCCACAAGATTGCGGGCGAAATCCCGGCCCGGCCGCACGGTGACGGTTCGCGTCCGCTTTGCCGATTTGCGCTCGGTGACGCGCTCGATCACGCTCGACCAGCCGATATCGGCAACCGCCATGCTGGCCGAGATCGCCGAGGCGCTGGTGCGCAAGGTGCTCATCGACCATCCGCACGAAAAGACAATCTCGCTGCTGGCGATCGCCGTCTCGCATCTGGAGCAGCATGCCGGCCTGCAACTGGAACTGCCGCTCGGGCTCGACGACGACCGCCGCCGCCCCGGCACCAGCAAGGGCGCGGCGCGCTGGACCGCGGACCGCGCCGTCGACAAGATCCGCGACCGCTTCGGCTGGGAGGCGGTGGGCTACGCCTCGGTCGCGCTCGGGCTACAGCGGTCGGTTCCCGACGCGTTTCGCGAGCTGGCCGAAAAGGAACTGTGAGCCTCGATTACACTTTGGTTGCCAAGTCGCCGGAGTGACGTTGAAGGCTGCGCCGTTGTGAATTTATCTTGGACCAGTTCGTCGTGCACCCGTTTGGGTATTAACCAGACAGGGTAGCACCCGCTCGCAAATCCTTCCGCCCTCACTTCGAACGACAGGAGATCGGCATGGGACAGAACGCCGGATATTTCGCACTCATCGTTGCCGGACTGGTGACCAATGCAACGACGCTGGCCAAGCCGCTCAACCCGGACCGGGCGATTCCATCCCTGGGCGATATCAACTCGCCGCTGGCCAGCCCGCTGTTCAAGCAGGTCAAGGCCGGGCCGCTGGCGATAAAGCTTGAGGAAACCACGCTTGCCGATGTCGAAAAAGCCTTCGGCGGAGCGATGCACGATGAAGGTGACGCCGGAGATTCACGCCACTGGCTTTGCTATGCCGGCCCCGACGCCGGCGGATCGCCGTCGATCTTCTGGTTCGTCTCCGGCGAGATGGGCGGCTCCGACCACGGTGTCCTGTCCGTCGCGCTGCAGCCGAACCCGGAAGGCAAGGTGCCGGAAGGATGCGCCGGCGCGCCTGCCAGCCTGACAGCAATTGAACTCGATACGCCCGGCGTCGGAGCGCCGCTGAGCGACGTGGCCGCGAAATTTGGCGCCGCCAAGCCCGATCGTTACGGCCATTTCGGCTTCGCCGCCTCTTATCCTCCTTCGTCTCCCGACCAGAAGGACACCACGGTCACGCAGACGCTCACCTACACAGCCGGGAACGGCAGGATAACCGGCGTGGCGGTGACGCAAGTCACCACCAACTAGGGCGTCCCCGCTCGGTTGGCGAATGGTTCACGTGTGATTGATTCTGCCGCGCCCGAGCCGGGCGGCCTGCTTGCTGGCCACCTCGGTTCTGATGTGCCGCCCGGGCCCGCCTCCTCCTGCAAATGCGACATTCGAGGCGGCCCTGGTCGTCAGACCAAAAGCGTTGCGCCGCCCCAAGCGACCAGGGCGGTGCCGGCCGCACGGCCAACCCATGGGCCGGCAGGAAACACCGGTTCGACGAGAACCTGCGAAAGTCCGGAAATGACCCAGAAGCGGGCGGTCGGCAGCGATCCGAGCAGCAACGATTTTGGCAGGACCGGAAATCGGCATGGAATGCTGCAATCATCATCATGTCCCGTCCAAGTTGTGGACAGTTCCTTCTCAAAGGCGCACTCTTAGCATGCGAAACGCGAGCTGGCGTTTCGTGCAACGCTTCACATGCTTGACTTGCGTCGGTGATTATCTGACCTACCCGGATACTTCCGGGTGGGCAGATCTCACATTGTGTCGCCTATCCGTGATCAGGCTACGGCCTAAGGCACGTTGCAGCCCGTTCCGGATCAACTGGGAGGTAAACAACATGCCTGATTTTCAGCGCAGAGAACTTCTTGTTCAAGGAAGCGCGGCTCTTGCCGCAATTGCTGCTCTCTATACCTCGCGCCGGGCTTACGCTTTTCCAACACGGCCGAACGAGGAAGTTATTCGATGGCTGGATCAGCCGACCGAAAATCCCGATCCGGTGGGTATCCAGAAGCAGCTTGTCTGGGAGGATTTGGATAGCTGGATAACGCCAAACGACAAGTTCTTCAGCATCTCGCATTTCAACCGACCAACGATCGACGAGAAGACATGGTCGATGGAAATCGGAGGCCTGGTTAAGAAGCCCCTGGAGTTAACGCTCGCCGACATCAGGGCGCGACCGCGGCAGGAGGTCGTTTTCACAGTGGAATGCTCGGGCAACCACGGGTTTCCCTTTTTCACCGGCGGCATCGGCAATGCTCGCTGGGCAGGGACGCCGCTCGCCCCGATCCTCGAGGAAGCCGGCGTTCTGGAGAAGGGCATCGAGGTCGTCTTTTTCGGTACCGACACAGGCGAGATCCCGATACGCGACGTCAAGATGCGGCAGAACTTCGCTCGTAGCATGTCGCTCGCCGACGCGATGAACCCCGACAATCTCCTCTGCTATGAAATGAACGGGGCCGCCTTGCCGGCGCCCAATGGCTTCCCGGTACGGCTCATTGCGCCAGGCTGGTACGGGATCGCCAACGTCAAGTGGCTAAAGCGCATCGAGGTTCGCGATACGCGGTTCATGAGCCTTCTGATGGCCCGTGACTATGTCACCATCCGGGAGGAGGACCACAACGGCGAGACCGTATGGGCCGAGACGTCAGTCGGGCGAGCGCTGATAAAGTCCGCGCCTGCGAAGGTTACCCGGAAAGATTCAGATTACCGCATCGTTGGGGCAGCCTGGGGGGCGCCGATCGACCGGGTCGAAGTGCAAATCGATCAAGGGCCTTGGATACCAGCGACCATTGACCACAGTGAGGAGGCCGAACACGCCTGGAAAATATGGTCCCTGGCTTGGGCAAATCCCTCTCCTGGAGAACACACGGTGACCTCGCGCGCGGTCAGCACCACGGGACAAGTTCAACCGGCGATGGACGATCCCTTGATAGCCAAGAAACACACATACTGGGAAAGCAATGGCCAGGTGACGCGCCGCGTGCGTATCGGCTAGAGGATTCTGCCGCCAAATGGAGTCATGTGGCGTCCGCATAAATGCGGCAAAACAGATAGTTAGAGCGGTTCCGGTTCTGAGAGAACCGGAACCGCTCCAAGAACGTGCTGCCATGTGGCAATTGCGTTTGGGTCAAACAGGAAGAGGCTGCCTGATCGCCATTTCGCACCATTTCCAGCGCTCTCCTCACCCCTCCACGGCCCTGATCTCCGCGTCGACCAGGCACCAGGGCGCATAGCGGAAGTCGCGGATCTGGATGACCTGATCGTTCCGCCACTCGACCAGAATGAAGCCGCGCACCGCGCCGTCGGCCGCTTGCGGGTGGCGGATCAGGATCGCCGGCCTGCCGTCGACGAAGCCGAGCGACAATGTCCAGTCGCTGATACGGGCATAATTGCCGAAATAGGTCGACACCTCGGCCTTGCCGCGCAGGCGGACGCGGTTGACGACGTCGAGCCGGACGTCCTCGGCGATCAGTGCCCTGACCGCGTCGAAGTCGCGCGCGTTGAACAGGTCGACATAGCGCCGCAGCCGGCGCTCGTCATCGGCGTCGAGCCTCGGCGCGAGCGCCTGTTCGGGCTGCAGCGCCAGCTGCTTGAGCTGCGCCCGCCCGCGATGCAGCGCGGCCTTGGTGGCGGCGAGCGTCGTGCCGGTCACCTCGCAGGTCTCATGCAGGCTGAGGCCGAGCACGTCGACCAGGATCACAGCGCTGCGCTGCGGCACCGAAAGCTGCATGAAGGAGCGCAGGCCGGTCTGGGCGGCGAGCCGGCTGTCGGCGCTGCCGGAGGGATCCTCGATGACGCTCATGTCGGCCTCGGTCATGCGCGACCTTTCCCGATTGCGCCGCCGCAGATGATCCTGCGCGGCATTGTGGGCGATGCGAAACAGCCATTACTCCGGCCGTTCGACCATCGCACCGCCGTCGATCGCCTGCAGCGCCTTGATCAGCACCTCCTGGACGATGTCCTCGCCGTCGATCACCGAGCCGGCCATGCGTGCGCAGTAGCGATGCAGCCTTGGCCGCAACCCGACGAGCATCGCCTCCAAAGTCGCCCTGTTCATTTTCGGCGTAGCGTCCCATTTCTGCGCGAGCGGCACGGCAGGCGCTACCCGGCTTTCTGATCCGCCAGCATACGGTAATTGCCGATGACTTTAACAGGCGATCGCAATGCCGGGGTCGAACGGCGCTCGGCGTGGTTTTCCGTAAACGCCTTGAAGGCCGCAAGCCCGGTCAGCGCCGACGAATCGCCGTCCTGGCCGACGATGTGGACGAACGAGCCGTCGTCCAGCTCGAGCACGAGATAACGCACCGTCGGCGGTGCCGCCTCGCCAAGCGCTTCGAACACTTTTTCGACCAGCGCGCGGTTATCTTCCAGGTCGGCTTGTTTCACACCGTATCGAATGAGCGCGTAGTTCATCATCGTCTCCTGACTGGTTGGTATGAACGAAGGACGACCGGCTGCGCTGAAAAGATTCTCCTTGCCGAAGAATCTTTTCGGTTGCCCGCATCGTCTTTCCCGCGTGGGCGGCTGCGCGGCAGCCATCAAGCAGGAGAGACGATCATGCATATCCAGTTTGCCGAGCTTCCGGTGTTCGAGCAGGACCGCGCCAAGGCGTTCTACACCAGGCATCTCGCCTGCCAGGTCATGGCCGACCAGAAGATGGGTGATGGCGGCTGGCGCTGGATCGAGCTGGCATTTCCGCATGCCGTGACGAACCTGCATTTTGTCAGGCGCGCCGACGACGCACCCGGCGCGGAGCCGGTATTGGTGCTGGTCGACGAAAATGTCGGGGCAATGATCGCGGCCATGAAAGCGGGCGGCGTCGAGATCATCACCGAAGCGCATGAGGCGCCGTGGCAGCCGGGGCGAACGGTGGCGGAGTTTCGCGACAGCGAAGGCAACCGCATGGTCCTCGCCAGCCGATAAGGCACCGGAGCCCTCTGTCCGGCGGGGCGTCGTACCTAAGTCCTACCTCCGGCCGGACCATCGGCCGTACTTCCTTCGTATTATTATTTCGTGACCTCTGCGCGCCGGAACCTTCCCTTGCATCGGGCGTTCGGGCGCTGTATCGCGATGCCTCATATTTAGGCAGGCGGAGGAAATACGAATAGGGCGGGTGGCAAAACAAACATGGGCCGGGGAGGAGCATCTTACCATGTCGAACCGTAAAATCGGAATGTCCCACAGTTTGGGGCTGCGCATCGCTGACCTCAAATCCAGAATGCAAAGTGCCCAGATTACCGAGCATGAGATCAAGACGTTTCAAAAGGTTGCCGCCATCATGGGCGGCGCCAAAGGCTCACTGCGCCTCGATGCGGACGATCTGATCGCCGCGTCTTTCCTTGTCGATCCCTTGGAAGATCTCCCGCTCTCCAGTTGAAGGCGCCGAACGCAGGTCGAAATCCTATCGGGTTTGAACCTGCGATTGCCGCCGGCGGAGCATCCGCCAGCCCAAGCCGCATGCGAGGATGACGTTGGCCAGCGCTAGACCAGAAAGCGCGGCCAACGTCCCGTGCGGGCCGAAGCGCTCCAGCAGCAATGCTCCGGCCGAGGGTGCCGCCGCCTGGGCTATCAGGCTCGGCATGGCGAGGCGGCCCATCAGTCTCGCGTAGCCGTTAGAGCCGAACAGCGCGAGCGGCAACGTCCCCCGCGCGATGGATTCCAGGCCGATGCCTGCGCCGTAGAAGCCCAGCGCCAGCGGGATGATTGGCATGCCGGCCCAGAGCGTCGAAACGCCGATCGCCACAAACGTAACCGAGGCAAACTTGGTGAAAATCGGATGGTGGTAGCGCGCGATCATCATCTCGATCGCGCGCGCCGCCACCTGTGATGGACCAACCAGCACGCCGAGCCCGACGGCTGCGGCAAGCGCCATGCCGCTGCCTTGCAGGATTGTGAGCAGATGCACCGATAGTGTCGACGAGATCACCGCTGCGAGTGTCAGGGTCGCGGCCAGAACGATCATGATCGACGGATCGGCTTGGTTGTCGAGAATGGGTGCCGCCTTCTTCACTCCCGGTTTGACTGCCGGTTGCGGCGGCTCCCGGGGCAGGATCACGAGATAGAGCGGCAGCGCAATTGCCAGCTGAAAGGAGGCGTAAACCAGGCAGGTGCCGCGCCAGCCGACCTCCCCCAGCAGCAAGGCTGAGATCGGCCAGCAGATGGTGCTCGCAAGGCCGCCGAACAGCGTCAGCATGGTGATGGCGGAGCGCGCGCCCTGGCCGTAGTGGCGGCCAAGCGTCGCGAAAGCGGCATCGTAGAGCCCTGCCCCCATGCCCAGGCCGATGACCAGCCAGGCCGCGATATAGGCCGCAAGATTAGGGGCAAGAGCCAGCCCGATCTGGCCGAGCCCGATGCATCCGGCGCTGAACGCCAGAACGTTGCGGCCGCCATGCCGCTCGATCGACGAGCCGACGCGCGGAGAGATCAATCCTGCCGTGAGCAAGCCGAGAGACAGGCCGCCGACAACCCATGCCAGCGGCCAGCCGGTATCGGAGGAGACTGCCGGCGCGATGACCGCGGGAAGATAGTAGGAAGAACCCCACGCCATGATCTGCGTCAGGCCAAGCGCGGTGATGATCGCGCCGCGGCTGCGCACGATGGCCGGCGAAGGCGGCGAAAGACTCATGCCGCGACGCTGCAGCCACAGCCGCCTTCGCCGACCGCCTTCGCCTTGGCGTCGGCGACACAGCACGCATCCACCGCTGCCGGCGCCGGACCGCCGCAGCACCCCTTGTCGGCCACGCCGATCCGCGGCACGGTGCAGACGCCGGTCTCGGGCAGCACGAGCTGGACATTGTCGGCCGCCACCATGTCTCCGGCGATCGCCGCCGCGACCGAGCGGACCTGCTCATACCCGGTCAGCAGCAGGAAGGTCGGTGCGCGGCCATAGCTCTTGATGCCGACTGTGTAGAACCCTTGCTCTGGATGGCTGAGCTCACGGTGGCCGTGCGGCGGCACGTCGCCGCAGGAGTGCTCGTTGGGATCGATCAACGGTCCCAGTGCCTTGACGCTTTCCAGCCATGGATCGAGCTCGAGCCGAAGCTCACGGGTCAGCGACAGATCCGGGCGTTGCCCGGTCGCGGCGATGATGCGGTCGACCGGGCCAAGCGCCTGCAAACCGTCCCTGGTCTGGCCTTCGACGACCAGCCGGCCGTTGGCATCGCGGATCGAAACAGCCGCAAAGCCCGTCACCAGCCTGACGCCGCCGCTCTCGGCGAGTTCGCGCACTTCGGCGCCGAGTTCGCCGCGTGCCGGCAATTGGTCGGCATCACCGCCACCGTAGATGCGCACCAGGTCGGTGCCGCGCGTCGTCCAGATGAAAGCGGTGCCCGCCTCCACATTTGCCAGGCTGGCGAGATCCAGCACCGCATTGGCGGCCGAATGGCCGGAGCCGGCGACCAGCGTCGTCTTCCCCGCATAAAGGCTGCGGTCGCGGCCGAGAATATCGGGGATGCCGTAGGCAATGCGGTCGGCAAATTCGGCCTCGCCTTCTGCAGGAATTCCGCCGGCGCCGAGCGGGTTCGGCATCTGCCAGGTTCCCGAAGCATCGATGACGGCACGTGCGCTGTCGCGTCTTGTACCATCGGCAGTCTCGACCGCCAGCATGAACGGCCGGTTCTCGCGTCCCTTGCTCAGCACCTTGTCGGCGCCCCAGCGCGAAATGCCGACGACCCGGGCGCCGGTTTCGATCGACGGCGACAATTGCGGAAGCTTTGCCAGCGGCTCGAGATAATCCGCGACGAGGTCGTCCGCGGTTGGGAATGCCTCGGGCTCAGGCATCCGCCAGCCATGCGCCTCGAGCAGGTTTCTGGCCGCCTGATCGACGCAATAGCGCCAAGGCGTGAACACACGGACATGGCCCCAATCCCTGAGATTGGATGCAACCGCATTGCCGGTTTCGTAGACTTTGACAGGAATGCCCCGCGCGATCAGGTGGACCGCTGCCGCCAGGCCGACCGGCCCGGCGCCGATCACCGCAACGGGGAGTTTTTCAATCATCTCCATGTCTTCCATCCTTCCGGTAATTTCGAATTATAATGGCAAAAAAATCATGCCGCCGTTTTGGCGGCCGCTTCCGCCGATGCCGGCGCACAGGTGGCGTCGGCGCAGCATTCGTCCGCGAGGTATCCGATGAGCCCGTTCATGGCGGGATAGTTGGCCCGGCAGATTAGCGTCGTCGCCTGGCGCTCCTGTGTCACCAGGCCGGTGTCGACCAGCCGCTTGAGGTGATGCGACAGCGTCGAGGCAGCGATGCCCAATCTGTCCTGGATACGCCCGACCGGCAGCCCCTCATCGCCCGCCCGCACCAGCGTCCGATAGAGCTGCAACCGCGTCGGGCTGCCGAGGGCTTCAAGTTGCGAGGCTGCTTTTTCGAGTTTCATGGAAATAAGCTATTTCCAGAATCGCTGCACGTCAAGAGAATTTCGACAGATCGAAATAAGACGATATCTAGCCGACGCGCTTGCCGCTGGCGTCGATGACGACCTCGCCGTCCTCCTTGGTGAACGGGCCGATATCCGGATTGGGCAGGATATCGAGCACGGCTTCGGAGGGTCGGGCGAGCATGGTGCCGAGCGGCGTCACCACGATCGGCCGGTTGATCAGGATCGGATGCGCCAGCATGAAATCGAGGATCTCGTCGTCGCTCCACTTCGGGTCGCCCAGGCCAAGTTCGGCATAGGGCGTGCCCTTTTCGCGCAGCAATTGGCGCGGCGTCATGCCCATCGCTGCGATCAGCTCGACGAGCTTTTCGCGCGACGGCGGATTTTTTAGATATTCGACCACCTCAGGCTCCTCGCCGGACTGCCTGATGATGGCCAGCGTGTTGCGCGAGGTGCCGCAATCGGGGTTGTGGTAGATGGTGACGGTCATTGCGCGGCCTTCATCTGTCCGATCTGTTTTGGTTCGGCGAGCAGCCACCCTGCAAAGGCCATGGCGAGCAATCGCTTTAGACCTAAATTTGAATCAGCCCCTTACTTCACGGGTTTGCGCCGCCCCATGCCTGCTTGCTGGCGTCGTTGTAGACGGAGCGAGGGACCCTGCCTTCGACAATTTCGCAAAGCGCCAACGTTGCAAGCATAGCGCCAGCGTTGCGGCCGGGTCTATCTCTCCGTTTATGGCAGGGCTATCGCAGATGGAAAGCGGAGGCTTTCGCTCTACGAAGGACCCCCACCCCTAACCCTCCCCACAAGGGGGAGGGAGACTTCCGTCGGCGCCGACCTCGGCAAATTGCCTGCTTTTCGGCGCCAAGGGGAAGTAAAGGCACGCGGCAGCGTTCCCTCCCCCTTGTGGGGAGGGGTTAGGGGTGGGGGGTCCCTTCTTCGTAAGAATCCACATGCGATTTGCCCTGCCCCTGCGGGAGATGCCAAGTGGGGCGAAGGAATACGAGTTGGCAATCGTTCTGAGCAGCGACCTCGGACGAGCAGGAATTCGGATTTTCTATCGCTACAGCGTATTTTGTTCTTGCTTTGTGCCGGCAGCTATGCTACTAATTTCGGTGTGGTGCTAATTGGCTCCCAACGACCCGCCTCCGAGGCGGGTTTTTCGTTTCAGGCGTTGCAGCGTTCGGTAGGTGGGTCCGTCAAGTCCATATTCGATTGCCCTGCCGTTTACGGGGAGAAACGCCCGGCAGGGCCAGAGGGGCGGCGCCTACTTCGATAATTGGCCGTCTTCAACACCAACTTGGCGCAATCGCCCGTCCAAAGCGATTGCCCGCGCCGGCGACGGCCCACCCGGCTGATCAGCCAGGCATCGTGGCGGCAACGGCATCAGCGCGGCCAAGACCGGCAACCGCTTTCCTGACCCGCTGCAGATGTGCCTGGCGTCCGGCGGCCGAGACGCTGTCCATCCGGTAGAGCGCCAGGAATTTGGTCCGGCACAGCGGATGGCAGACGGAGCGGAAGCCGCGCAGCAGGGTCCGCCGGCCGGGCTGTCCCATGATCCACGACATCAGCGGCGTGGCGCCACATGTGGTCATTGCCATCACCCGGCGTATGTGCCGCAATTTGGGCCGCGGGCCGCGTCGTGCCGTCGGCATCTCGAAAGCGAAGCCCGGCACCAGCACACGCTCCAGCCAGCCTTTCAGCATCGCCGGCAGGCCATACCACCAGGTCGGATAGATGAAGACGACCGCCTCCGCCCAGAGCAGCTCCTGCGCATGTTCGTGCACCGGTTGCAGGTTCGCCGCCTTGTCGTGGTAACCGCGCCATTCCTGCGTGCGCATGACCGGATCGAAGCCGGTCGCATAGAGGTCGAGCAGGTGGACCTGGTGACCGCTTTCGGCAAGCGTCTCCAGCACCGTGTCGCGCACCGCGCCGCTGAAGCTGTCGGCGCAGGGATGGCAATGGACGACGAGGACCTTCATCTGGCGTTCAGACCTGTCGGTCGCGAGAGGATCGCGGGGGTGCATGCAAGCGTCGCATGCAAACAAGCCACCCGCAGACGTAGTCGATCAGCTGTTTTCATGCGAAGCCCCGCAGCCCCCGTATCAAGACGCAACACCTCCGGTCGCGTCAAGGCCCGTTCGTGCGCAGACGTGGGCTTGCTGGGGCCAAAACCCTAACGGTGGATTCGGTTTTTCGATCAGCATTGTTCCAGAATGTCCGCGCCCTAGCTTCACGGCCGGTCCAAAGCGTCAGGAGAAAAAGAATGCAGACAGGAAAACTGAGCGGCAAGATCGCCTTGGTGACTGGCGCCTCTTCCGGCATCGGCGAGGCCACCGCCCTGGCGCTGGCGGCCGAGGGCGCCACGCTGGCGATTGCCGCGCGGCGCGCCGAGCGGCTGGACCATCTGGCGAAGCGGATCCGTGAGACCGGCAGCGCGGCACTGCCGATTGCCGTCGATGTCGCCGACGAAGCGCAAGCCACGGCGATGGTCGAGCGGGTCCAGCAGGAGTACGGCCGGCTCGACATGCTGCTTGCGGTGCCGGGGTCGGCGTCGCCGCGCCGTTCCGCAACACGACGCCGGAAGAATACCGCCGGATGGTCGACGTCAACATCCTGGGCCTGCTTTATCCGATCCATGCGGCACTGCCGTCGATGCAGCGGCAAGGCGCCGGCTACATCGTCGTGGTCTCGTCCGGCACCGGCCGTTACATCCACCCTTCGGTGGTCTATTCCGGCACCAAGCACGCGGTGAGCGCGATGGCGGAATCGCTGCGCCGCGAGATCGGCAAGGATGGCATCCGCGTCACCTGCATCGAGCCTGGCGCCGTCAAGACCGAGTTCACCCAGAATATGCGCGCCGATGTGCGCCAGGCGGTCGAGCAAAGGCTGGGCGACATGGAGCAGCTGGAAAGCGAGGACATCGCCGCCGCCATCCTTTATGCGGTGAGCCAGCCGCCAAGGGTCAACGTCAACATCCTGACGCTCTATCCGACCGAGCAGGCGTGAGGCCGCGAAGGTGGTATCCTGCGCCGCCCCGCAGCGTCATCCGCCGGTCATCAGCGTGAACACAAGCTGCCGCAGCTTGCCGCCCGGGCCGAATTCGACCCGGTCGAAATCGCGGCTCGCCTGCCGTTGTGCCTGCGAGATTCCGGCGAGCCGTCTCGTCACTTCGACCCTGATCTTGCTGCAGCCGCGGTCATCGGCGACGGTCAGGCCGATCGTGGCCGCCTCGATCTTGTGCACCATGTCGACGATGCTGGCGCCGTGCACCTTCTCGTGGGCGGCAAGGCCGGCTGCGAAAACCTCCCAGTTCTTCTGGATTGCGCCCGGCAGCCGCGCGGCCGGCTTCGGCAAGGTGTAGGTGATGATCAGCTTCGGCCGCGCCGACACCAGCACGCAGGCGTCGCCTTGCGGCTGGTAGTCCCTCACCCAGGTCAGCTTGAAATTGGTATGCGCGATGACGCGGCGTTCGCCGAGCAGCGGCCCGCGCCCGCCGATCGAGGCGTAGAGCTCCGGGCCGGATTGCCCTGAGATGGCATAGGTCTCGACCTTCTCGACTGCCTGCCAGCCGGCATGCGCCGGCGATGTCGGCAACAAGGCGAGCAGCAGGCAAAGGCGAATGGCTGTTTTCATGCAAGTCCTCGCAGCCGCTGCGCACGACGCAAACGATATGCAGTTCCCTTCCGTGGACATAGCCGGCGGCCGACTATAGTGGGATGCTCGTATACAAGAATCCACAGACAACGCCATGTCGCCACGACCGAACCTTGCCCGGCAACGCCCTGCCCCCGCAGCCAATCCTCCCGGCGTCAGCCTCTGTCGCGCGCTGTCGAAGCTTGGCCTGTGCTCGCGCAAGCAGGCCGAGCTTCTGGTTGCCGAGGGGCGCGTGCGGGTCGCCGGCAAGATCGTGCGCAACGGCTCGATGCGCGTTGATCCAGGCCGCGATCGCATCGAGGTTGACGGCCGCCGCGTCGCCGCCGAGCGCAAGGTCTATCTGATGCTCAACAAGCCGCGCGGGCTGGTCACCACCCGTGACGACCCGCAGGACCGCGGCACCGTCTATGATTGCCTGGCAGGCCTCGACCTGCCTTTCGTCTCGCCCGTCGGCCGCCTCGACAAGGCCAGCGAAGGCCTGCTGTTGATGACCAACGACACGCGCTTCGCGCAGCGCCTGCTCGATCCGGCCTCGCATGTCGCCAAGACCTATCACGTGCAGATCGGCGCGCTGCCCGACGCGACCATGCTGGCGCGGTTGCGCGCCGGCGCGACCGTCGACGGAGAATTGCTGGCGGCCCGCTCGATCGAGTTGCTGCGCGGCGGCACCAGCACCGCCTGGCTGGAAATCGTGCTCGACGAGGGCCGCAACCGCCATATCCGCCGGCTGCTCGCCGCCCATGATATCGAGGTGCTGCGCCTGGTGCGGATCGCGATCGGATCTCTGCAACTCGGCGACCTTGCCAAAGGCAAGGCACGCCATCTGAGCGCGGAAGAGCAGGCGCTGCTTCAGGCCTGAACTGCTGGCGGCGACTCGACAGTCAGGCAGCTGCCCGCCAAAGCTGTTCCCTGTCGGATACAGCATCAATTGCCCGCAAGAGAACTGACACCGCGGTGTCCAGGCTGCTTTCCTCGGCCTCCAACTCGACAAGCCCTGTCCAGGGATCGAGATCAGCAGGATCACGCTCTATGTTCGCGACCAACGTCTCGCGTGATTCAAATCGAAATGTGAGGGGTTCATCAATCTTCATTGTCGGAAGAAGCCTTGGCTTTGCCGCACTGGGCCAGCACCTTGCCGATGGCGGCGGATGAGCCGGCAAGCGGAAAGCTGTTCTCGCCATATTTGCCCGAGGCGACCGTGACCTCGCCCTTGGAGCGCAGCAGGGCCAACAGCGGGTCGGTGCTGCTCAATTCCACGGTGAAGGTGTTGTACATTTCTTCGAGTTGAAGCGTCTTGGTCACCGCTTTGCCGCCGGCCTTGAACGCGAACGAAGCGATGCCGGGTTCCAGTTGCGGACCGCTGTCGCCCAAATCATAGCTCAGCGTCGGCTTGCCGAAACAGGCCAGCGTCAGCTGGGCGCCGCCATTCGATCCGCCGCAGACCGACGCCATCAGCACTTTGCCGCCCTCCTCTTCCTCCAGTTTCGCCGTCCAGCCGCACGGCGCGGCAAACGCCGGCTGCGCCGCTTGCAGGACGACCTGAGCGGCGACGCAACCCGCCACGACGAATTTCGCCAATCCGCTTCGCATGATCTTCCCTTCCCAAGTCATCGAACCATCGTCGGCCACGTGGCATCAAGGACTATACAAAACAAATTGTCCCGTGGCATTACCGGCGACAGGGCGCTGTAGCAATTCAGGCGATTGATTTTCGATCGAGTGGAAGCGGCACCAGCACCGCCTGGCTGGAGATCGTGCTCGACGAGGGCCGCAACCGCCACATCCGCCGGCTGCTTGGCGCCTACGATATCGAGGTGCTGCGCCTGGTGCGGGTGGCGATCGGCCAATTGCAGCTCGGCGAGCTTGCCAAAGGCAAAGCACGCCATCTGAGCGCGGAAGAGCTGGCGCTACTTCAGGCCTGAAGTGCTGGCTCCAGGGGGCCTTCGCACCGAACGGGTGATTGACATTAACATTCCTGTTTCATATTTTCCTTTTATGAAACCGAAATGCGACAGCGCAATTGAAGGGCTGGTCCGACGCGAAGTGGCTCGGCAGCCGGAGAGAAAAGCATGAGCACGGCGTTGCGGGCGGTCCCCAGATTCCTGGACGAATTGGGCACGTTTGGCGGTCTCAAGGGAACCGACATTGCAAACATCACCGACGTGTCCAAGGCCACGGTTTCGAGGTGGAAGGCCGGCGACATCAAGCCCCAGCCGCGCAGCGAGCTCATTCTATCGGACCTGCACTATATCGTCGGCCGACTGCAGGAATTCTACGAGCCAAGCGATATCCGCACCTGGCTTTACGCTCGCCACCCGCAATTGAACGGTGAAAGGGCGATAGATCTCATTCACGACGACCGTGCTCTCGACGTGCTCAAAGTCATCGATCGGCTTGAGAACGAGGTCTTTCTCTAG
Organism: Mesorhizobium sp. M1273; assembly: GCF_040318195.1. Classification (NCBI taxonomy): domain Bacteria; kingdom Pseudomonadati; phylum Pseudomonadota; class Alphaproteobacteria; order Hyphomicrobiales; family Phyllobacteriaceae; genus Mesorhizobium; species Mesorhizobium sp. M1273. Next base: position 3,513 of record NZ_JAMYLV010000046.1, on the reverse strand, counting down.
TTGGCGATCGCCGGGCGGAAACGACGCGATAGCCGGCTCATCGACGTTATCGAGGCAATAGTTCCGGTCGAATACTCCGGAACGGTTTGGCGTGTGGTGCGCCAGGGCCGCAGCCCGATCCAGTGCTCGAACTCCGGCGGCCGTTGGGACGATGGAACGTTCGACGTGCTCTACACCTCGCAAGAGCGCGAAGGTGCCTTGAGCGAGATGAGATTCCACCTGACGCGGGGGCAGCCAGTGATCCCTTCGCGTGTCAGATACAATCTCTTCGAGATCGATCTTGCTTTGGACCGGACGCTCAGACTGCTCGACCTGGCAGCCTTGCAGACCCTTGGCCTCGACACCGCGCGCTACGGGCAGCTTTCGTATCAGGAAAAGCACGCCGAATATCCGAGATCGCAAGACATCGGCGAGGCCGCGCATTTCCTCGATTATGACGGCCTGATCGTGCCCAGCGCGCGACATGACTGCCTGAACGTCGTCGCGTTTTGTGATCGGCTGCCGGCCGGAGCGATGACGATCAGAACCGACCACGGGGAAATTGCCTGGGCTAGCGGCGGCCCCGCTGCCGTCCATCCCCCGCACGGGTGATGCGGCCAGCGGAAGTGGCGCGCTAACATTGCCTCCAAGTGTAGAGGGTCTAACGCGCAAGGGAGGATCCATGCGTATGCTCCGACTGATACCGACGCTGCTGGCGCTGCTGGCCGTCTTGCCATTGAACGCTGAAGCGACCACGAAGAAGTACCCTAAGGGCCACGGCACGAATTGCGCCGAGAAGGACCAGGCGTGCCAGAAGAAATGCCAGGCTGTGCCGATCGACTACAACAGCGTCAGATCCATCCAGGGGCGCAACGAATGTCTGAATAATTGCACCATCGGCTACGATCAGTGTCTCGGGGCACCCGCCCGAATCCAGGAACAGACAATCCAGGAGGACGCCGCGCAATAGAAGCCCGCCAGAGATGGCTCCAATGCGCAAAACATAGGTGTGATCGAATGACGGCGACAGCCCGCCGGTCGCCTTCATGTGCGGCCGCCGACTTCGTCGACATGGCGCAGCATGTCGTCGGGATCTTCATAGACGCGGAACGTGCCCGATTGGCGGAGCTTCTACGGTGCCGTAGCCGCCGCTGAGCAGGCCGACATCCAGTAGGACCGTGCGATGCGTCACCCGCCGCGCGCCGCGTCATGGATTTCGGCAAAATCCAGCCCATATTCCTAGATGTGGAGCTTTGAGCGTGAAACTCGCGCGTGCGGTCCTGCTTGCCGCGGCTTTCGTGGCTGTTGCGGCCGTTTGTCCCTCTTCAGCAACCGGAGAGGCGGACGGCCGGGAGAAAATTGTGTTGCGCGTCGAGATAGACGGCGCCATCGGTCCGGCGAGTGCCAGGCAGCTCGAGGAAGCGCTGGCGGTGGCCGCGGACCGAAATGCCCAGGCTCTCATCCTGCAGATGGATACGCCCGGCGGGCTGGTCACCAGCATGCGCGAGATGATCGCCGGCATTCTCGCCTCGCCGGTTCCCGTCATCGGCTATGTCGCGCCGGCCGGCGGGCATGCGGCGAGCGCCGGAACCTACATCCTCTACGCCGCCCATCTGGCGGCGATGGCGCCCGGCACCAATCTGGGCGCGGCAACGCCGATCGAGATGGGCGGGCCGCTGCCATCGTTTCCCGGCGGCAAGAACGATGGCCCGGAGGCGGACAAGGACAAGAAGAACGCACCCGCGGGCGATGCGATGATCGCCAAGGCGACGAACGACGCCGTTGCCCTGATCCGCAGCCTGGCTGAATTGCGCGGGCGCAATGCCGAATGGGGAGAAAAGGCCGTGCGCGAGGCGGCCAGCCTGTCGGCCGGCGCGGCGCTGCAGCAGCATGTCATCGACTTCGTCGCCCGCGACACCACCGAACTGCTTCAACTGGCCGACGGCCGGACCGTCGAGATCGCCGGCAAAAAAGAGGCATTGGCGACGAAGGGGCTGCCGGTCGAAACGCTCGAGCCAGGCTGGCTCATCCGGCTTCTCGCCGTCATCACGGACCCGAATATTGCCGTCATCCTGATGCTGGTCGGCGTCTATGGCCTCGTCTTCGAATTCACGAGCCCGGGCGCGGTCGCGCCCGGCGTGATCGGCACGATTTGCCTTCTGCTCGGGCTCTATGCGCTCAATCTCTTGCCGATCAGCTATGCCGGCCTTGCCTTGATGCTGCTTGGCATCATCTTCCTGGTCGTCGAAGCCTTGAACCCGACTGTGGTCCTTGGGCTGGGAGGCGTGGCTGCGTTTCTGCTGGGCGCAGCCATGCTGCTCAGGATCGAGGGGCCCGGCTTCGAGATGTCGTGGGCCGTTATCGGCACCGCCGCCGTCCTGACGCTCGGCCTGGCGCTGTTGACCGGCAGCTATCTGTGGGCGGCCCGCAAGAACGTTCCGCGTGTTGGCGCACAGGCCATGCAAGGGCTGCCGGCGGAGGTCCTCGACTGGCAGGGCAGCGAGGGCCACGTGCTCGCCCGGGGCGAGCGCTGGCGGGCAAAAGCCGACGAACCGCTTGCAGTGGGCGACAGCGTCGAGGTGGCCGATGTCAGGGATCTCGTGCTGACGATACGGCGCCGCAATGTGAGAAGCGATGGAGCAAGGCAATGATCATCGGTTATGTGGCCTATCTGGCAGCAGCGCTCGTCGTGGTCATGTTCCTGTCCGCGGCCATTCGCATCCTGCGGGAATATGAGCGCGGCGTGGTCTTCACGCTCGGCCGCTTCACCGGAGTCAAGGGCCCCGGCCTTATCATCCTCATCCCTTTCGTGCAGCAGATGGTGAAGGTCGACCTGCGAGTGGTGGTCCAGGACGTCCCGCCGCAGGACGTGATCTCGCGCGACAACGTCTCGGTGAAGGTCAACGCGGTGCTGTATTTTCGTATCGTCGACGCCGAGCGGGCGGTGATCCAGGTTGAAGACTTCATGACCGCCACCAACCAGCTGGCACAGACCACGTTGCGCTCGGTGCTCGGCAAGCATGAGCTCGACGAAATGCTGGCCGAACGTGACAAGCTCAACAGCGATATCCAGGAGATTCTCGACCAGCGCACCGATGCCTGGGGCATCAAGGTCTCCGATGTCGAGATCAAGCATGTCGACCTCAACGAGAACATGGTCCGCGCCATCGCCAAGCAGGCCGAGGCGGAACGGCTGCGGCGTGCGAAAGTGATCAATGCCGACGGCGAACAGCAGGCGGCGGCAAAGCTCGTCGAGGCCGGCAAGATGCTGGCCGAAGCACCGCAGGCCATGCAGCTACGCTATTTCGAGGCTCTCCATGACATCGCCGGTGAGCGCTCGTCGACGGTCGTGTTTCCGGTGCCGATGGATCTGCTCGGTCATTTCATCAAGCAGGGTGGTGGAGGCGGCTGAGCGCGTAATCCTCCCCCTCGAGGGCAGGGCTATCGCATATGAGTGATGGCATTGATGAGATAGTCGTCGTTCCAGGCGCATTTCTTGATGCGATGGCTGATGGGAACTTTGGCAGCATCGGC
>NZ_JAMYLV010000045.1:0-43060 GCF_040318195.1 Mesorhizobium sp. M1273 | reverse complement strand
CCGCTGTTTTGGGTCTGCTTTTATATGTTGGCGCGGGTGTGCTGTGGGGGGGGGTTTGTTCCGCCGCCCTTTATTCCACCACCCCGCGCGGGGGTGGGGGCGCGGGGCTCGGGGCTGGCGGTTCAGTCGACCGGGTTCCAGATGATGGCGTATGTGTCGTCATCGTCCTGGCCGGCGGCGCGGCCGAGATTGGCGTAGAGCTTGCGCGGACCGAACTCCGGGGCGGCAATCGACAGGCTCACATAGTCCTTGCCGGAGGTCTCGCCGGTGCGGATCCAGCCGGCCCCTACTTCGACCCCTTGCGTCAGCACCCGGAAGTCGGGATGGGTGTCGGCGCTCTTTGCCTGATTGGGCACGATGTCGATGTCGGCGCGGACGCTAAGCGTCTTGAGCTGGCCCTTGTAGCCGCCGTTTTCCTGTTTGGTAACGTATCCGATCGCGGTCATTTTCAGTCTCCTTTGGTGCTCGCAGGGGACCATTCCCCTGCGATGGCGGACCGTGATGGGCGCGTCCGGACCGCCGGAACCGGGACGGCCGCAGCGATAGCGGAGGACCCGAGCGGGCAGCTTTTTTGAAGCGAAGCGGCGCGAGGAAGCCGCCGCAGGCGGCGGGGAAAAAAGCTGCTGGCGAGGGTTTCGGGCGGGCCGGATCCGCCCATAGGTCGTCAAGCCAGCCGCAGGGGAATGGTCCCTGAGACACATGGAGACAGGTGGCGCGATCGGTGACACAAACGAGCAGGCGGCATTACAGGGCGCTGGCTGCGGGGGCTCTGTCGCCAACCGGATCGGTAATTGGCCCATGCGCGGAGCGCCTCGGCAAGCAACCCGGCGCGGTGCAGGGCTGCCGAAACGGGCGCGAATTGGCGTCGGGATTTCTCGCGCAAGGCACTGGCTCGACAAGATGACCAATCGGCAGCCGGCGCGGCCCGGAGCGGCGCGCGCGATCTGAGCGGCGGCACTCGAAAGAACCGCCGCTTGACGCTAATCGGTTCATTCGCGCACGAACAGCGGCTGCACATGTGTCCACTGATCGGCGGTGCGGAAGCCGCCGCGGCTGGTGTAGCTTTCGGCCGGGAATTTCATCCAGCGCGGCAGCCAGGTCTCAATCTTCTGGCGGCCGTTCTCGCCCGCCAGGAAGTCGCGGGTGATCTTCTTTTGCGTCTTGACCTTCTCGGCGACATTGCCGTCCGCGACCAGCTTGCCGCCGGCCTCGGCCAGCATCGAATTGGCGATTTCCTTATCGCGCAAGAGGTCGAAGAAGGCATCGTCCGGTTGCCACAATGTGCCCATATCGACGTTCAGATGGTTACCGAGCGCCTCGATGACGGCGCTGCCGGCTGCAAGCTTCTCGGCCATGACAAGGGTGAGAACGCGCATGACATCGTCGTCGCACAGCGCCAAGAGGCGCGCGAAGACGCGGGCGATAGCAAAGGCGTCGCCATTGCCGCCGGCGACCACGCCATCCTCATCCGGTGATCCGAGCAGGGCCAACACTTCGCGCAGCTTTTTGCCGAATGCGGCTTCAGCCTTGCAGCCGGCAAGGCTGGCAGTCACCGTCTCGTTGGCTGCTCGCTGCGGTTCACGGCGCACCTGCCACAGGCCGGAACCGGTGATGGCGTGCGCCACCACGAGGCGCAGCGCCACGGCGGGATGGTCGAACATGGCCGCGCGCACGCCAGCATGGCGATGCAGATCGACATAGTTCTGCATCGGGCCGGTGAGTTCGGGGCGCGGCGGCTTGGCGGCTGTTTCTTCTTGCTCGCCGCCCTCGCGGGCGCGGCGGACTTGCTTGTGTGACAGCCAGCCCTCGTGACACTCGACCTCGCCGCGATACGTGACCGCGATGAAGACCTTGCCGCCCTTCTTCTTCGGGGTCTTCTCGTGGTCCCATGCGTGGAAATATTGGCCCGGTTCCAGCAGCACCACCTCGCTCCAGCCGTCGTTGAGATAGGTGTCGCGTCTGGTGGCAATCGCTTCGTTCTGCTTTTGCCAGAACAGGTCGGCATCGGCGAAATAGCTGTCCTCGCCGAACAGGTCCGACGTGATCAGGCCGGGATATTCGTCGATGGCAAACAGCGCCACCTTGGTGGAAATCGACTGGCCGCCGAACAGCCATTGCTTCAATTGATAGCCACGCGGCGCGTATTGATCGGGATCGGCACAGAGTGCCAGCCAGTCCTTCTGCTGCGCCTTGGACGCCATGGTGAGATGGCGCACCGTCTCGGTATCGATCTCCTCGCGCCGGTAGGCTTCGCGGATTTTGGGCAAGAGGTCGCCAAGCGCCAGAATGCGTTTGACCTTCAGGTCAGTGATGCCGAAGGTCGCAGCGATATCGGGAACGGTGCGGCCTTGCCTGACGAGCCGCGAAAACGTCTCCCATTGCGATACTTCGTCAGGATCGAGACGGGCGAGGTTTTCGATCAGCGAGGCTTCCAGCGCATCGGCGTCGTCGCCATCCTCCATGATGGCGCAGGGCAAGGGATCGCCTTCGCCGCGCTCGTCGGCAAGCGATTTCGCGGCGAAATAGCGCCGCCTGCCGGCGACGATCTCGAAGCTTTCCGGTTGCCCGTTCGGTCGCACAAGGAGAGGCACCAGCACGCCGCGCGCACGCACGGAGGGCAGGATGTCGGAAATGTCGGGCGCGCGTCTTCCATGGCGCATGTTGAGCGCGGAAATGTTGAGGTGATCCAAGGGGATGTGGGCAAGCTGCATGGCTACTCTCCTTCGCTTTGGTGAGGTTGTCCCCGCCGCAGATGCCGACGGCCGGCGCGGCGGGACGGTTTTTGCGCATATCGGCGCTGCTGTTCCGCCGTGTCGGGCGGAAGCTCGGAATGGGACTTTGAAAGGGCGTCTGCTGCCTGCCGCAGAAGTCGCTCGGCCTCGGTGATGTGGCCGCAAATGCGGGCGGCTTCGGCATAGGCGGAGAGCGGATAGCGCGCCTGGAAATGCAGGTCGCGCTCGATGCCGAGGCCAAGCGGACCTTTTGCGGATGCAAGCTCGGCCAGACTGACGCTGCCGAGTTCGGGGAAGCCGAAGCCGAGATCGCAAAGGCCGAACAGCGTGTCGCCATCGGCGTCGAGTTCGCTCAGAAGCCACGTGGCGGCACCTGTGGGATTAAACAGTTTCACAACGGGAAAATGGTCGGTTTCGGCGTCGGCGGCGCCATTGGCGAGCAGTCGTGCGCGCAGTGGATCGGTGATCAGGATCATGGAAAGACTCCTTGTCATCAGAACAGGTCGAGTTGATTTCTGCTGGCTTCATCGAAGAGGCCGATATCGAGCGGCTTTTGCGCCGCGCGCGGACACATCGGCGCGTCCATCAGGAGGGTGAGCCGATCGCGCGTGGTGATCGGCCGGACACCGGGAATGAGCATCTGCTCGCCTTGCGGCGTCGGCTCGCTCGCGGTCAGTTGAGGATCGCGCATCGTCATGCCGCAATCCCTTCCTGCGCCTCGCCTTCGGCATCGGCCTGAAGGCCAAGCAGGAAATCGGCGGCCTTGGAGGCAAGACTGGCGGCACGGAAGATCGCGCGGTTGTCCTCGCGCAGCACCTTCAGCCATGAGCCGATGTAATCGGCATGACGCACGGTCGGCTCGATACCGAGATTGCTGCAGACGAAGGCGGCAGTGATTTCGGCGACCAATTCTTCACGCGCGTAAGCCTTGGAGCCGAACGAGCCGGAGAGGTCGCGAGCAAGCCGCGTCGGGTGGCCGGTCCAGTGGCCAAGCTCGTGAAAGCAGGTCCGGTAATAGTCGATCTGCTGATGGAACGCCGGCTGCGGCGGCACCTGAATGTGGTCGCTGCCCGGCATGTAGAAAGCGCGATCGCCGCCGACTCTGAAATCCGCACCGCTGGCGCGAATGAGCGTCTCGGCCTGCGGCACGATCTCGCACTGAGGCAGCGGCTCGGCGGCGGCATAGAGGTCTTCCGGAAGATTATCGCACTGCGCGACATTGAAGACGGTGAAGCGCTTCAAAAAAGGCACGGCCTGTGGTTCATCGCCCTCGTGGCGTGCGCGCTCCTTCTCGTCCTTGGGGACAAAGCGGTCGGCATGCACGATGGTCGTGCCGCGCTCGCCCTTCCTGACGTTGCCGCCAAGGACGAGCGCCTGCCGGAAGGTGAGCCAGTTCTGGCTGGGATAGCTGCGCTCGATGACCGCGCCCCACAGGATGAGGATATTGATGCCGGAATAGGTGCGCCCAGAGGATGCATTCCTCGGCAGGCCAAGGCCTGCCTTTGCGCTGCCCCATGGCTTGACCCATGGCACGGTGCCGCGCTCCAGCTCGGCAATGATGCGGTCCGTGATCTCCTGATAAAGGCTGGCGCTGGGGCGCCCGCCCTTGCCTGCGCCAGCCTCTCCGCTGGCGGAACGCTTGCTGTTTGCATGCATCGTCTCATCCTCCGCTCGCCAATCGCCGCGCCTTTCCCCGGAAGCGGGGTGGGCGGCGAGTCGCGACCGGAAAGGCCCGCCGTGGGAGGCGGACCGCATCCGAAGGACCGGAACGAAGAGGAGGACCCTGAGCGGCACGCGAAGGGTTGCGGGCTGCCGCGGCGGGCCTAGAAGGGAGTGCCGCCCACCCCGCGCCACCGGGAAAGGCCAACAGACAAACCCCGCCGCCCGCAAGGGCGGCGGCCGTCACAGCCCGAAGGGCTGCCCACGCCAAGGGGCAAAGCCGAATGGCCGAGACCGCCTGAGCTTGCCGAAGAAAAGCGGGCTCGGTTCACGAGCACCTGGTGCGCGTCGTCAGGCGCGCGGGCGCCCGCCAGGACGGCAGGCTGGACAGATTTTTCGAACGGATCGCGATAAATACTTCAAATGAATGCTGCACCGAAAACATGTGCGATGCAGCATTTTCGCAAGCATTTACCACGGACGCTCAGACCCGAGACTTCCGCCACCCAGCCTTGCGCGCGGCTTCCTCCGAACAAAACCAGCGCTCGCCTTTCAACAGGTTGATGCGCGTCTCCCAGTAATATTCCTGTCCGGGAACATGATAGATTCGCTCGCCCGTGTTGTAGCTGATATTGGCTTTGATGTTGCAGCCGACAGCGGCAGGGCCGATTTCGAAGGCAAGAAAGCCAGCCAGGATTGTTCCACCAGCAACGATCTTTGCCCACAACGGAACGTCCTTCGAACGATGGCGCTCGCCATACCTGCGACGGTTGTACCGATTGTCTTGATAGCGATGGTTGCCCACGCCCCTTCTCCCCGAAGAGAGAATGCGACGTTTGCAGCCTGGAGTCTATAAGTCTGGTCTAATTCACCGGCCCTGTTCCGAACCATTGAATGAACGGCGCATCCTTACCCGTGATATCCTTCACCGTCTTTAACAGCGCGTCATGGGTGCGTTGGAGAGCCCGGTAATGGTCGCTGCTAGGTGATAGAAGCGGCTGGACGATGCTCTTGTGCAGCCGTTCCGCCTCCGCCAGAAAGCGCTCGATTTCAGCCTGTGAAAGCTGCCTGGAAAGTTTGGTCCTAGCCATTGCGATCTCCGTTGAGGAATCGCCCCACCTAGGATTATCATCCTATATCGGCATGGCCTGGTAAAGACCCACCCGCAGCGGAATGGCAGCTTGCCGAAGAAAAGCGCGCTCGGTTCACGGCACCGGCGCGAGCCGTTAGGCGCGCGGGCGCCCGCTAGGACCGCAGGCTGGACAGAATCTCGCACGGATCAGCGTCAAGCGCCGCAGTTAAGTCGAGAAACTCGATGACGTCGAGACGACGCTCTCCACCCTCGTACTTGGCCACGAAGGATTGGGGACGATCAAGCTTCTCGGCCACCTGCGCCTGAGTCAGACCTTTGGCCTTGCGCAGGGAAACCAGCTGGGCCAGAAACCGCTGGTGGCGGGGCGATCGAAGAGACTTGGGCATGTAGGCGAACCGGTCGGGTAAAGACCGGATCAGCGACTAATCCCGGTTTCGGATTATCCCATTTTGGGATATGCTGCGGGCGCTCAACAGGCGAGGTTCGCAGGCATGAATCGATCAATGGGAACAGATGAGAGTCGAAGCTCAACGTTGAGCGATGAAGTCCCCTGGTCGGAGAACCTCACGAGCTACGACAGGGAGCATTTCACGATCTACCTGCGGATCCTGGATGCCTGCGCCGACAATGCCAGCGAAGAGGAGATGGCCGATCTCATTCTCGGCATCGACCCGGCCCTTGAACCGGTCCGCGCCCGCAAGGCTCTTCGCAGCCATATCGACCGGGCGAACTGGATGGTGACGACCGGCTACAAGGAACTGTTCGCCGGCTGACGCACAGCACGGATTGTCATGCTCTTCAAACAAGGAAGTTCAGATACCCGTCACTCATGGGCGCACGGCCGCGAGAGACGGCGCGGCGGGAGCGGTCACAACTGGTTCGCGTGCTGTTTGACTGCCATTTCCAGTGCTTGGCTCAGAGGCACAGCCTTGGAGAACAGGAAGCCTTGAGCGGTTCGGCAGCCAAGCTTGTGCAGGGTTTGCCGATCCGCCTCTGTTTCGACGCCCTCGGCCATGACCTCGATCCCGAGCATGTTACCGAGATCGATGACCGATTTGACAAGCAGTCGGTCCTCTCGGGACTTGGCCAAGCCGCGAATGAAGCCCTGGTCTATTTTGACCTTGCGTATCCGACTGTCCTTGAGCGATGCCAACGTAGAAAAGCCGGTGCCGAAGTCATCGAGCGCGATGGAAATGCCGGCATGTGAAAGCCGTCCGAGCTTTTCATCCACTCTGTCCGGGTCAACCGGGGATTCTTCGGTAATCTCGATCTCGAACATCGTTGCAGGGAGACCTCTTGCCGCCAGACCATCCAGAACCATGTCGTCGATATCGCCGGCTTCCAGTTCGCGCGGTGAAACATTCATCGCCACACGGAGATCACGACAGTCAGCTTTCACCAAGCCGTCGATAAAAGCACAACAGTCGGCGAATACGGTTTGCGTCAGCAGCTGAAGCATTCCGGTTTCGCGTGCAGCTGTGATGATTTCGGGTGGAGAGATGGCACCATGAGTCGGATGGGACCACCTCAGCAAGGCTTCAAAGCCGACCACGGCCTCGGTGTCGAGTTTCACGATCGGCTGGAACCAAGGTTGCAAGCTTCTCGTCTTTATCGCCGAATGAAGGTCCCGTTCGACGGACTGGCGGCGTTGCAGTTCCCTGTCGAGTTCGGCATCGAACAGGCAAAATTCGTTCCTGCCACGACGCTTGGCCGTATAAAGGGCGATATCCGCCCGCAACAACATTTCGGTCAGGCCCGGGCTTTCCGCCAGATATATTCCTATTGATGCCCCGACCCGGACGGACGCGACCTCGATATAGGGGCGGGCAATTTTGGCTATGATATTGGAGGCGAGATCACTGGCAGAAAGCGAAACCCTCGTTGAGGGAAAAAACAGCACGAATTCATCGCCGCCGATACGAGCGAGCGTTGAGCCTTCCGGTGCTTCCTCCTCTATGCGGCGGGCGATCCTGACAAGCAGTTCATCACCGGTCCTGTGACCGTAGGTATCGTTGACGGATTTGAACCCGTCCAGATCAACCAGCATTGCCACGAAGGGGCCATCCGCGGTCTCGAAACGTCCTATTGCGTCTTCGAGGCCACGCCTGTTGAGAAGGGCCGTCAGGTGGTCCTGCCTGGAACTGGCCTTCATCTCCGCCGCAAGCCGCTCGGCCTCATGCCTCAGGCGGCTCGCTTCGCGGAACCGTGCTTGCCCAACAAACGAAGCTCGAACCAAGCCGCCCATGAAGAGCAGAACGGTAAAAGCCAGAATGTAGTCTTCAAAATTGCCTTTCGCCAAAAGGCAAGCCACCGTGATGAGGAGCGGAGGTGTGATGAAGTTGGTCGCCGCCGCGGCATACGAACTGCCGTATGTAACCGCACCAGCGGAAATGCCCGCCAGAATGACCAGATGCAGCGGTGCTTGAGGTGTCGTGTATCCAACAGTCAGGACGGCCAGGAAGGACCAGGCAAACCCTGCCAGAAGAGCAAGGATGCCAAACCAGCGAAGCCGCGGCAAAACCCCCACTAAACCGTCATGGCGCCCCGTTTCCTTTAGCTGATAACGCGCGAGTGCAAGGCGGGCGGCATTTATCGCATTGACGACCAGGAACCAGATTGCAGCGGCAAAGCCGCTGCCAGAAAGGGCGTGCACCGCCCAAATCAGGCCTGACAGGATACCGCTTATCGGCATCGACACGAAGAGGCCGGTCCTCAGGTCAGCAAGCTGATCCTGACGGATTTTGGCCTCCAGCGTGTCTACTTTCTTCGGGGCCATGGACGGACCAGCTTGCTCCCATCGTTGTTCGCGAGGACAAGCTTACGCAGGCCCACTGAAGGACGGGTTAACTATCCAGCAGGGGTAGCCAGTGCGCTCACCATGGCTTCGGGTCGCAGGTCCGCGCGCGTTTCTTGATCCGAATCATGCCAGGATCGGCAACGTCAGAGACAAAAGGAAGCCGCGCCGAGACAGCGTTCCAGAGCGGCAGGGCTATCTGCCGATTCACCGCCTGAGCATGGCCGAAATGCCATGGCGGACAAAGGGAAGATATTGGGCAAAGCGGAGCCCCGCATGTCTTGCAAGCCGTGCCGCCGGGTGCTCGCCTGAGTAGAGACCGACAAGCATGTTGGTGGCATGATAGAGCGGTGCCGCCGACAGGCGCAGCCGGCTTTCGTATCTGCCGAGCATGTCGGGATCGGCAATGTCGCGGCGGGCGTGACATGCTGTCAGGATTTTACGAGCGAGTTGCTTCTGGCCGCTGAGGCCGATAACGGACGTCACGCTTTTCGGCAACGGTGCCATTGCTCAACTGAGGCAGCGTTTCGGAGCCGAATGTCACCCCGTCAGTCGGCTTTTTTGCGGAAGTTGGAAACCACAAGAACACGCCTAGCAACCTCTGGACCTGGATAGGCAGCGGCGGCTGCATGCCCGCCTTTTGTTTCTAGCACTGCTTTTATCTTTCGGCGACAGGCGGTGACTTGTGCTCCAAGGTCATGAGAACACGCCTTGATTGATTTTTTCATCCGACTAGATTGTACCCGCGCGTTCATCTGGGCGCCGATTCGTGATCCTGCCGGACGACAGGCAAGGCTTTTTCGGATCGGAAACCCCGTCACCTGGAGTGCTTCGGATGAGTGTGTCCTCAACGCCGCGTGCTGCCAAACGAGAGGCTCATCGAGGGTCGCAGTGGCTTAAGTGGGATCTGCATTTACACGCGCCCGGTACGAAGCTCTCTTGCGGATATGGCAAACCGGAGGACGCGACGTGGAAACGCTTCGTGGCTATTCTCGAACAATCCGAGGTCAAGGCCTTTGGCATAACGGACTATTTTTCATTCGACGGCTACCTGAACACCGTCAAGTGGTATCGCCAATCGTATCCGGACTCGACCAAGCTAGTGATCCCGAACCTAGAGCTGCGTTTGACCGAGACGGTCAGCATCGACGGCAAAAACGTCAACGCGCATGTTCTGGTAGACCCGGCTGTCGCGACGGCCGAAGCCTTGAGTAAATTCCTCAACGACCTCGAAACGCACATATCCGTTGGTGGCAGACGGTTACGCTGCAGTGAACTGACGTCTGCGAACTACGCTGCGGCGACCGTCAGCATACATGATGTTAAGGACTCGCTAAAAGGATGCTTCGCGCCGGAGCAATACATTATCGTCACCGCCGCCGGAAACGATGGCCTACGCGGTACCGCCAAAAATTCCCAGCGTAGCAAATCCATTTCCGATGAACTCGACAGGATCAGTAGCGCCTTCTTTGGGAAGTCGAACAGCACGGCATTCTTCCTGAGCGACTCTCGGTACGAGGACGGGTCGAAGTCCGAGCCTAAGCCCCTCTATGACGCCAGTGACGCTCATTCCTTCGAGGACCTCGGACGTTTGACAGGTGACGAGCCGAGCTATCAATCGACCTGGATCAAGGCCAATCTGACTTTCCGAGGTCTCCGGCAGACGATCTTTGAACCGGAACATCGCGTCTTTGTTGGAGACCGTCCAACCGTTCTCGTCCGGCTCGAGCGAGAGGCGACGCAGTTCATCGACAGGCTGGAGATCAATGCCCTCGCCACCTATGCCGATCATAACGGCACCTGGTTTCGGAACGTCGAAATCCCGTTCAACCCTGAACTGACTGCCATAATCGGCAACAAGGGAAGCGGCAAAAGCGCCGTCGCGGACATTGTCGCGCTGCTCGGAAATACTCGCCAAGCGAAATATTTCTCGTTTCTAACCGACAGTCAGACGAACAAGAAATTCAAGCGGCCCGGCTTCGCCGAGAATTTTTCGGGTCGTCTCGTATGGAAGAGTGGGAGCGTTGTTGAACGGACACTGAGCGATGATGTCGATGAACTCGAGCCGGAGGCGGTCAAATACCTACCACAGAACTACTTCGAGAGCCTGACGAACGAAATCGAAGTCCAGGCGCTGCGCCGGGAAATCGAAGACGTCGTATTTTCACACGTCGACATCAGCGACAAGATGGACGCCAAGAGCTTCCGCGATCTCGAAGAACGGAAGACGTTGAACAGTCGACAGGAAGCTAGCCAGATCAAAACGAAGCTGCGGGAACTCAACATCAGGATTCTCGAACTCGAGGACCAGAGCGAACCTGCATTCAAGACCAAACTGCAGGCGGAACTAGGGGTCCTTCAGAAGCAGGTGTTCGCACTCGAAGCGTCGAAGCCTCCGGAGGAAGCTGCCCCGGCTGCTCAGAGTGCGGAACAGGAAGCGGCGACAGAAGAAATCGCGTCACAAACCCGATTGCTGGATGACCTTTCTGCGCGTGAAAAGAGCGCCGTCACGCGGCTCGGCTGGCACAAGACTACCCTGCAAGAGGCCAGTGAATTCAAGGACGCCGTAAATGCCCTGAAAAACCGTGTGCAAGGCGACAAGGAGGCTTTTAAAACTAAGTATAGCGCTCTCGGCTTAGATGTTGATCAGGTCATCCGTATTACCGTTAACCTCGAAGAAGTCACGAAGAAGATTGAGGATGCGAACGAAGAAATCGCTCAGATTGAGCGCGAGAGCGCCATTGTTTTCGATTCAAAGACCGATCTTTCCAAAGTCGCCAGTGCACCCGAGCTTCGTGCTGCGCAGAAATATATTGCCGATCGCATTGCCGAGACGCGCGCCGCTCTCTCGGCACCTCAACAGCGTTATCAAAGGTATGTGCAGGCCGTCCGCGAAATATCCGAGCAGATCAGCGATATCGTCGGTCAAAAGGCCTCGCCGAAATTAGGGACGATCGCGGAACTAGAGGCCCGCATTGCCCGGATCGACAACGATCTGCCGGGTGAATTGTCCAAGGCGTTTGAGGACCGTAAGGCACTTTGCTTGACCCTCTTCGAAAGCAAGCACAAGATAAGAACGTTTTACGAGGGTTTGAAAACCAAGGTTGAGTCGCGGCTCACTGCGGTGAGTACCGGGGACTTCAAGGTGTCGATCGACGCGTCTTTTGTACCGTCTCCCAAGTTCGGTGATGAATTCTTCAACCATCTGAACCAAAACGTGAGCGGCCCCTTCCGCGGAGTCGCGGAAGGCGCGCGCGCCCTTCAACAGAAGCTATCGATAGTCGACTGGAACTCCTTCGAAAGCATCTTTGCCTTTGTGCACGATGTGGTCGGATCGATGAAATCCGGTGGCATCAGACGGCAGACCAAAGACGTCAAGAAATTCTACGACTTCCTTTATTCCCTCGGATACTTCGAACCCCGGTACGAGTTGAGACTGGGAGGCAAAGACCTGAACCAGCTTTCCCCCGGAGAGAAGGGGCTTCTGCTGCTGGTCTTCTACCTACACCTAGACACCGACAGCTCGCCCCTCATCATCGACCAACCCGAAGACAATCTCGACAACGACAGCATATTTGCGGTACTCGCAAGGTGTATTCGCGACGCGAAGAAAACCCGGCAGGTCATATTGGTGACGCATAACCCAAACCTCGCGATCGGAGCCGACGCCGAACAAATCGTCTATGTCCGGTTGGACAAGGTGAACGGTTACAGGTTCAGCTATGATTGCGGCGCGATCGAGAACCCGAACACCAATGGCCATATCGTAAGGGTGCTCGAAGGGTCGCGGCCAGCCTTCGTACAACGTCGACTCAAGTATCAAATCACCTGATGGCGGGGTATTGCGGCGTTGCTTTGTTTTGTAACGTCCGCTCCTGGCGTTTCCGGACGTGGTCAATGGCGAAGCATCCGACATCTATAAGAAGAGCGGGTGATGCGGACGACCGAAATGAGGCGCAAAGTTGCCGGGGGATCTTGGCAAGCAAGGCTAGGGGTAAGAAGCCGCAATTGCCGGCAGCGCGGCCAACGCCAAGCGATTTCCTTGTAGATTGGAAGACGCTGTTTGGGCGGCCATCCTATTCGAGTTGGTGGATGGTAGTCCCTGGCACAACTGCCTTGGCGATTTCGCATAAATGCTTGTGATGCGTTAGATATATCACCTGACCCATGCCCGCCATTTCGCCGAAAAGCCTGAACACTTCTTCAGACCGGATATGGTCGAACGTCTCCATGATGTCGTCCGCGACGAATGGGACCGACTGTCGGAATTGCGCGAATTCGTAATATCCAGCGAGTCTCAGGGCCAGATAGAGCTGAAACCGCGCGCCTTTTGACAGCGCATCGGCGACCTTGGATTGGCCGTCGCGCTGCATCGCGATCAGGACCTCGCCACCCTTCACGGGCTGCGTCGTGAGGCCAGAATGCTGGCCTTGCGTCATCAGCTTGAAAGCGTCCGATGCACGCGCCATCATTCCTGACCGGTGGCGCTCGCGATAGGCGCGCAGAGCATTCCCGGCTGACATGATGCCGAGCTTCAGTTCAATATAGCGAACCGCGCTGTCCTCGATTTCCAGCAGAATGGTTCGGCGTTCGGCGTCGAGCCGAGCGACAGCGCCGTCGCCTCCAATCTCGTCAATCTTATCCGCAGCGCGCGTTTGTCGGATCAGCTGTTGTTGGAGGAAGCTGTCTAGCTGCTGGAGCCTCTGCTCGCCTTGTCCCTTCTCGATCGCCAGGCCGTCGAAGTCGATTTCGTCAAGGACCGAGCGGGCCTGCTCAAACTTCTCCAATGAAAGTTCAGCCGCCACGCGATCCTCAAGCTCGGCCACGCTGGTGCGCAGACGATCCCTCTCGCGCAGCAACTCGTCGCGGTGCGCCACATCGGTTAAGGTTTCGACGCCGAACGCGATCAGCACCTCATTCTTGCGGCACTCATGGACCGAAGTCTCATTGTCGAGGACATTGCGCTCGCCTTGCAAGCGTTTGAGATCGGCCAAAAAGCCTGCCTTCGAGTCACGCGCCCTTTCAGCGCGATCCAAGCGGTCGCCAACGCGAACCGCTAACTGCTCCGGCTCTCCATCCTTCGTAGCCTCTCCCAGATCTGCTGCGATAGAGCTGACCTCACTGAGGAAATCGGCCCTGTCAGCTTCCATTTTGTCGATGCGCAGCTGAAGGGCGTCTCGCTCTTGCACGCTTTTGGCCAGATTACTCAACTGTTCGAGCACTGTGCTTAAGCCGGAAGCGGATACGCCGCTCTCGAGCCAAGTTCCCTTGAGCGTCTCACCTGTCGTGGCGAGCCACTCCTCCTCGCGCCGCTCCGCCATGGCGAGAGCCCGACGCCTGACGGTAAGATCCTCCTCCCTGCCATTCACGGTTCTTAGTGCTTCAGCGTATTCTGCGTCTAACTTGCGCTGCCGCTCTAGAAACAATTCCGCGAGGGCCATAGCGGCTTCAAGCGTGTCATGCGGCGCCGGTACTATTCCGACGCTCGTCAACGCCCTGATAAGTTCCAGTCGGATCTGCTCGCCCGCCTCGGCAGCCCGGTCCGCCCTCTTCCGAGAGAGCTCGATCTGCCGCCATTCACCGAGTGCATCAGCACGCAACTCAATTCGATCGTCCAAGCGCTGTACCAGGCGCTCTAGTGATGGCTCGATCACGTCTTCTAGCAACGCACCGCCGGCCTGACGGACTTCAGCCATCTTGGTTTCATGATCGAGGGCAAGCTGCGCGTATTGTTGACGCAAACGAGACAAATCCGCCGAAGTTTCGCCAAGCGCCCTGGTCGTTGCGCGTATCTCTGCCAAATCCGACGCGTTCGCTAGACGGCCCGTGCCGACGCCATCGTCGCGGGCTAGCGCTAGAGCAAAGTCATCAGCTGTTTCGCTGGTCAGCGCCGCCCTATGCGTTTCCCAAGCTGCGTCACGTGCTCGTCGGCTCACTGCAGCGGCTTCGTCGTCAGCCACATCGATCGACACACGAAATGCTTCGAGTCGTGCCGATTGCCTCGTGGAATTGCTCTCACATTCCTCAAGGCGTTCGGCGATCACCGAGCTGGTTCTGGCTAAATCTGTTGCGGCCATTTTCCAGGAAGCAATCTGCCCAGCGCTCGGAACAGCGATGCTCGCGAGCGCGCTCGCATCGCCGGCCCACGGCGGCAGCTGAGCCCGCAACTCCTCGAATCGTATTGTACCCGCATCTTCCTCCTCGCGGGCCGCCGCAACTTCCGCGAACTGGTTGCTGGCGCGGGCCTTCGACAATGCTGAACTGAGCTTCGCTCTGACGGATTCGGGCACGGCTCTTTCTTCGCCAACTCGCTGTCGAGCCAATTGGAGCGCATCGATAGCAGCCGCAATTTCGTCATGGGCAGCGCTTGCCGCCGTGGCGATCCCGGATCGCTGCTCAATCATTGTGCGCAAGACGCCCACCGTCGCTGCTGGCAAAAGTAGCTTCGCAGGATCCTGTTCAGAAGTGCGTCCCAACGCGCTAAGGCAAGTCGCTACGGTGTTGTCGAGGATCTGCAGCTGGAACTTGCGAGTGGGCAAATCAAGGCCTGCCGACGAATAGCGCACCTTGCTCTCTGCCAAGCTTCTGATGCGCTCCGAGACCCCCAAGATCAGCTCGTCTACGTCGAGGAATGCAATGCTTGACGTCAGACGTTCAACTTCGCCGACATTGCCCGCCAAACGCGTTCTCAAGCTCGCATCGTCACCAATCAGCTCCGCGATCGAGCCCGCCCAAGTGCGCGTAGGTGAAGCGGTTTTCGGCAATCCGTCTAATTGGACGAGCTTGCGCCGAATATCTGCCACCATCGGCCGTGCACGCTCGAACCGCGCAATCGCCTCCAGCCGGTTCGCCAGCACCGCTCGTTCATTGATCAGGGCGTCGTATTGTTGTGCCGCGTCGCGACGTTCAGCCTCCAGTCCTTCGTAGGTCGAAGCAAGTGTGTCGATATCATCCTTCCGAGTTTTTAGGTCGGCCAGCCGCCTCTTGAGCAGCGCGATCTCGGTACCTTGGGCCTGCTTGCGATGTAGCGCGTCGGCCTCTGCATCCAAGGCATTTAGCGTATCGCTTGCATGGCCAAGTCCTGCGCTGGCGGTGAATAACAGCTTGCCGAGATCACCGCGCGATTCCAGGATCGCCTTTCCACCGGCTTCCAGCGTCTCGTCATCCAAGGAAAACATTGTCGCGTAGGCATCGCGAGACAGGCCGGCGAGGTGTGCCGAGATTGCCATCTCACTGACCGGCTTGCCGGTCGCATCAAGGAGCGAATTGTTCCGCTGTTTCGTGCGGGTAAATGAATGCTCCAGACCTGCCAGTTCGAGCACTCCACCAAGGCGCATGGCGCTATACTCGTGAATGAAGTTGTATTTGCTACGCTCCTCGATCCCGAACAAGAGGTCGAGAAAGCCAGAAAGAGCGGTCGACTTGCCAGCCTCATTCAGGCCGAACACGATATGCAAATCAGGGCCGGACGTGGGCTTCGGTCCAAAGTCGATCGTACGATCGGTGAAGTTCCCATAGCGAACGAGGTCAAGGCGTCGCAGTCTCATGACGAGGCACCAGCCTTGAGACGTGCGGTGACCTGGTCAATGCCCCTGGCCAGCGCTGTATCTAGGAAAAGGTCGAGGTCGGCTTCGCTCTTGCCAGCAAAGTCGCGGCCTTCCGCCGGAAGTTCGGCAACTGTCTTTTGAATGAACGCCCTCGCCTCGGCGCGGAACGCCTCGGACGTGGCGTCACTGCGCATCGACGCGGCTAGCTCATAAATTGGATCAGCGGTGTCCTCAACTGCTTCGGTCCCAGGTGAAAGGACGTTGAGATCGAGCTTTTCGATCCACGTGTCACCCAGTTGCCCGGCCACCTGTTGAGCTTCGGCAAGGAGGAGGTCCCTGTCGCGAATGAGCTGCCACGACAACGGTGTCGCTCCGCTCAAATCGACTCGTGCCAGAACGTGCCGCGATCGAACATTGGATCGCAGCTGTTCAAGTGCGTCTCGAATGCGCGTGACGACTTCGGGCCACTCAACGGTTCCGATAAGGTCGATGTTGAGGCGTTCGAACTGCGCGACGCTGGTCAGCCGTTCCTCGATCTCAACAGAACCGTGATCACGTATCGTCACAAGCGTTGCCGATTTTTCGCCCGCCTCGTTGATATCCCTGCCTTGCGGAATACCCGGCATCACGACCGTTGCGCGTGCCCCTGGATAGACCTGGCGAACATGGATGTGTCCGAGCGCCCAGTAGTCGAAACCATGATTGTGCAAGTCAGCCACACTGCAGGGCGCGTACACGTCGTGACCGAGCGAACCGGCCATGCTGGTATGCATGATACCGACATTGACCGCGCCTTCACGAGGTGTTGGGTACTTGGGCAACAGACTTTCTGGCGCCTTCGAATGCGTAAAACTCAGGCCATGGAACACCACATCCAGACCACCTGAAGTCTGCAATACCGATTGGGCGCGGCCGCCGAAAATAGTCACGCTGTCCGGAAACACGAGCTGTTTTGAGATGCGTGAGAGGGCATCATGGTTGCCGCGGATCTTGAAGACCCTAATACCAGCCTGGTGCAGCCGTCCGATCTGTGTCGCGATGAACCGCGCAGTCTTCATCGAAGTCTGATCGCCATCGTAGAGGTCGCCCGCAATGACCAGCGCATCCACGCGTTCCTCCAGGCACAAATCCACTATCGAAATGAAGGCTTGGCGGCTGGCGTCTCCCACGAGCTCTGCGAGTTCGAGGTTTCGCAACGCTAGCGAACGCAGCGGTGAATCCAGATGAATGTCTGCCGTATGAACAAATCGAAACGCCATTCAGCCTCCAGCCAAGGGCAGAGTTTGTCCCCAGGTTCGCCACGATCTGGCGAGGGTGGCGGTCCACCCTCGCGTCCTCGCTGATTTCTTACTGACCGTTTGCGCCGTCTATCAGCAGGCCGTCTTGGTACCGCAACGATCCATTCGCAACAGCACCGGCGACCGCCGCTGAAATCAATTGCCTCAGCTGCGCGCTCGTGGCTTTGAAGCCCAGCATCCTCGAGACGCTCGTTGCGATTTCGTCCTCCGTCGCGCCGAGATTGGATCTCACCACCTCGATTGCACCCTGGGCAACTTCCTCCGAGGAGATCATTTCTGGCTTACGCAATCCAGGGGACATGACACCACTGCGGTCGCGTAGCTGAATAGGCGCGCCCGGTTTGAAGCAGAAGTCGCCTCGACGCGCCACCACTCCCCGCGCTTCGGCGATAACAAGACCACGCTCAATCGCGTCCTGAATCCTGCCGCCGGCCCGCTGTAGGCCCCATGCATCCCGAATGCGCGATACTACCTCATCGAGATGGACTGGCGTCTCTGCGGCGACGATTTGCTCGACCAGCCCAGCCAGGAGACCGGTGGGCGTCTCGTGAAGTTCAAACCGCTCGGGCGGTCTCTGTACACTCGCTTCTGCGTAGGCTCGATCTGGTGTCGCGGCTCCATTCGTAGTCTCCAAGGCGATTTCGGTGACGTTACCCCGGTCGACCGTTACGACTTGTACGGCCGCCCCACGGCTTCTCTGGTTTCCCAACTCCGCCCGTTCAGCAAGTTCTCTCGTTGCAGCCTCGATCGCCGCCACCGTCCGCTCGAGCTGTTCACGCGGACGCTGGAACCAATCGGCGCTCCAGATGCGGTGAATTATCCAGCCGTGGTCTTCGAGCACAGCCTGGCGAAGCCGATCCCGATCTCTTGCGGAGCGCGAGGAGTGATACTCGGCACCGTCGCATTCGATGCCCAGCAGGTAGCGCCCTGGCCGCTCCGGATCAGCAACTGCCAGATCGATGAAGAAGCCCGCGATACCCACCTGTGCATGGACCTGATAGCCTCGTTCAATCAAGGCGTTGGCTACCTGTTCTTCAAAGATTGAATCCATCTCTCTGGTCGTCGTCTGAGCAAGCGAGATGCGTCCAGTCCTCGCGTAGTGCAAAAAGAGCTTGAAGGCAAAGACCCCCTTACCCTTTCCGCGCTCGAGGTCGATGTCCTCATCTGTTATCGACGCGTACACCTCACAGGCACGCTTAGCCCGGCTTATGAGAACGTTGAGTCGACGTTCTCCGCCTTCCGAACCGAGTGGGCCGAAGCGCATGGCCATGTAGCCCTGGGAATTCTTCGCGTATCCCACCGAGATCATGATCACGTCCCGCTCGTCGCCTTGAACGTTCTCCAGGTTCTTGACGAAAAACGGCTCACTCGGATGGGCGTGGAAGAAGTCTTCGGTGTCCGGATTCAACCGCCGCAGGGCTTCAAGCTCATCTTGGATCGCACGGCGTTGGCTGACAGAAAAAGTCGCAACGCCAAGAGACTCTTGTGGATTGGACTTCGCGTGACGAATGATCGCTTCTGCTACGGCACGCGCCTCGATCGGGTTCGTCCCTGTCCCACCTGAATCGAACACTCCGTCCGGCACGTAATGGAACCGCAGCCCCATACCAGCCTCTTGGGTATACGGACTTGGGACGATGAAGAGCCGGTTGTCGTAGAACTGGCTATTCGACACGGCGATGAGCGATTGATGTCGACTGCGGTAGTGCCAGCGAAGCATGCGCTGTGGCAAACCACGGGCTGTGAAAAGCCCGAGAATGCTCTCGATGTCAGCGACTTGCGCACCCTCGCCGTCGTCATCTTCAGATTGCGAGCCCGTCATCTTCGCAAAGAATGTCGTCGGTGGCAGCTGGCGTTCATCGCCAACGACGACTACCTGGTTCGCCCTGGCAATTGCGCCGAGTGCGTCCACCGGCTGGATCTGAGACGCTTCGTCCATAACCAGGAGGTCGAACGACATTCGACCGGGCGACAAGAACTGCGCCACCGAAAGTGGGCTCATCATGAACACCGGCTTCAACGCCTGGACAGCAGGTCCTGCCCTCAGCATCAACTGCCGGATAGGCATATGGCCTCTTCTGCGCGCCATCTCAGATCGAAGCAAACCGACAGGCCCAGCTCCGCCATCTCTTGAGGGGATCTTGCGATGATGCGCGGTCACGACCTCGATGGCGCTAGCCTTGATCCTCTGCCGGTCCAAATCCGCAAAGTCGCGAACAGCTCTCGAATGTAGCTCGCCGTCAAACCTCCCGAGGTCCGGCTCCTTGTTCGCCATCGCCGTCAGCATTTTCTCGTAATAGGCCATGTCGAAGACCGATCGCGCCGATGCGGTTGGAACCTGGCCATTGGCCAGGCCGCCGATCAACTGTCCTAGTCCCGCCTTTCGGGCAGTCTCAGATCGTTCTTCGTAGGCAACCCATTTCGAGAGCTGTTCCTGATGCTCGACCCAGCTCTCCAATCGGGCAATCAACTCAGCAATCACGACCTCAGAGAAATCGCCTACTCCGAACAAAGACGAAGCATCAGCTTTCAAATCCTCCGCAAGCGCCTTCAACCGCAGTGCCGCGGCCTGGGTCGTTTCTCGCGTTGCACGAGCTGATTGTGCGATCTCGACCCTGTCAGGCAGACGCGCGACCAGATGTCGGAGTGCGGTATTGTTTTTCAACCAGAGCTCGGCCTGCGTAAGCGCGGCCCAGTCGGATCCTCGCCCGAGCCAAGACGAGCCAAATGCGGACATGCCAATGCCGTGAGCAGCATCGATCTCTTGAGCAAGCTTCTGTAGGGCGCCCAGTCGTCGGACGAGCTCCACCCGACCGGATAGCTGATCAGGAAGGCTGGCCAGAACCTCTCGAGACGCTTCGTCCGCTTGAGCCACGGATCGCGCCTTCACTTCCATCAGCTGCAGTGAAGCCCTTTCGGCGGAGGCCACGTCACCCAGCATGGACGGCGCGAGGTGGCCGAGATCATTCCAGAAACCCTCGATCATCGGCCGGCCGATATCGATCACCTTGCGAACCCGGAGCGCCCGCGCGCCCGCTTCAGAGCGCTCGGCCATCCGACCAGCAATAAGTCGCGGTTCCGAGCCAAGTCCCCTTAGCGTGCGCATCCATTCCACTAGAGCCAAGAGCGGTGCCGACGAGGATTTCTCCCGGCGCCAATCTGCTCCGAAGGCGGAACGACCAAAGGCGTCACCGTCACGAACCTTCGTGGCCGCCGCTTGCCCCTTCATCAACACGTCTAGGAGACGCACTGTCTCAGTCGACGGCGCGTTAGGATCGACTAGAAGGGACCGCAGAAGGGCTTTGGCGCGACGGTAGTCGCCGCTCAATGCCTTCAACAGACCCGTGTGACTAGCGAGGGCTTGCCTTGTCGGTGCAACCTCCGTGTTCCAGGCAGCATCGACAACTTTGCCCTTCAGCTCTGCTTGGACTGCCTCAAGCGTCGCGACGCTCTCGGCAAGGTCCGCCGCTTGTTCAAGTCCTGTGTCCCAAACGGTCGCGGCAAACGCTTCAGGGCTCGCGTCAGGGGCGGCCGCAACTCTCTCTCCCGTCACGATCAATCTAACCAGCCCTGCCAACGTGTCCGGTACAACCGTTGATCCCAGCTCCTGGTTCAGCCGCTCCGCTTCATCCCGCAAGCGCGGGAGCAGAACGGTCAGCTGGTGCGCACGGACAAAACCGTCTTTCGGGAATTCCGATGGCAGCTTTGCGAGCTCTGCCTCCAGACCTTCAATTGGGGTGTCGATCGCCGTCGCCACCAAATGCTGCGAAACGTCTTCGAATTTGCGGGCGAAATCCGATCCTGTCCAAAGAAGCGATGAGATCTCCTTAGGATGGTCGTCCCACACCGGCGAGACCAACGCATCGGCGGGAAGCTCTGGTGCGGACGCAAGCAGTTCTGCGCGATCTTCTATGTCGCCGCTGTCGCTGAGAATTCGCGAAGGCCCGGCCTCGGTCCGCGCGGCAATGTCGATCAGTTTTGCCTGCACAGCCTTCGCTTGATCGAGCAATGACCCGATGCGCGGGACGAGCCGCTCGACCGTGGTCGGCAGTACGACGTCCAGGCCTACCCCTCTCCAGGGATGGTGGATGGGTAGCCCGATTTCGTTGATCCGTTGAGAGACCTCGTCGAGAAGCTTCCGGCGTGACGAAACGCCTTCACTCGTCCAATGGATGGCACCCTCGAGCTCGATATCTACGGGTTTTTGCCCGTTCTGCCTGAGCCGGGTTAGCTGGCCGAAAACCTGGTAGGGCGTCAGGGCGGATGCGCCGAACGGAACATGCATCCGGTCGGCATGCGCATTGAGCCTGTCGCGCGCCTGCGACAACTGATCGGTCAGCGCAGATGGGAATTGTCCTCGAGGCGATCCGAGCTGCCAGGTACGACGCAGTTCCTCCAGCATCATGCGCTTGTTCGCCTTGTTGCTGTGGAGTTCCAGGCACACGTCCCCTACCCCGGCATTGTCGAGGCGGCGCTTCACGACCTCCAGCGCGGCCATTTTTTCAGCCACAAAAAGGACGGTCTTTCCGTCGGCCACGGCCGACGCGATAACATTCGCAATTGTCTGCGATTTGCCAGTGCCTGGGGGGCCCTGGATCACAAGGTCGCGACCCTTTCTGACATCATGGATCGCAAGTGTCTGGGAACTGTCGCTGTCGACGATGTGCAACATCTCCGCTGGCGCAATGTGCGGATCAATCGCGATGTCGTCAGACATCAGCGGCTCGCGCGCTTCAAAGCCGTCGGAAAGGAGCGAGCGGATCTTCGGCTGCTCGATTATCTTGGAGGCCTCGGGCCAGATCTCAGGATCAAGATCCCGGTACATCAAGAACTTCGCGAACGAGAAGAAGCCCAGCACCATATCATCCCGGAGCACCTCCCAACCCTCTTTGGTTGAAACCGCTTCGGCCACGGCATCGAGATACTTTGAGGCGTCGAAGTCGTCTCCCGCATCGAAGCTCGGCATGGCGAGCTTGTGCATCCGATCCAGATAGAGCTCAAGGGAGAGGTTCGCGCTCTGATCCTCTGGCCTGGCGCGCAGCCGAAACTTCTCTCCAGCCGTTCCTCGCTCGAGCCGGACCGGCACCAAAATGAGCGGTGCTTGACGGATGTTTTCCTTGTTGTTCGGGTCAATCCACTTCAGCATCCCGAGAGCCAGAAAGAGGATGTTGACGCCCTGCTCCTCCTCTAGCGTCCTGGCATCGTGATGGAGATCGAGAAGCCGGCGTTGCAAGCCGGTGGGGGTCATCCGCGTCTGCAGTTTGGTGTCTGTATGTCGCGCAAACACTCCCCTGTCGTCCACTTTATCGTCCTCTGGCTGAGCAAGGGAAATCGGGGAGTAGTCGATCTCGTCTTCCGTAGCAGAGCCTTCTTGGCCAGCCTTTAGTCTATCAGGCTTGCCTGCGACGAACGTAAAGACCTTCCCTTCATTCACCAGCAACCGATAGACCTCGGATGACCGCTCATCGACGATGTCGATCGTTTTCGCACTCTTTGAAAACCGGGGCACGTTCAAAAGGCGATTACGTGCGGAGAGGTCGAGCAACTCCATCCTGGCGCGCTCGAGCTTCTCCTTTAGCGGTAGATCGCTTTGGAAGACTGACTTTTCGGATTCTGACAATTATGCCCCCACTCCCAGAGCCGAACACTTAGATCCTGCCCAACGGTGGCCGCAACAAAAAAGCTATCCGCATCTCGATAATACTGTTGGCACCGTGCGGTCCGAGCATTGTGAAATGAGATACGTTGGTGACTTGATTTGAGCTAGCGGGCTGTTGAAAAAGGCCCTCGCCACCGGACCGCAGCAATGATTCACTGGCTCCGAAGGGATTCGGAAGTGGCGAGTGCGCGGCGGCGACGATGGAACTGGCGAACTTTTCAGATCCTATGAGGAGGGTGGATAACGACCTGCGCTGTGGCAAGGTCAGGTCGCGTAATCAACACCTTACCCTGGAGGCAAGCATGCCCGTAGCAGCTCACCAACCCAAAGCGCCGACCGCTATCCGCACCGATCTTGGCGCAATTTTCGTCTCGTTGGAATTGAGTCGCTCGAAATGGTTGATCACCTCGCTGTCGCCGGGTGGCGGCGAGAAGATGTCGAAACATTCGGTGGCGGCCGGCGATGTCGCCGGCATGCTGGCGCGATTTGCCGAGCTCAACAGGAAGGCGCAAGCGCGGACCGGGCGGCACTTTCCGATCATCGTGATCCAGGAGGCCGGGCTCGACGGCTTCTGGATCCACCGCGTGCTACAGGCCGAGGGGATCGAAAGCCACGTCGTCGATCCGGCGTCGATTGCGACCGCGCGCCGGCGGCGCCGGGCAAAGACCGACAAGATCGACGGCGAGGCGCTGGTTCGGGCATTGCTGGCCTATAAGCGGGGTGAACCGCGGGTGTGCGCGATGCTACGGGTACCGATGCCCGAGGAAGAGGACCGCCGCCGCATCTCGCGTGAGCGCAAGGCATTGACGAACGAGCGCGTGCGCCACGTCAACCGCATCAAGGGCCTGCTGTTCAGCCAGGGCGTATCCGGCTACGAGCCGTTGCGCCGCGATCGGCGCAAGCAACTGGCGGCGCTTCAGACCGGCGACGGCCGGCCCTTGCCCGCACATTTGAAGGCGCAGATCGGCCGGGAACTCGATCGACTGGAACTGCTACTGGAGCAGATCAAGGCGGTCGAGGCCGAACGCGATGCCATGCTCGCTGCTGCGCAGGCCGTCTCGCCAGCACCGGCGATGCTGCTCAACCTGAAAGGCATCGGGCCGGAGTTCGCCATTGTCCTCTGGTCGGAGGGGCTGTCGCGTCATTTTGACAACCGACGTCAGGTTGCCGCCTATGCCGGCCTGGCGGCGACGCCCTGGAAGAGTGGGGCGATCGATCACGAGCAGGGGGTGTCGAAATCTGGCAATCCGACTCTGCGAACGACGCTGGTCCAGATGGCCTGGCTATGGGTGCGCCATCAACCGCAGTCAGCGCTCACCTTATGGTTCAAGGAGCGGGTGAAGCAGAACAACGGCCGGCTGAAGAAGACAATGATCGTGGCGCTGGCCCGCAAGCTGCTCGTGGCGCTGTGGAAATACATTAACGCCGGCGTTGTCATCGAGGGAGCGATCATGACGGTCGCCTGATGCGCTACACCCATCGAATTCTGCCATCTTCCAGGATCTGATCAGTCCTGGCGGATCCGAGGTGGACGAACCGGCACGTAGCGTGGCTTCAATCGCCGTTGTCTCAGAATGGTCTCGTCTTCCTGAGCCCCTGTCCGCCGCAAGCGGGATGTTGGTGCCGCTGTTTCGAACAGCGACCGTTTATAAGTTGGATCTGGCTCGGGAAACGAGCCGCGTCATGCAATCGGGCTCAGACCATGGATACCGTAAAACCAACGGACCCAAAAAAGCGGAGCCCTAAAGGCCTTGACACTCCTCATATAAGCTACGTGGACCTTGAAGTCCGGGTTCGGCGCAATCATCCATTGCGGACGATCCGGACGATCGTGACTGAAGCCCTGTCGACGCTGGAGCGTGAGTTCGCGGCGCTATATTCGCCGATCGGACGGCCATCTATCCCGCCGGAGAAGCTGCTGCGGGCGATGCTTTTGCAGGCGTTCTATTCGATCCGCTCGGAGCGGCTTTTGATGGAACGGTTGGAATACGACCTCCTGTTCCGCTGGTTCGTCGGCATCGGCGTCGACGACGCAGCCTGGGACCATTCGGTGTTCTCCAAAAACCGTGACCGGCTGCTGGAGGGCGATATCGCGGCGAAGTTCCTGGCGGCCGTGCTGGCGCAACCCAAAGTCAAGAAGCTCCTGTCCACGGATCACTTCTCGATCGACGGCACGCTGATCGAGGCCTGGGCTTCGATGAAGAGCGTCAAGCCAAAGGGCGGCCCAAGCGGCGTCATGGCGAACCGCCGGCAGACGGCGGCGGACGCAATGCGGAAGCGGACTTCCACGGCGAGAGGCGATCGAACGAGACGCACACCTCGACTACCGACCCCGACGCCAGGCTCTACCGCAAAGGGCGGGGCAAGGAGGCCAGGTTGTGCTTCATGGGACATGGGTTGATGGAGAACCGCCACGGCCTGCTGGTGGAAGCCTGTCTGACGCTGGCCGACGGACATGCCGAGCGGGTGGCGGCCCTGCACATGATCGAACCTCGTGCCGACCGGCCGCGGGCGATCACGCTCAGCGCCGACAAGGCCTATGACGCAGAGGACTTCGTCAATGAGTTGCGCTCGATGAAGGTGACACCCCACGTAGCGCAGAACACGAACGGCCGTCGTTCGGCGATCGATCGCCGCACCACGCGCCACGGTGGCTATGCCGTCAGCCAGCGCATCAGAAAGCGCATCGAAGAGGCGTTCGGCTGGATCAAAACCGTCGCTGGGCAGGAGAAGACCAAATTGCGCGGCCGCGACCGCGTTGGGTGGGCCTTCACCTTCGCGGCCGCCGCCTACAATCTGGTGCGGGTGCCAAGCTCTTGGCGGCGTCGAAATGACCGCGCCCGCGGGCTGGCAACTGATCGGCCGCTGGCGGATCATCGAAGCCGATCTGTGGGATCGCGGTTACCTGAACCTCGGTGGACCCGCAACCATCGCCGTCGGACCCGACAACAACGGCGAGATCGCCTTTGGTGCCCTGCAAGCCGGCCTCGATCTGAGCTACAGCCCCTCGATAGTTCACTTCACATGGGGCGGGTGTGACGAGATGGATGAAGTCACAGGCGATGGCTATGCCGAATTGCTCGACGACGGCTCGATCGAGATCACATTCGCCTACCACAACGGCGACGAGGCCATCCTCAAGGCAATACGTCAGACTTCTTCAACAGCTGCTAGTCTTACTGAGTCAGAAAGTCGGGGCTGCGGGGGGATTCGCGCTGGTCGCGGATTTGTTAGGGTGCTGCTTGGTGATCAGGGAAGCGCCCCGCCATGACCGACTGGACAGCCGAGAGTGAAGCCGCGGTCGACGCCTATGTCGATGCTTTGATCGGGGGGGATCGGCCACGCCGACCGAGCTGAGCCGCTGAACGATTATTGCCTCGGACTTCTGATGCCGATAGAGCGCAAGAGCGTGGAGCCGTTGGCGGCCGTCACGGCGCCGTCGCGGGTGTCGGTCAAGCATCAGTCTCTGCTGCATTTCGTGGGACAGGCGCCGTGGTCGGACGCGGCCTTGCTAGCGCGGGTTCGCGACCGGTCCTCAGGTCAGCAAGCTGATCCTGACGGATTTTGGCCTGCAGCGATTCTTCTTCCTTTAGGGGGGCCATGAACGGACCAGCTTGCTTCCCATCGTTGTTCGCGAGGACCAAGCCTACCCCAAGCCCGCTGAAGGACGGGTTAACTATCCAGGGGGGGTAGCCAGTGCGCTCACCATGGCTTCGGGTCGCAGGTCTGCTCTGAGGATTGCCGGCTGATCATCAAGGTCTCGTCCGCGCGCGTTTCTTGATCCGAATCATGCCAGGATCGGCAACGTCAGAGACAAAAGGAAGCCGCGCCGAGACAGCGTTCCAGAGCGGCAGGGCTATCTGCCGATTCACCGCCTGAGCATGGCCGAAATGCCATGGCGGACAAAGGGAAGATATTGGGCAAAGCGGAGCCCCGCATGTCTTGCAAGCCGTGCCGCCGGGTGCTCGCCTGAGTAGAGACCGACAAGCATGTTGGTGGCATGATAGAGCGGTGCCGCCGACAGGCGCAGTCGGCTTTCGTATCTGCCGAGCATGTCGGGATCAGCAATGTGGCGGCGCTCGCGACATGCCGCCAGGATTCCATCGGCGAGTTGCTTCTGGCCACTGAGGCCGATGTTGAAGCCATGCGCGGTCACCGGGTGCATGCCGAGGGCAGCATCGCCGATCAGTGCCGCACTCGGAGCCCAGAACTTGTGCGCCCAGGTCGTGACCAGCGGATAGGCATGGCGGGTGCTTGCCAAGGTCATCTCTCCGAAGCGTCCTCGACACCGGCTCGTCAATTCCATGAGGAACAAATCGTCGTCGACAGCAAGCAGTCTGTCGGCCTCGCTTGAGCGCAAAGTGAGAAGCAGCGACGACACGCCTTCCATGAGTGGCAACATCGCTATCGTCTGATGGTGATCGAACCATTCGACCGCGATCTGGAGATGGGCGCGCTCGTGCCTCACCCGGCAAATCAGCATGGAGTTGCCAAGCCGATTGATGTCGGCGCCAACGCCGAGCAGGTCGCGCGTCGCGGATAAACGCGAATCCGCTGCAACGAGCAGCCGAGCGGCCAATTGCCTGCCATCAGAGAGCGTTATGACTGCTTCTTTGTGGCTGGTTGTTGCATTGACGACCGAGCGGCCGCACAGCAGCTGGGCATGATCCTGGAAGTGGACAAGCTTGAACAGGGCGTCGCGGATCCGACAATTTGGGACCAGAATTCCGAGTGGTTCCCCAGATCCGCTGGGAGAATCGAAGCTCAGGGCGAAAGGGCTCGATCCGTTGAGCACGCGCGCGCCTTGTAGCGGTGATTTGTCCGAAGCGGGGATGGCATCCCAGGCGCCGAGCTCGCGAAGGATTCCAACCGATGCGTGGGTCAGCGCGATCTCGCGACCGTCGAAAGCCGGATTCGCCAGGCTTTCGTGCGACTGCCGTTCAACCACTGCCACCTTGAGTCGGCTCTGGGCAAGCGATGCGGCGAAGGAAAGTCCGACCGGCCCGGCTCCGACGACAATAACGTCGAATCTGTCGACAGAGCCGGCCATCAGCGTGCCGCCATAGCGTCGGCTACCTGCGACGAAGGGCACTGGAACGCATCGCAATCGATCCACGGTTTGCGGCTCATCTCCCCAAGCGTCTCCACGCGACCTAACCGTCCGTTAGACATCCGTTCTCCGTTGAAAAATGGCTAATGAAACCATGCCGATGAAGAGATAACCCTGATGTGGATCAACCAGGCTCGATAAACGCGGCAACGGCGGGTTCACGGTCGACTGGTCGATCGCCACGCGATGGTCTGGTCAGGTCATCATGGAATGGCCGGCTTCCCGTTCGGTGCGGCCCTTTCCTGGCCGAAAGTTCGGCAACGTATTCTGGCTGATCCGTTCGCACCCGTCGCGCGCCGAAATCGGCATGACGCGAAGGAACCGCGGAAAATATTCGAGCGAGTCCTCGCAGGGCAGGCTGGGTCAACTGCGTGGCTCGTCGCGGTCGATCAGGATCCGCTCGGCGGCGCCATCGAGATCTTCATATTGGCCGCTCCTCAAGGCCCACAGGAACCCCGCCAGCCCAAGCGCTCCGAGGAACAGGGCCACAGGTATGAGGTAGGCGAGCGTCCTCATGAGGATTGTGCCAGTGCGCCAATGTCGGAGCGCCTGTCATGTCGGGCATCTTGCACCGATGCATGTGACACGAAACCTTGCAGGCGTAGCGCATTGCCGATGACCAGGAGGGAGGAGGCGGACATTGCGACTGCAGCGATCAGTGGCGTAACGTGCCCCAGAATGGCGACCGGCATGGCGATGCCATTGTAAACGATCGCGATGGCGATGTTCTGCCGGATCAGCCGTCCGGCCTTCCGCGAAATGTCTAAAGCAAGTGGGACCGCCAGAAGACTTTTACGCAGGAACACGAAATCCGCGGCGTTGCGACCGATATCCGCCGCCGTGGCCGGAGCGATCGAAACGTGTGCGGCGCCCAATGCAGGCGTGTCGTTGAGCCCATCGCCGACCATCAGCACCTTGTGGCCAGTTCGCGTCAATGCTTCGATGTGATCGACCTTCCCGGAGGGAAGCAACGCGGGAACGAAGCGCTCGACGCCCAGTGCTTCCGCGACTTCGCCGCAGGCAGCTTCTGTGTCGCCCGACAGCATCTCCACCGACACGCCGGCGCCGTTCAGTTGCTCGATGGCCGCCTTGGCATCGGCACGCAGCTCATCCTCGAAATCGAAAGTCGCGACAATGACCCCGTCCTTCGTCAGAACGGTTCCGCCATAGCCTTGTTTGCCTTCGCCGCCGGTCCGGGCTTTCCACTCACCCCATCCGCGGCGACCCAGCCGCCAGGTACTGCCCTCGGCGATGGCTTCGATGCCGAAGCCCGGATGCTCGCTGACGGATGCGAGTTTCGGCTGGCCGGCAAAGGCTGCATTGCCAGCGATTGCCTTCGAAAAGGGATGGCGGGAATGCGCTGCCATCTCGGCCGCCATGGCGAGCATCGTCGGATCGATCGACGGCGCATTGATCAGCCTTGGCAGTCCGAGCGTAAGCGTGCCGGTTTTGTCGAACAATGCCGTGTCGATCCCCGCCAGGCGCTCCATGGCGGAGCCGTCCTTGACCATGACGCCGCTTTCAAACAGCCGCCGCGCAGCGACCACCTGCACGATCGGCACGGCGAGACCGAGCGCGCACGGGCATGTGATGATCAAAACGGCGATGGCGATTGTTATTGCCCGGTGCCAGTCGCCGGTCGCCGCCATCCAGCCGAGGAACGTCACAAAGGCGGTGAGGTGGACCACGGGGGCATAGAGCGCGGAGACGCGATCGGCGATCCTGCGATGGCGGGCGCGGCCGCCCTCTGCCGCTTCCATCAGCCGAACCATTTCGGCCAGGAAGGAATCCTTCGCGGCGGCCGTCGCCTCGATGGTCAGCGGACCGGTGAGATTGAGTGTACCGGCCTGGACCTGCGCCCCCGGGCCCACCGTTCTGGGCGTGCTTTCCCCGGAAACCAGGGAACAGTCGAGATCCGATGCCCCGCCAATGATCCTGCCGTCGATGGGCACCCTCTCGCCAGCCGCAATCAAGAGCTCCATTCCTGGTTCGATCTCGCCAACCGGCAAGTAGTCGCGCGAACCATCCTCGCGCAGCACCATGGCGCCGCGCGCCGCCAGCCGAGCCAGTCCGTTCACGGCCGTCCGCGCCCGTTCCCGCATCACGTGATCCAGCGTGCGGCCGATCAGCAGAAAGAACAGCAGCGACACCGACGCGTCGAAATAAGCATGGTCGCCATGGTTGATCGTCTCGTAGAGGCTCATGGCGTAAGCGAGCGATACCCCGACCGCGATCGGCACGTCCATGTTCATGCGGCTGTGGCGCAGCGCATTCCAGGCCGAGCGAAAATAGATGCCGCCGGCGAAAGCGAGCGCAGGAATGGCAATCAAGGCCGAGACCCAATGGAACAGGTCGCGGGTCGCGCCTTGCGCGCCGGACCAGACGGAGACTGATAGCAGCATGATGTTACCCGCCGCAAAGCCGGCGACCGCGACGGCGCGGATCAGTTCCGAGAGCGTCTTGTTCTTCCCATCAGCCTCGGGATCGAACAGGTGCGCGCCATAGCCCAGCCGTCCAAGTGTGGCGACGAATGGCGGAACCTCGTCGCCGCGCCACCGGACCGAAACACGTTTCGTCGAAAGATTGACACGAGCGCCTTCGACGCAATCCAGCTTGCCGATCGCCGTCTCGATCGTCTGGATGCAGGCGGCACAATGCACAGCCGGCACCGAGAGGTCGGTCTGGCGAAGATTTTCGCCAATCGAGCGGCTCGCCAGTCTGATTTCCTGGGCAGAAGGCAGGACCAGTGTGACCTTTTCCAGGTCCAATGCCATTTCGGCGCCTGGCGCGCAGCAGCTCATTGCAGCGCCCCGCGGGAAATCACGATCCGGCGAACGTCGCGATAGGGTTCCGCAAGGCTCGCATCGGCGTCGATTTCGACGATCCAGACGCCATCCTTGGGGATGTGGTGCGCGGCGAATATCTGACCGGAGGCAGCGGCAAGAGTGACGGATTTGTCCTCGGCCTCGTAGGCAGGATGACGAAACAGCACCTTGACGCCATGCACGGCAACCGTCTTGCCGCCAGCATCGGTGAGGCTGTAGCGGACCTCACCGCCTGCGATGGTCAGTTTGCCAGTCCAGCCGAGGGCTGCCTGAGCTCGCCCTTGCTCGGCCTTTTTGTTGAATTGCTGGCTCGCCACATAGGTGTTTTCGACGACAAGGCCGGTCCAGCTCGTGTTGGCGAGCGTCGCCATCGTGAGATTGACCGCTATGACCACGCCGAAGAAGCCAAGGATGGTGAACAGCATATGCCTGCCGGTGAATTCGCGGGATTGTCGCGAGGTGTCGCTCATCTGGCGATCTCCGGTGCGTTGAAAGTGGCCGTGTATTCGTCCGACTCGAACGTTGCCTTGTTTTCGACCCGGAACTTGAAGCTTTGCGCTGCACCCCGAACCTGATCTGCCGGCTCACGCACGAAAACCTTGAGCATCTTCAGCCGGTCGGGTTCGACCGGGATGGCAAAGGAGCGATCCGCCGGCAGGTCGATGCCGACAACGCTCATTTCGGCTCCATGCAGGCCCTGCATCGTGACAATGATCGTTCTTGGTTCGGGGATCATGTTGAGCAGCTTGACGGTGTAGCCATTGCGGATCGAACCGTCGGACAGCGTCACGAACTGCGGGTTGCGATCGTGCAGGACATTCAATTCGAGCCGTTCGCGGGTCAGCAGCGAATAGAGCAGCGCGAGACCGACCGCCGACCAGGCGCCCATGTAGATGAAGGTGCGCGGGCGAAAGATCTTGCGGATATGGAAACGGGCCACCTTGTCGGAGAACAGGCCGTCAGCGTTCCTGACCAGTGACGGGTTGACTGAACCGGAGCCGCCCGGGGTCGCCAGCATCATATTGGCGTTGTAGTCGGCCAGCGTCGCATAGGAAATCAGTCCGCGCTCCCTGCCGAGCTTGTCCATGATACCGTCACAGGTATCGATGCAGAGCGCGCAGGTGATGCATTCAAGCTGCTGGCCATCACGAATGTCGATCCCCATCGGGCACACCGCGACACAGGCATTGCAGTCGACGCAGTCGCCGACGGGCTGCCCGGCGGCAAGGACCCTCTTGGCGTGACGCGAGCGCGGTTCGCCGCGCCAGTCATTATAGGTGACGGTGAGGGAATTCTCGTCGAGCATGGCCGCCTGGATGCGCGGCCATGGGCACATGTAGGTGCAGACCTGCTCGCGCATCAGCCCGCCGAACGTATAGGTCGTCGCCGTCAGCACGGACACGGTGATGTAGGCGACGGGGGCGGCGGTGCCGGTGAAGAGTTCCCCAAGCAGCGTCGGCGCATCGGCGAAATAGAAGATCCAGGCGCCGCCGGTCAGCACCCCTATGACCAGCCAAATGGCGTGTTTCGATGTTCGCAGCACGAGTTTGCGCGCAGTCCAGGGACCGGCATCGAGCTTGATGCGCGCGTTGCGGTCGCGCTCGATGGCTCGCTCGACGACCAGAAACAGATCGACCCACACGGTCTGCGGGCACGTATAGCCGCACCAGGCCCGGCCGACGGTGGATGTGATCAGGAAAAGGCCGATACCGGCCATGACCAGCAGGCCGGCCACATAATAGAATTCCTGCGGCCAGATCTCGATGAAGAAGAAATAGAAGCGGCGGTTGGCAAGATCGACCAGCACGGCCTGGTCCGGGGCAAATGGCCCGCGATCCCACCGCAGCCAGGGCGTCAGGTAGTAGATCCCCAGCGTGATTGCCATCACCGACCACTTGAAGCGGCGGAAACTGCCAGAGGCCCGGGCCGGGAAGATCTTCTTGCGTGCGGCATAGAGCGGCTGACGGGTCTTGGCGGAGTTGACCGCATTGGCTTCGAGCCGTTCTATTTGCGTGTTATCGAGCACGAGAAGCTCCAGTCACCAGCGACCCATCGGTTTCTGGATGATGCCGAGGCCCGGCTCGCGCCGGGCCTCGTCGCTTGGCGGTGGGGGGGAGGACGAGAATAGGCTGCGTACCTATTCTCCGCCACCAAGCGAATGGACATAGACCGCGAGTTCCTTGGCCTTGATCTCGCCGAGACGCCCGATCCAGGCCGGCATGACGCCGTGCTTCGGCGCGCGGACCTGCGCGGCGATGGCTGTTTCGCCAGACCCGTATAGCCAGATCGCGTCGGTCAGGTCGGGTGCGCCGAGCTCTCTGTTGCCCTTTGCATTCTCACCATGACAGGCCGCACAATTCTCGGCGAAAACATTGGCGCCGAGTTCGATCAGGCTTGTGTCCTGAACAGGATCGGAGAGGCTTGCGACATAGGCGCCGACCTGCTTGATCTGATCCGTCGTGATGATGTCGCCAAAAGCAGGCATTTCCGACAGGCGCGTATCCGGGTCTGATGCGAAGCGGATGCCGTGCGCAATCGTCTGCTGGATCTGTTCGGCGTTGCCACCCCACAGCCAATCGTCGTCGTTTAGGTTGGGAAAACCCTTGGACCCTTGAGCGCCCGAGCCATGGCACTGCACGCAATTGACCTTGAACGCGGCGCCACCTGCGGCGACGGCGAATTCGCGTAGCGTATCGTCGGCAGTAATCTCGGAGACGGTCTTCGCCTGAATGGCAGCGACAAATTTACCCTTGGCCACTTCGGCCGCCGCCAGTTCATTCTTGACGTCCCTGCGGCTCGAATACCCCAGCACACCCCTGGTCGCGGAAGTCAGCATCGGCCATGCCGGATAGACGACGGTGTAGCCGATCGCCCAGGCAATGGTGATGTAGAAGGTGATGACCCACCAGCGCGGAAGCGGGTTGTTGAATTCCTTGATGCCGTCCCACTCATGGCCGGTCGTCGAGATACCCGAAACCTCGTCGATATGCTCGCTGCCCATGATCAGTCGTCCTTGAGAGGAATGTGAGCGGCTCTCTCGGCTTGCCTGCGGCTGCCGGGACGAAGTGCAAAGGCAACGCATCCGAGGAAGAAAAGCGCCATAGCAAGCAGGCCCCAGCTGTCGGCAAACTCCCGCATGAAATTGTAGGTCATCGCCATTCTCCTCAGCGGTAACCGGCGGCTTCGTCATAGGTCCTGAAATCGACCAGCGTGCCGAGCATCTGCAAATAGGCGACCAGCGCATCCATTTCGGTGACCTGCTGCGGATCGCCGTCGAAGTCCCCAACCTTGGCTTTCGGATAGCGTCTCTCCAGGCCCGATGTGTCGGCATTCGCATCGGCCTGCGCCATGAGATCGGCATTGGCATGAGCGATCATGTCGTCTGAATAGGGCACACCGACACGGCTGTTGGCGATCAGATGCGTCGAGAAATCCTTCACCTCGATGGGCATGTCCTTCAGGAACGCGTAGCTCGGCATGATCGATTCCGGCACCACCGAACGCGGCTCGGTGAGATGCTGGACGTGCCATCCGTTCGAGTAGCGGTCGCCGACCCGGGCGAGATCCGGCCCGGTGCGCTTCGAGCCCCACTGGAACGGGTGGTCGTACATCGACTCGGCCGCCAGGCTATAGTGGCCGTAGCGCTCGACCTCGTCGCGGAACGGCCTTATCATCTGGCTGTGGCAGAGGTAACAGCCCTCACGCACATAGATGTTGCGCCCGGCGAGCTCGAGCGGCGAATAGGGCCGCATGCCTTCCACCTTCTCGATGGTGTTGTCGAGATAGAAGAGCGGCGCGATCTCGACGATACCGCCGATTGTTACGACCAGCAGGGACCCGAGGAGAAGAAGTGTGGCGTTCTTCTCGATGACCGCGTGTCTGTCCGTCAGGCCCATTTTCTGGCTCCTGATCGCACAGGCTGGAGGGCGGGGATGGAGCGCGGCATCGGATCCTCCTCGCGCTGGTAGCCGAGGATGGTCATGGCGATGTTCCAGGCCATGATGAGGGCGCCCGACAGATACATCGCGCCGCCGATGGCACGCATGATGTAGTAGGGATGCATGGCGGCGACGGTTTCGGCGAAGGAGTAGACCAGGAAGCCCTGCTCGTTGTATTCGCGCCACATCAGGCCCTGCATGACGCCGGAGACCCACATCACCGCGGCGTAAACGACGATCCCAAGCGTCGCCAGCCAGAAGTGCCAGTTGACGAGCCGCAGCGAATAAAGCCGGTCGCGATTCCATAACTTCGGGACCATGAAATAAATCGCGCCGAACGAGATCATGCCAACCCATCCGAGCGCGCCCGAATGGACGTGACCGATGGTCCAGTCGGTGTAGTGCGAGAGCGAGTTGACGGCCTTGATTGACATCATCGGGCCTTCGAAGGTCGACATCCCGTAGAAGGCGATGGCCATCACCATCATACGGATGATCGGGTCGGTGCGCAGCTTGTCCCAGGCGCCCGAGAGCGTCATCAGGCCGTTTATCATGCCGCCCCACGAGGGCATCCAGAGCATGATCGAGAACACCATGCCGAGCGTCTGGGCCCAGTCCGGCAGGGCGGTGTAGTGGAGGTGGTGCGGACCGGCCCAGATGTAGAGAAAGATCAAAGCCCAGAAGTGGATGATCGACAGCCGGTAGGAATAGACCGGTCGGTTGGCTTGCTTGGGCACGAAATAATACATCATCCCGAGGAAGCCGGCGGTGAGGAAGAAGCCGACGGCGTTGTGGCCGTACCACCATTGCGTCAGGGCGTCCTGTACGCCGGAGAAGGCTGAATAGCTCTTGGAGCCCAGGAAGGAGACCGGCATCGACAGGTTGTTGATCACATGCAACATTGCGATGGTCACGATGAAGGCAAGATAGAACCAGTTGGCGACATAGATGTGCGGTTCCTTGCGCTTCAGGATCGTGCCGAGGAACAGGATGAGATAGGCGACCCAGACAATGGTCAGCCACAGGTCCACATACCATTCGGGCTCGGCGTATTCGCGGCTCTCGGTGATACCGAGCAGGTAGCCGGTTGCCGCCATGACGATGAACAGCTGATAGCCCCAGAACACGAACCAGGCGAGATCGCCGCCGAACAGCCTGGCACGACAGGTCCGCTGCACGACATAAAGTGACGTGCAGATGAGTGCATTGCCGCCGAAGGCAAAAACCACGCCGGAGGTATGCAAAGGCCGCAGTCGGCCGAAATTGAACCAGGGCTGGATGTTGAGATCGGGGTAGGCGAGCTGCAGGGCGATGACCACGCCGACCAGCATGCCGACGACGCCCCAGAATACGGTGGCGATGGCACCGTAGCGGATCGGCCCATCCATGTAGGCGGACGGGTCGATCGGAACTGCCGGCTTGAACTCCGTGTTGCGCAACAGAATCGTAGTGAAGCCAGCCACGGCGAAGAACAAAACCCACATATGCCGGCGAAAAGGTTCATCTGCGCCGAAGCCGGCAGCCACCAGGGCCGCAAACGCAAACAGGCTTAGAAGGACGATCTCTGTGCCGAATTTCATCGCAAGCCCCGATTTCCAATTCCGGCGGGCGCCACCGCAGTGCCTTATTGCGCAGCCGTGGCCTGCTCGCCCTGATCCATGTCAGAGCCGCACGATTTTGCTTCGAGCAGCATCGAGTTCGGTGCGATCAGACTGTGGCGATCGAATGTGGAAGCGCAGCACCGGCCGCCACGCTTATGGACAGGCCCCGCGTCCCCGGTCGGGCCGGGTGAATGCCTTGGGACATCCAGCGCCAGCGTTGCGCTGCCTTCGTGACATTCATGGTTCGGAGAGACGGCGATTTTCCCCTGCGTATGAGGCGTATTGACTTCGGCCGAGTGCAATCCTGCCTGGAACAG
Source organism: Mesorhizobium sp. M1273 (assembly GCF_040318195.1). Classification (NCBI taxonomy): domain Bacteria; kingdom Pseudomonadati; phylum Pseudomonadota; class Alphaproteobacteria; order Hyphomicrobiales; family Phyllobacteriaceae; genus Mesorhizobium; species Mesorhizobium sp. M1273. The sequence goes on along the minus strand of NZ_JAMYLV010000045.1, from coordinate 6,487 downwards.
CCGATTGCACGTCGAGCACCTCGAGGATGGATGCTTCGCCGACGAGTTGGCCGAAACACACCTGGCTCAGGCGGTCGGATGGAGAGCGGGCTGTCGCTATGCGGCTTCTTCTAAGCCCAACGCGAGCATGCCCTGCCCCGAACGAAATAAGTGACGTAGGCCATGCAGCTTCGGTGTCATTCAAACGGCGGTTGCGCCTCGGCCGCCGCAGCGCCGTTCCAGCCGGCTCATGCTGTCCACGGTGACACGGCGGTTGTTCTCGATCCGAATCACGCCGTCCATTCTCAGGCTGGTCAGCTGACGGCTCACGGTCTCGTTTGTAATTCCAAGGAAATCAGAGATGTCGGCACGCGTCATCGGCAGCTCGAAGCACGCCGACCTAGCCGCCGGGTCAACACTGGAATCGATGTTCCGGGCGATCAGGAGGAGAAAGCTCGCCACCTTCTCCGGTGCGGTCTTGCGCCCCAGAGTCACCATCCATTCGCGTGCCTCGTCGAGTTCGTTCAGCGCCTGCTTGAACAGGCGATGCACAAATTCCGGTGATTCCTTCATCATCCGTTCGATGGCCGCTCTCGGAAACGAGCATAGCGAGACAGCTGTTGCCGCTTCCGCATTGATCGCGCTTTTCATCTTGAAGGGCCGTCCCAGAAAATCCGGCGCGAACTGGAGACCGACGATCTGCTGGCGGCCGTCCGAAAGGCTCTTCGTGAGCTTCACCACGCCTGAAAGCAGGTTTGAATAACAGTCGACCGCCTCGGCGTCGCCGATCAGTTCGACCCCCGGCTCGATATTGTGCCGCGACGACGTCTTGGCGAGCTGAGCCAAATGGTCCGGTTCGAGCGCACCACAGACACCGCGGTGCCGTGCCTCGCAAGACAGGCAAAGAACGGGAATGCCGGAACTGTGAATGTCCTGCCGTAATGTCATTCGATCGCTCTACCGGTCCAGTGCGGGCAGGATAGCAATCGACGGTAGAAAAATCCTTGCGGCAGTTTGTCCGTGCTGAAGGTTGATCGAAATCAGGGCTTAGGCTCATCCAAGCATCCACAGTTCCGGCGACGCAAACACGGTGGACCACGACATGCGACTGGAGCTAGCTGCCAGACTTGGCGAGAACGTCCCGCGCTATACCAGTTATCCGACCGCGCCGCATTTTCATACCGGCATTGATGCTGCAATTTGTCGTGGCTGGCTGCAGGCGCTCAACGATGGCGATGAGATCTCGCTCTATCTGCACATCCCGTATTGCGACAAGCTTTGCTGGTTCTGCGCTTGCCACACCAAGCAGACACGCCACTACGAACCAGTGACCACATATCTGCGCTCACTGCATGCCGAGATCGCAACCGTCTCCAGTCTTGTCGCAGGCAAGGGCCGCGTGCGTGCCGTCCATTTCGGCGGCGGTTCGCCGACGATGCTCAAACCGGAAGATATCGTGGCGCTGGGAACCGTCCTGCGCAACAGCTTCACGTTTCTGCCCGGTGCAAAGATCAGCGTTGAGATCGAACCGAACGATATGGACGATGCCCGCCTCGATGCACTTGCCGAAATCGGCATGACAAGGGCGAGCCTCGGCGTCCAGGATTTCGACCCGAAGGTGCAGAAAGCGATCAACCGCGAGCAGAGCTTTCTGCAGACCAAGACGGTTGTTGATGGCGTTCGTTCGCGCGGCGTCGAATCCGTCAATCTCGATCTGCTCTACGGCCTGCCGCATCAGACCAGGGAGAGCGTCGCCTCCACGGTTGCACAGGCACTGACCCTGGAACCGGATCGGATTGCGCTTTTTGGCTACGCCCATGTGCCGTGGTTCAAGAAACATCAGACGATGATCGACGAGGCGTGGCTGCCAGGGCCAGAGGAGCGGTTTGCTCAATCGCAACTCGCGGCGCGGGCGATCGTGGACCAGGGATACGAAGCAATCGGCCTCGACCATTTCGCCAAACCGGGCGATGCGCTGGCGCTTGCGGCCCGCGCCGGGACTTTGCACCGGAACTTCCAAGGCTACACCGAGGACCGCTACGAGACATTGATCGGCCTCGGCCCATCGTCCATCAGCCAGTTTCGGCAAGGCTATGCACAAAACATGCCTTCGACCGCCGAGTATGGGCGCATGGTCGAAGACGGCGGGCTGGCTGCGGTCCGCGGCATTGCGCTTTCCGAAGACGACCGTGTTCGCGGCTGGATCATCGAGCGGCTGATGTGTGACTTCGGCTTCTCGGCGATCGTACTGGTGGAGCGCTTTGGCAAAGCCGGCCAAAGACTTCTCGTCCGAGCGAGTTCCACGGCCCTCCAAGATCCTGCGCGGTTGCTTGAACTTGATGGTGACCGCTTCGTCGTGCCTGCGGAAAGCCGGCCCTTTGTCAGGAGCATCGCGGCAAAGTTCGACAAATATTTCGAAAGTGGAACGGCCAGGCACTCAGCGGCAGTCTGAGCACCGCAGAGGAACGGTCATGGTTCTCAGTCGATCGTGAACCGATTGCGCTACGTTTTTCATTGTTGATCGGCGACCGTCGTGTCGAGACAGGATTCCCAGCGGACCAGACGTGTCTTGGCATAGCAACGATATCGTCCGGTCGTGCCTTCCGGCGCCGTATTCCATTTCGCAGTCCCTAAAGCGCCACGTCGAGTCCGGCCTCTTTTCTATATCGGAAGCAGTCGACAATCGTCCTGGCCAGATCATGGTTGTCGGCCGACAGCTCCCTTCGGCCTTGCAACGAGAATCCGCAAGGACCGTGCCAGCTGCAGCAGGCGCCGCCGGATCGCACCACCATACTATCCACCCGTAGCTCGCGCTGACCTTTGATTGGTTCGCGCCAGGCCGACGCCCGTCGAAACCGAGCCTCGGCAACAATCCGAGTCGTAAGCGGCTGGCCACGCTCTTGGTGCCGGTGGCAGAAGTCCGCAAGCACCCCGGCAGCGCCGTCAAGCGTGGGACAACCCGTCCACCCGAATATCCGCCGGCGCAGTTTCAGTGAAAAGCGCGCCTAGGCTACACGGCTCTCTTGTTACCCCAGAGCATAACGTGCAGCTGCGGCAGCACACGGGCTTCGAACCACCTGTCGCGGGTCACGCTATCAACCAGCCACTCCATGCGCTTCAATATTCCGTCAAGGTCGACAGGCGCGTCTTCATTTGCGGGGCGTGGCGGCGTGTGATTGCCGGGTTGCAGATAGATCGGAAGCCGCGGAAATCTCGCAGCGGCGTCTTTCGCGTAGGCGTAGTCACTTTCGTCGAAAACAATGAGCTTGAGCACGACTTGCGGCCTGCCTTGTGCCGCCTGGAGGCACGCCTCGAAAGCGGCCCAATCGGTCGTCATTTGGCTTGACGGCGGCTTTGGGCTGAGGACTAGCACGTCAAGGTCGGCAAACCAGTCCCTGGCCACCGAACCTTGGGTTTCCAGCGCAAAACGGTAACCTTCACCATGGCCTCGCTCGATGAGCGCGCCGAGCGGCTGGATGGCCGGATTGCCGCCTGACAGCGATACCATCAGCGGGCGGCCACCGGAAAGCGCAAGCACGTTTTGCCACACCGCGCCAATGGACATCATCTCCCATTCATGGCGGAATTGATTGTCCACCGCATGCAGGCTGTCGCACCAGGAACAGCGATAGTCACACCCGCCGGTTCTGACGAAGACCGTCGGCAAACCGATGAGCACGCCCTCGCCCTGGATCGTCGGCCCGAAAATCTCACTCACGCGGATTGCGGGATGCGTATCGGTCATGGCCGGTATTCCGCCCAGGTTTTCGGCGTTTCGCTCACACGCACGGCCGAGGTTTCGCGCAGGCGTGCCTTGCACCATTCATAAAAATGTCTGGCCAGATATTCCGCCGTGACTTGCTCATGTCCCAGCACGTCGTTGAGATGTCGATGGTCGAAGCTCTCGTCGATGTAGCGTTTGAATGGCGCCAAATCGTGATAGTCGCGCACGAAGCCGTTCTCGTTCAGTCCATTCGCTGAAAGCTCCACTTCAACGATGTAGTTATGCCCGTGCAGGCGCGCGCATTGGTGATCGGGTGGCAACGAGGTGAGCTGATGCGAGGCTGAGAAGTGGAATTCCTTGGTGATGCGGAACATTACGCGGTCCTCCTTCGCAGCGCATCGAGCCAGAAGTCGGAGTCCTCGTAGTCGGTGGGGTCCGGCTGCCCAGAGAGATGAAACGCCTCGCGCCGCTCGACGCAGGTCCCGCACCTCCCGCAGTGACGCTCGGCGCCCTTGTAGCAGGACCAGGTCTGCGCAAACGGCGTACCGTATGCTGCTCCATTCCTAACAATGTCCGCCTTCGTGAGATTCACATAGGGTGCATAAATGCGAATCTCCGCGTAGCCGTCGAGCGCGTGGTCCTGCATCATCTGGAAAGCGTCGATGAAGGCCGGACGGCAGTCGGGATAAATGAAATGATCCCCACCATGCACGGCCGTCGCCACCGCCTCAGCGCCGTGCGCTGCGGCGAAGCCGAAGGCAATGGCCAACATGATGGCGTTCCGGTTCGGCACCACCGTGACCTTCATCGTGTCTTCGGCGTAGTGCCCGTCGGGCACGTCCACATTATCGGTCAGCGCGGAGCCGGAAAGGCCGCCGCCGATCTCGTGGATGTCGATGACGCGGTGCGGGACGCTCAGTCGCTCCGCGCAAAGGGCGGCGAAGCCCAATTCCTTCCTATGCCGTTGGCCGTAATCGAAAGATAGGAGGCCGGCGAGTTCGTGCTCCGCTGCCACCTTGTGAGCAAGGGTAACGGAGTCCAATCCGCCGGAGCAGACGACGAGAGTCTTCATTTTTGGGTCCTTGTTTTAACCGGGTAGGCTGCGACCGGAGATTTCTCTGCGCTCCCAGTACTTCAGGAAATCCATTTTGTGAAGTGAACGGGGGACGAGTTTCATGCGCTGACGTGCAGCTGTGTGCAAGGCGCCCTCGCGGTGAGCCTGCAAGGAACACTGACTAGCGAAACGTCACGCTTCAGCGGAATGCTCAAAGGCGAGCGCACCAGAATAAGCTCTGCAGGAGGTCCCGACCTTCGTAAACAAAGTTCTCGACGATCAAGCGCCCGGCGGTCCCGAGCTTCGAGGGACGCCACCGCGAGGGTTTCAGGTACTAGACGGCCCAAGGATGGGCTTGCCGCAAACAACGAACTTACCAGTAGGATGTTCAGCGACGCCGATGCAGATGTCTGGAATGATCACGACATCAATTGTCGCGGCAACTTTGGCTGGCCTGCTCCTCGGGTTCCGTAGATCCAGCGCATTCCGCTTCAGGATCGGTTCGAACCGGAGCACTCCCTCGGTCAATGGACGTCCGGCAACAGCCTGAATGATCGGTCGTGAACCGACATCTGTGAACAAGCGGTGTGGTCGATTGCTATCACCCATGTGTTGCGCGCAGGTACCTTATGGCAGTGGATGAACTGGATTTGATGGTTTTACAGCTGGCGGTCGAAAGCGTCCGCTCGCTCTCCTTAAGCTTCGCTGAAAAGGCCGCCGAGGTAGCCACCAGGAGCCGCGGCATCCTGCTTTTCGACGTGCGGGTCGACGGTCATGCGGGGGTCCAGCGGGTCGCAGCCATCCGATATCAGGGCGACCAGATCGGCGTGCTGGCGTTGGACAGACAGGGCCTTGTTACCCACCATTGCATCGTCAACGGTACGTTCTCACATTTCATTGCGCCCTTGGAGACCTGGCACAGCATGCCCCTGTCGATGCAGGCCAAGATCGATGCCAACGGCCATGCCAGTCTCTTCCTAGGGGCCTTGCGAAATGCCGGACATTTGCTGGGCAGCTAGCATTTGGCCAGAATGCATCTGTGAATTTTTGCATGCGCATCGCTGCCGACAGCGCCGGCATGATTGTCGTGCTCGAAAACGGCTGCGGCGATCGCGGCAAAGCGATCGCCGCGATGATGGCGATCTACGCGTGGGCGTTGCATCGATGCGCGATCGTTTAGACAGAGGTCTCCGCCTGGCATCGAGCAACATGCACGGAGGTACGCAAAGCGCAAATGCATCAAGTATTTGAAGGGACGAGCCCCTCGCGCAAATGGAGCTTGCGCTGCCGTTGTCGTCCCATCGTGCCGCCGAACTCGGGGGCGTGACGATCGACCACGGTGGCCTATTTTTTTGCAAAGCCGAATGTCCCGATTCCGAAGCCAAGGAAAAAACTCCGACCACAGCGAAGAATAGTAACAACACGGGCGACGCAAGCCGCCTTGCCCTCTAGCAGGGGAGGTGCTTGCGGTGCTCTCACCGACACAAGATCGCAAATGGCACGTGGGTGAGCACCAAAACTGGCGACACGCATGGTGATCGGCTTGACTCGCTGGAGGAAGCACAAGGCCTCAGTGGGCGGAGGCGCCAGCGACGGTCGAATACTGGCTGGCTGCTCGGGATCTGATCGTTGAAATGACGTAGGATTTGGTTGCTTAAGCCGATCCGAACCATTTCCCGGAGACCACACCCACCATGAACGATCTTGCGCTGCCGCTGAGCGGTTTGTCA
>NZ_JAMYLV010000044.1:0-45742 GCF_040318195.1 Mesorhizobium sp. M1273 | reverse complement strand
GCAAGATCGAGATCGATCCGATGATCACCCACACGCTGAAGCTCGAGGACATCAACAAGGGCTTTGACCTGATGCATGAAGGCAAGTCGATCAGGAGCGTGGTAGTCTATTGAAGGAGGTACTGATCCGGGTTCGGATCCGATATCCGAATTTCAGCGAGTCGCTCAGTATGCAGAGCTGGCAATTCGGCGAACATCTTTGGGTAGCGCTTAGGAATAACAACCGCGTTCGCATCGACCTCGATGAGATCGACCGCGGCAGAGAAGAAATATCGTTTCTCGTGCGCGATACATATCTGAGTAAGGCGCTCAAGGTGGTAGAGCGCGTCAAGCAAGAACACCGTATGGAGAATGAAGCGGTAATCGAAACGGAACCAGCATAGAACCAAGGGAGGAGACAAAAATGCCGGAAAAACTGCATCCTAAAATCGACAATGGACTGCCACGGGAAAAGGCCGATTTTGCCGGCGGCACGCTGGTCTGCGCCTGCACCAGCAACCCGGTCAAGGTGAAGGTCAAGGGCCAGATCGCCCACAACCATGCCTGCGGCTGCACCAAATGCTGGAAGCCGGAAGGCGCGCTGTTCTCGGTCGTGGCGGTTGCCGGTACAAACGACGTGACGGTGACCGAAAACGGCGACAAGCTGAAGATCGTCGATCCGGGCGCGCTGATCCTGCGCCATGCCTGCACCGGCTGCGGCGTCCACATGCACGGCCCGGTCGAGCGCGACCACGCTTTCAAGGGACTGTCCTTCATCCATCCCGAGCGCTTCCAGGAAGACGGCTGGTCGCCGCCGGGCTTCACCGCCTTTGTCTCCTCGATCATCGAGTCCGGTGTCGATCCGAGCCGCATGGACGGCATAAGGTCACAGCTGAAGTCGATCGGGCTCGAACCTTATGATTGCCTCAATCCAGGACTGATGGACTATATCGCCACCTGGACGGCCAAGAGATCCGGCGCGTTGCCGGCCTAGTAGCCGCTCGACTATCATCGATCGAGCCGGGCGACGCCGCCCGGCTCTTTCGCATTTGGAACAACGATGCCCGCACCTGCTATTCTCGTCGATGCCGACGCTTGCCCGGTGAAGGCCGAGGTCGAAAAAGTCGCTGAGCGGCACGGCATCGTCGTCACCTTCGTCTCCAATGGCGGCTTGCGTCCGTCGCGCGATCCGATGGTCCGCAATGTCGTCGTCTCCAAGGGTGCCGATGCCGCCGACGACTGGATCGTCGAAAATGCCCGGTCCAACGACATTGTGGTGACCGCCGATATCCCGCTTGCCGCGCGCGCGGTGGCGCTTGGCGCCCACGTACTTGGTCCGGCCGGACGCCCGTTTACGCCTGAAACGATCGGCATGGCGGTGGCAATGCGCGATCTCAAGCAGCATCTGCGCGAGACCGGCGAAAGCAAGGGCTACAATTCGAGCTTCGCGCCGCAGGACCGCTCGCGGTTCCTCGGCGAGCTTGACCGCATCCTACGGCGGGCGCTGAAATCCGCGTCTGCGGACTGAAGGCCATGGCGACTGGTACCCCGACCAAGATGCCCATGCGACGCCACACGCCGTTCGCGGTGTCGGCCTGCATCGGCGTGGCAGCCTTTGGCGCCGCGCTGGTCTGGCGTGCGCCGCTTGCCTATTCGATCGGCGCCAATGTGTTCTTTGCCGCCTATCTCGTCCTTGTCATCGCCCATATGCCGCGGCTTACCGGCAGCTATCTGCGCAAGAATGCAGGCGACACGGACCTGCCGGTACTGGCCATCTTCGCGGTCACGCTGATTGTCGTCGCTATTGCCATCATGTCGTTGTTTCAATTGATCAACAGGGAGAAGAGCGCGGACACCGTCGAGCTTATGGTGGCGCTGCTGTCTATCCCGCTTGGCTGGTTGACCATCCATGCGATGGCGGCACTTCACTACGCGCATATCTACTGGTTGGATGGCGATGCGATGGATGGCGACACAAAGAAGAAAATTCCGGTCGGCGGCCTTGACTTCCCGGGCGGCAAGCGGCCGGAAGGCTCGGATTTCCTCTATTTCGCTACGGTGATCGGCATGACGGCCCAAACCGCCGACACCAACATCACGACCTCGCAAATGCGCCGTGTCGTGCTTGTGCATTCGATCCTGTCGTTCTTCTTCAACACGGTCATCGTGGCAGCCGCGGTCAACCTCGCCGTCAGCCTCGGCAGTCCGTAATAAATCCGTGATCGGGTGAAACATCGCTTAGGCTGGCGACGTATTGGGAGGAGAAGAGATCTGACAGGCCATGCGGAACCGCTTGGCAGGGAGGCACGGAAAACATGGAATCAGTTGCCAGAGGCGAAGCCAGCACCGAGGCAGATAGCGCTGCTTCGACGGATGCGACGCTGATCTATCGCCAGTCGCGCTGGACGCGGCTGACGCATTGGCTGTGGGCGATCGCGCTGTTCTTCATGCTGCTTTCCGGCCTGCAGATCTTCAACGCCCGCCCACAGCTCTACATCGGCAAGGAGTCGGGTTTTGGCTACAACAACACCGTCTTCGCCATTGGCGCCGAGAATACGGCGACTGGCCCGCGCGGCTATACCGAAATCTTCGGCAAGCGCTTCGATACCACTGGCGTGCTCGGCTGGTCGGGTCCGGCCGGCCAGGAGACCTCCCGTGCCTTCCCGTCCTGGGCGACGATCCCTTCCTATTACGATCTCGGCACCGCGCGCGTTGTTCATTTCTTCTTCGCCTGGGTGCTGACCACCACGCTGCTGGTCTGGCTGGTCGCCAGCCTGATCAACGGCCATTTGCGCCGCGATCTTGCCCCGCGCCTCGATGATTTCAGGCGCCTGCCGCGAGACATTGTCGAGCACGCCAAGCTCAGGTTCCATCACACGCGCGACTACAACACGCTGCAGAAGATGGCCTATGGCGGCGTGCTGTTCGTGCTGCTGCCGCTGATGATCATCACCGGCCTTGCCATGTCGCCGAGCATGGATTCGGTGCTGCCGTTCCTGAATGATCTGCTCGGCGGCCGACAGACGGCACGCACCATTCATTTCACGGTGATGCTGCTGCTCGTCGCCTTCTTCATTATCCACATCCTGATGATCCTGGCCGCCGGCCCGATCAACGAGCTGCGCTCCATCATCACCGGGTGGTACCGAACCGACCCGCCGGCGCATGGCGACAAAGCGCCAGAGAGGAGTGCCTGACATGGCGAAATTCGAGATCAGCCCCAAGCTACAGATAAGCCGAAGAAAGTTCCTGACCTCGGCCAGCCTCGGCCTTTCCGGCATCATGCTGTCGGGCTGCGACGCCTTCGACAGCCAGCTTGGCGTCGGCGACAGCCTGCGCAGCTTCCTCGAAAGCGCCAATGGCCTGACCTGGCGGGCGCAGCGACTGCTTGCCGGCGCTGATGCGCTGGCGCCGGAGTTCACCGAGGCCGACATTCGCCAGCCGCAGCGGCCGAACGGCGTCACCGCACCGGACGACGATTTCTACAAGGGCCTGCTCGCCAGCGATTTCGCCGACTGGCGGCTGGAGGTTTCAGGCCTCGTCGAAAAGCCGCTGTCGCTGAGCCGCGAGCAGCTGATGAACATGCCGAGCCGCACCCAGATCACCCGCCACGACTGCGTCGAAGGCTGGAGCTGCATTGCCAAATGGACCGGCACGCCGCTGTCGCTGGTGCTCGACCAGGCAGTGGTCAAGCCGCGGGCGCGCTACGTCATGTTCCACTGCCTCGACACGATCGACCGCAGCCTGGCCGGCGACATCAAATATTACGGCTCGATCGACCTGGTCGATGCCCGCCATCCGCAGACGATCCTTGCCTATGGCCTCAACGGCAAGCGGTTGCCGGTCGAAAACGGCGCGCCGCTGCGCGTCCGCGTCGAGCGCCAGCTCGGCTACAAGATGCCGAAATACCTCTACAGGATCGAGCTGGTCGACGGCTTCGCCAATATCGGCGGCGGCAGAGGCGGCTATTGGGAGGACAATGGCTACGACTGGTACGGCGGCATCTGACAGAAACCTGACCTAAGCTTCATCTAACTGTCGTCGTCGCTGTCGTCGCCGTCGCTGCGCAGGGCCGGATTCAGGTCAGGATTGTCGTCAGGGGTGACAAGCTTGCCCAGCCCATGCGGTCCCTGGTAGTTGCCGTGGGTATCGAAGTTGGGGTTGCCCTGATTGTCGAATTGCGGCGTCGGATCGATCCATTGGTCGTAACGGCGCGGGCGCGGCTTCGGATAGTAATTATCGGAATGATGGCGATGCGAATCGCCGTTGTCGAGAATGGCGCCTACCACGCCGCCGACGATAATGGCTGCGGCGACGTCGCCAGCAGAGGGATTGCGGTTGGGGCCGGCGACTGCGAATTCGGCCGAGCAACCATTGTCGACCCAGATGCCGCCGCCGTCATAGCCCCAGCTTCTACCGTATACGCAACGCGCCTTCGACAGCCTGGAGGTCAACTGCACGCCGCGGCGCGTATCGACCCCGCAATAGGAATAGCGGTAGTCGGCGCTGGAGCAGACCACGCGTTTTGCCCCCGCAGCCTGCGCTGCCGCCGGCAGCAGCGAAAGCTTCGCCGGATTGCCCAGGAGGCAAACCAGGAACATCATCGAACCGGTAACCGCCATCCGTGCCGACATCGCAACTCTCCATCAGGGTCCGCTATCGACAGAATGGCACCTCTGTGTAAATCTGACAACCGGACGGGCTCAGCGAGGTTATATTAATGCGCGCTAAGATGATCGCCACAACTATACTTGCCCTTTCTGCCTGGTTGGCTTTGTCGCTGCTGCCAGCCCGGGCGGACGACAGCCTCAAGCGCATCATCGACCAGAAGACACTGACGGTCGGCGTGGCGCTCAACCCGCCATGGATCCTCAAGAAGGCCGACGGGAAGTTCGCCGGCTATGATGTCGACCTGACCAGTGCGCTGGCGTCTGATCTCGGCGTCGACCTGAAGCTGGTCGAGGTGCCCTGGAACGACCTTAAGACAAGACTGCTCAAGGGTGATTTCGACATGATCGCGGCGGGCTACGCCAGCACGCCGGAACGCGCACGCGAGGTGGTATTCTCCAACCAGACCGGCACCGCCGATATCCGCATGGTTGCGACGATCGCCAGTCTGGGGAAAAGGCCGGGCAAGGCAGTGGCGGCGCAGGGATACAAGATCGCCGTGCTGTCCAATTCCACCGATGAAGCCGCCGCGAAGGAAGCTTTTCCCAAGGCGACCATTCTGTCTTTCGACAACACCTCTGATGTTTTCGCCGCGATCATCGGCGGCGACGCACAGGCAATGGTCGCGACATCGCCAACGCCCCAAATGGCCGCAAGGCTCTATGACGCGAAGTTGACAATGGTGGGCGGCCCGCTGTTGCGGACGCCGGAGGCGTTTGCGATGCGGCCGGACGATGTGCGCCTCATCCAATACGTCAACAACTGGATCGGCGCGCGTACCGCCGACGGCACCATAGGCGGCGTGCGCCGCTACTGGTTCGGCAGCTTCAAATGGATGTTGCGCTTCGACACCAGTGCCAAGCCGGAGCCCGCCAAACAATAGTGTCGCGCGACTGCTTATGCGACCTTGTCGATCAGCGGCTTCAGCGCCGGGTGGATTTCCGGCGAGGCGTGCTTGATTAGCGTCAGCAGCGCGCGCTCGTTCTCCTGCAGCGGCCGGTCGCCTATGTGTTCAGCGAGCCATTTGGCCTCGCCGGCATCGACCGTCTCGGCGCGGCGGGCCAGAGCCTCGGCTGCCTTGTTCTTGGACTCCCACTCGGCTTCGATATCGCCGGGTGAGCGATAGGCTTCCATGATGCCGGACAGGCCGCCCGATACCATGCGGCTGAAGAACCCGCCGATTTCCGGATCGGCCTGTTCGAAGAACGAATCCCGGCGCAGCGCCACGTCGCGCACCGGCGGTTCGTAGCCGGCCGAACACATGACGAAATTGGCGATCGCCTTGACGAACAGATCGTTCCAGGACGGATCGTTGTCGCCCGCCGCTGTCCGCTCGTTGATCTTGAACAGCACCTCGGCCTCGGCGCGGCTGATGGCGATGTTGCCATCGCCGCCATAGGCGTAAAGGATGCGGCGCAACAGCTCGACCTCAGCCTTGGCAATCGACCCAGGGATAAGCCTGCCGCCGGTCATCAGCGGCCCCTTGCCGTCCACGACCGCATGAGCGACCTGCTCCAGCGCATAGCTGGAAAGCGTGCTCGGCGATGATTTGGCAACTTCCAGCACATGCACCAGCAGCTCGAGTTCGGTCTGGCTGTCGACCATGCCGTCGCGCGAAATCGTCCGGATCAGCCAGTCGGCATTGTCCTGCGAAACATAGCCCGCCGGCTTTTCCTGGTGGACGATGAAATCGGTGACCGCCTCGACGAAAAACTCGAGCCATTCCGTGCATTTGTCCCTCGCCGTTGCATCCAGCGCAAACAGCGCCTCGGCCTCGCCGCGCGTTACCACGCCGTCGCCGAACACTTCGCCGCGCAGCATGACCACGTCTTCCGCCGTGATCCGATTTTTCGAGGTCAGCCCGGCCACCGGCGCGCTCATGATCAATTCGCCCATTTTCTTCCCCGCCCGCCGCCGGTAATTGCCGGCCCTTATGCGGTATATCGGCAAGGTCTTGAGAAACCGGCAAGCGGCGTGGTTAGCGAAGGCTTGCCTATAAAGAAGGCCCGCAGAAGACTTGGCAGTAAAAATGTCGCCGGCAGGTGACAAGGTGTCGTCCACGGGCTATGGATGACGAGTCGAGGGCTCCTGACCGAGTCCTACCTGTTTGCGGGAGAGAGCAGCGAGAGCTGCCGCCGAAGGGGAAATCGCCCGAAATCTCTCAGGCAAAAGAACCGTAGACGGGAAAGACACTCTGGAAAGTCGGGGCTTGCCCCCGCGCCGAAGGTGTAAGCGCTGCCGACAGAGTTACGGGGCGCGAGTCTCTCAGGCTTCAGACAGAGGGGCACGGACTGGTCGCCATTCGCGGCCGCTTGCGTGCGACTCTGGAGATGACATGACGGGCAACGACACCAAACACCTCCCCCTCGAAGATCTGCACATGACAGCCGGTGCGCGCTTCGGCGCCTTCGCCGGCTGGTCGATGCCGTTGACCTACCCGGCCGGCGTGATGAAGGAGCACCTTCACAGCCGCGAGCATGCCGGCCTGTTCGACATCTCGCACATGAAGCTGTTCGAAATCAGCGGCCCGGGCGCAGCAGCGCTTCTGAACCGCGCCTGCCCGTTCGATGCCGGCGCGCTGAAGATTTCCCAGTCCAAATACACGTTCTTCCTCAACGAGGCGGCCGGCATTCTGGACGATCTGATCGTCACTAGGCTCGGCGCCGAGCGCTTCATGATGGTCGCCAATGCCGGCAACGCCGCCGCCGACGAAAAGCATCTGCGCGCACTGGCCGAAAATTTCGATGCAGAGGGCGATTTCGATGTAAAAGTGGATGCGCTCGACCGCGTCTTCTTGGCCATACAAGGCCCCGAGGCGTGGGCTGCCCTTTCCCGCGCCGGCATCGAGACCGGTTCGCTGGTGTTCATGCACGGCATCGAGCCGCGCGAAAAATGGTTCATGAGCCGGTCCGGCTATACCGGCGAAGACGGCTTCGAGATCGGCCTGCCGGAAGCGGATGCAAGAAACCTCGTCGCCAGGCTGCTCGAGGACGAGCGGGTGATGTGGGTCGGCCTTGCCGCCCGCGACAGCCTGCGGCTCGAAGCCGGACTGTGCCTGCACGGGCTGGACATCACGCCGGAGATCGATCCGGCCAGCGCCGGGCTGATGTGGGCCATCCCCAAGGAGGTTCGCGCCTCTGGCGCCTTCATCGGCGCCGATGCGCTGCGCGCCATCCTGGAGCGTGGTCCGGCGCAAAAACGCGTCGGCCTGAAGCCGGAAGGCCGCCAGCCGGTGCGCGCCGGTGCTGCCCTTTTCGATGCTGACGGCAACCCTGCCGGCCATGTCACCTCAGGCGGCTTCGGCCCCTCGGCCGGTCATCCGGTCGCCACGGGCTACGTCCAGACGCCGCTTGCCAAATCCGGCGCAAAACTGTTCGCCGATGTCCGCGGGACGAAAATCCCGGTCGACATCCACCCCTTGCCCTTCACGCCCCATCGCTACCGCAAAGGATGATTTCAATGGCAAAGACCTATTTCACCGAAGATCACGAATGGCTGCGCGTCGAGGGCGGCATCGCCACGGTCGGCATCACCGATTACGCGCAGCAGCAGCTCGGCGATCTCGTCTTCGTCGAACTGCCGGAGCCGGGGAAGAACCTGGCCAAGGGCGACACCGCCGTGGTGGTCGAATCGGTCAAGGCCGCATCGGACGTCTACGCGCCGGTCGACGGCGAGATCACTGAGGCCAACACCTCGCTGTCATCGGATCCTTCACTCGTCAATTCGGCGGCAACCGGCGACGGCTGGTTGTGGAAGATGAAGCTGGCCAATGAGCGCCAACTCGACGGACTCCTCGATGAAGCCGCTTACAAAGCCCATATTGGTTGATAGCAGGACCAGGAAGATGACCGCAGCACCCTACCCCTTCTCGGCTCGCCATATCGGCCCGGGCCTCCATGACGTCAGAGCCATGCTGGCGACGATCGGCGTTCCTTCGGTCGAGACCCTGATCAGCCAGGCAGTGCCGAAGTCGATCCGGCTCGACCGGCCGCTGGCCCTGCCCGCGCCCGCAACCGAAGCGGAAGCGCTGGCCGAGCTCGCGGCGACGATGGCAAAGAACACGGTGCAGAAGAGCTTCATCGGTGCCGGGTATCATGGCGTCCACGTGCCGCCGGTGATCCAGCGCAACCTGTTCGAGAACCCGGCCTGGTATACGGCTTACACGCCTTACCAAGCCGAGATCAGTCAGGGCCGGCTGGAGATGCTGTTCAACTTCCAGACACTGGTGACGGAACTGACCGGCCTGCCGGTGGCATCGGCCTCGCTGCTCGACGAGGCGACGGCGGTGGCCGAAGCGGTTGGCATCGCGCTGCGCCATCATCGCGACAAGCGCACCAAGGTGGCACTGGCCGGCACGCCGCACCCGCAGACGCTGGACGTCGTGCGCACCCGCGCCGAGCCGCTCGGCATCGAGGTGGACGGCGAGGTGATCGACGACAACACCGCCGCCCTGCTGGTCTCCTGGCCCGATACGTTCGGCGTCTACGGCGATCACAAGGCAGCAATCGACAAGGCCCGCGCGGCCGGCGCGCTGGTCGTCTTCATCGCCGACCCGCTTGGCCTGACGCTGACCGATGCGCCGGCCAGGCTTGGCGCCGACATCGCCGTCGGTCCGATGCAGCGTTTTGGCGTGCCGATGGGCTTTGGCGGGCCGCACGCCGCCTATTGCGCCGTCTCCGACAGGCTGACGCGGCTGATGCCCGGCCGGCTCGTTGGCCAGTCGACGGATAGCAAGGGCCGTCCCGGTTATCGCCTCGCTTTGCAGACACGCGAGCAGCATATCCGCCGCGACAAGGCGACGTCCAACATCTGCACCGCGCAGGCGCTGCTCGCCAACATGGCGACGGCCTATGCGATCTGGCATGGCCCTGCCGGGCTGCAGGCGATTGCCGGCCGCGTCCACACGCTGGCCAACCGCCTGGCTGCCGGCCTCAAGGCAGCGGGCGTTTCGGTACTCGGCGAAAGCCGCTTCGACACTGTGACCGTGGAAGTGAAAGGCAAAGCCGGCGCCATCGCCGCCGCCGCCGAGAAGACCGGTCGGCTGCTGCGCGTCATCGACGCCGACCATGTCGGCATCAGCTTCGACGAGACCTCCACCGAAGCCGATCTGGAGGCGATCGCAGCACTTTTCGGCGCCAAGGCCGGCGTTGCCGCCGGCAGTTCCATGCCAGGAAAACCGCGCGCCAACGAGTTCCTCACCCAGCCCGTCTTCCGCGAAAACCACTCGGAAACCGACATGATGCGCTTCCTGCGCCGGCTGTCCGACAAGGACCTGGCGCTTGACCGCGCCATGATCCCGCTCGGCTCTTGCACCATGAAGCTCAACGCCGCCGCCGAAATGATGCCGGTGAGCTGGCCTGATGTCGCCAACCTGCATCCCTTCGCCCCGGCTGACCATTCGACCGGCTATCGCGCCATGATCGACGAGCTGGAAGGCTGGCTGGCGGAGATCACCGGCTTCGACGCGGTGACCCTGCAGCCCAATGCCGGCAGCCAGGGCGAATATGCCGGCCTGCTCGCCATTCGCGGCTACCACCGCTCACGCGGCGAAGGCCATCGCACCGTCTGCCTGATCCCGTCCTCGGCGCATGGCACCAATCCGGCAAGCGCGGCCATGGCCGGCATGAGCGTCGTCGTCGTGCGCTGCACCGAGGACGGCAATATCGACATGGTCGACCTGCAGGCCAAGGCGGCCGAGCATGCGCACAACCTTGCGGCGCTGATGTTCACCTATCCTTCGACGCATGGCGTATTCGAGGAGGGCGCGCGCGACCTTTGTGCCCTCGTCCACAGCCATGGCGGCCAGGTCTATTTCGACGGCGCCAATCTCAACGCGCTGGTCGGCCTCGCCCGTCCCGGCGATATCGGCGCCGATGTCTGCCACATGAACCTGCACAAGACCTTCTGCATCCCGCATGGCGGCGGCGGCCCCGGCGTCGGCCCGATCGGCGTCAAGGCGCATCTGAAGCCATATCTGCCCGGCCACGTCACCGAAGGCTCGGCCCATGCCGTGGCGGCGGCACCGTTCGGCAGTGCCTCCATCCTGCCGATCACCTGGATGTATATCCGCATGATGGGCGCTTCCGGCCTGAAGCAGGCGACCGAGACGGCGATCATCTCCGCCAACTATGTGGCGACGCGGCTTGGCGAGCATTTCCCACTGCTTTACAAAGGGCGCAACGGACGCGTCGCGCATGAATGCATCCTCGACACCCGCGTGCTCAAGGACAGCGCCGGCATCAGCGTCGACGATATCGCCAAGCGGCTGATCGACTATGGCTTCCACGCGCCGACCATGTCGTTCCCGGTGGCCGGCACGCTGATGGTCGAGCCGACCGAGTCCGAGCCCAAGCGCGAGCTGGATCGTTTCTGCGAGGCGATGATCGCCATAGCCGGCGAGGCAGCCAAGGTGGCGAAGGGCGAATGGCCGTTGGGCGACAATCCTCTGGTCAACGCGCCGCACACCGCCGCCGAGGCATTGGCCGGCCAGTGGACCCATCCCTATTCGCGTCTGGAGGCGGCCTATCCAGCCGGCGATGCCGACACCGCAGCAAAGTACTGGCCGCCGGTGTCACGCATCGACAATGTCGCCGGCGACCGCAACCTTGTCTGCTCCTGCCCGCCGCTGTCGGAATATCTGGGTGCGGCGGAATAGATCATGATCCCGAAAAGTGGAATCCGGTTTTCGGACAAGATCATGGGTCTAACAAGAAGATAGAAACCTCAATCAGGCAGAACGCAAGGCCGGCCCGTCGGCCTTGCTCGCCCGGTCCCGGACGACGACGCGATTTCGCCCGGCGCGCTTTGCCGCATAGAGTGCTGCGTCGGCTTCGGCCAGCACATCGTCGAGACCGGTGCCGTTTGTTCCGCCAAAGCCGATGCCGCCGCTGACTGTGCTTCGCAACGGACCGAGTTGGGTGGCCACGACTTCCGTGCCGAAGGCGACGCTGATCTTGCTCGCAATGTCATAGGCCTTCTCTTCCGTCATCCGCGACATGACGAGCACGAATTCCTCGCCGCCCAACCGGAAGGCGTCGACGCCGGTCCGGGCGTATTTCCTGATGACGGCGGCAAAGCGGCACAGAACCTGGTCGCCGACCGGGTGACCGAATACGTCGTTCGTCCTCTTGAAATGGTCAAGGTCGAACATGGCAACGGACATGAACGGACCGAAGACCCGCTCGCCGTAGAGTGCCGTCAACGCCCGCCGATTCATCAGCCCGGTCAATGGATCGGTCATCGTCTCGGCCTTCAGTTCGATCTGCGCCTGCAAATGGTGCAGGGAGAGCGTCAATGCGCCGAGCCCGGTCATGCAGGCGACGGCCACGACGGAATTCACCCGCTCGGCCCAATTGTCCGGTGCTACACCGAGCACCCATTGGCCCGTGACCAGCAGGACCGCGCCGCAAAGTCCGAACGACAGGGCACAGACGCCGCTCAGGAACGAGACGACCAGCAATATCCGGCGATCGTGACCACCCTCAATCCAGAACATCGCCCCGATGAGCGAGAGCAGCGCCGTTACCGTCGCGTAGGTGACAATAAAGCCGACACCATCAAACCCGAGATACGTCGCGCCCGCGCAAACGGCCATCGCAACCAAGGTCGGCAAGATGGCTCGCCTGTAGTCGCCTATGCCGAGGTATTGCATGGCCGACAGGCAGATGATCAGGAAGCCGAGGCTGAGCAGCGCAAGCACGATCTGGCAAAGCCAGGCGCTTGGATCCCTGGTGTAATGCCAGAACAACACCACATGTGCGACGAGCACGAGAATGCCACACGCCACCGTCAGCACAAAGCGTGCCTGTGGCGCGCTGAACCAGATGGCAAACATGGTGATGCTAAGGCACGTGCCCGACAGCGCCGCCGCGAGCAGGAGCGAACTGTAATCCAACATGCTTAAGCGACTGCCTCTTGAGGGTTCCGCTGCATTCTAGGTCAGCGACAGTCCGCAAATACCGCCTTTTAGCCAATCTTCCGGCGTAACCTTCGGACAGGGTTTACAAAACGTCGATGCTCCACCTTCGACCCCATTTCCGCCGCTTGGCTGTCGAATGGTTTTGCAGTAAGAGGCCCTATCCTCGAACGTAACAGGAACCTCCGTCGCCTGCCCGCCAAAAGCGTGGCAGTATCGGGTGGTGATTCGCAGCATCGGAATCCAGGACCGGCATGGACGACAATAACGATCTTTTCGCCAAATTGGACAAGCAGCCGCAACCGGCTCGCGCCGCCGCGCGCCCGGCCGACCCGCTGGTGCAGGCGGCGAAGCGGCCGGCGCCCCGCGACGCCAGCGAGAGCTATAGTGCCGCCGACATCGAAGTGCTGGAGGGGCTGGAACCGGTGCGCCGCCGCCCGGGCATGTACATTGGCGGCACCGACGACAAGGCGATGCACCATCTGTTCGCCGAGGTCATCGACAATTCGATGGACGAGGCGGTCGCCGGCCATGCGACCTTCATCGATGTCGAGCTTTCCGCCGACGGATACCTGTCCGTCACCGACAACGGCCGCGGCATTCCGGTCGATCCGCACCCGAAATTCAAGAAGCCGGCGCTCGAACTCATCATGACGACGCTGCATTCAGGCGGCAAGTTCGACAGCAAGGTTTACGAGACGTCCGGCGGCCTGCACGGTGTCGGCGTTTCCGTGGTCAACGCGCTGTCCGACCATCTCGAGGTCGAGGTGGCGCTGGGAAGGAAACTTTATCGGCAAAAGTTCTCGCGCGGCATTCCTGTGACCGGCCTGGAGCAGCTCGGCGAGGTGCACAACCGCCGCGGCACGAAGATCCGCTTCCATCCAGACGAGCAGATTTTCGGCAAGGGCGCTGCTTTCGAGCCGACGCGGCTCTACCGCATGGCGCGGTCAAAGGCTTATCTGTTCGGCGGTGTCGAAATCCGCTGGACCTGCGACCCGTCGCTGATCAGGGAAAAGGACACGACGCCGGCCAAGGCAGAATTCCATTTTCCGGGCGGCCTCAAGGATTATCTGAAAGCCTCGCTCGGCGACGAATTCCAGGTGACCCGTGAAATGTTTGCCGGTAAGAGCGAGAAGCAGGGTGGCCACGGTTCGCTCGAATGGGCGGTGACCTGGTTCGGCGGCGACGGTTTTATCAATTCCTATTGCAACACCATTCCGACCGCCGAAGGCGGCACGCATGAGGCCGGCTTCCGCAACGTCCTGACGCGCGGCTTGCGCGCTTATGCCGACCTGGTCGGCAACAAGCGCGCCTCGATCGTCACTTCCGAGGATGTGATGATCTCGGCGGCGGGCATGCTGTCGGTGTTCATCCGCGAACCGGAATTCGTCGGCCAGACCAAGGACAGGCTGGCGACGATCGAGGCGATCCGCATCGTCGAAAGCGCCATCCGCGACCCGTTCGACCACTGGCTGGCCGACAATCCGCAGGAGGCTTCGAAACTGCTCGAATGGGTGATCGCGCGCGCCGACGAGCGGGTGCGCCGCCGCCAGGAAAAGGAAGTGTCGCGCAAGAGTGCGGTGCGCAAGCTGCGCCTGCCCGGCAAGCTCGCCGACTGCACGCAGAATGCCGCCGCCGGTGCCGAGTTGTTCATCGTCGAGGGCGATTCGGCCGGCGGTTCGGCAAAGCAGGCGCGCGACCGCGCCAGCCAGGCGGTGCTGCCGCTGCGCGGCAAGATCCTCAACGTCGCCAGCGCCGGCAACGACAAGCTTGCCGCCAACCAGCAGATATCCGACCTCATCCAGGCGCTTGGTTGCGGCACGCGCTCGAGATATCGCGACGAGGACCTGCGTTACGACCGGGTCATCATCATGACCGATGCCGACGTCGACGGCGCCCATATCGCCTCGTTGCTGATCACCTTTTTCTACCAGGAGATGCCGAGCCTGGTCCGCGGCGGCCATCTCTATCTGGCGGTGCCGCCGCTTTATTCGATCCGGCAAGGCGGCAAGGTCGCCTATGCCCGCAACGATGCGCACAAGGACGAACTCCTGCGCACCGAATTCACCGGGCGCGGCAAGGTCGAAATCGGCCGCTTCAAGGGGCTGGGCGAAATGATGGCTGCCCAGCTCAAGGAAACCACCATGGACCCGAAAAAGCGCACGCTGCTCAGGGTCGACGTTATCGATGCCGAGGCGGCGACCAAGGATGCGGTCGACGCATTGATGGGGACCAAGCCCGAGGCCCGTTTCCGCTTCATCCAGGAACGCGCGGAATTCGCCGAGACGGAAGTGCTGGATATCTGAGCTCCCGCCGCTAGCTTGGCCTTCTGAGCTGGAGACGAGCACTTGACCTGGGCGCGGCTGAAGGACGATATCGGCACGCGGATCGCTGGCCTGACGCGGCCGACGCGTTCGGACTGGATCTTTGCCCTGCGCACCGTTTCGGCCGGCCTCATCGCGATATTGGCCGCCTATGCGCTGAAGCTCGACCACCCGCAATGGGCGATGATGACGGTGTTCATCGTCGCACAGCCGGTCGCCGGCATGGTGCTGGCGAAGGGGTTTTATCGTCTCCTCGGCACGTTTGCCGGCGCGCTGGCGGCGATCGGCATTACCACTCTTTTCGATGCCAACCCCTGGTTGCTGGTTGCAGTTCTTGCCGTCTGGATCGGCATCTGCTCGCTGGTCTCGTCGCTGCTACGCAATCCGGAAGCCTATGGCGCGGCGCTTGCCGGCTACACCGCGATGATCATCGGCCTGCCGGCTTTCGGCCAGCCGCACCTCGTCATCGATCTCGCCGTGGCGCGCTGCGCGGAAATCGTGCTTGGTATCGTCTGCGCTGCGTTGACCAGCCGGCTGATCCTGCCGAAACTGGCCGCCGACGCCATCATCTCAAGACTGAAACGCGGCATTCTCGACCTGGCGGCCTATGCGGACGGCGCTTTTTCCGGCGGCGATGCGGAAAAGCTTGCCGGGCTGCACCGCAAGCTGATCGGCGACGTCCAGACGCTCGGCGAGATGCGCACCTATGCAAGGCTGGAGGGGCCGAGCCTCGCCACCCGCGCCTATCCGGTCCGGCGTACCATCGGCCAGCTTCTGTCGGCCCTGTCAGCGGCGCGTGCGCTGCATGCCCACGCCGCGCCGAAGAATGCAGCCCTCATCCCCGTTCGCGCCGAGTTGCAGGCCGTTGTCGGCGAACTGGTAGCCAAGCCGGGCGCGCTGGACGATACGGCGCCCTGGGTGGCGCGGCTCGACGCAATCGCCGGCAAGGCACGGCAGATGCCTGACATCGCGGCCGGGCAAGACATTGACTGGGCTGGCACTGTCACCCGCCTAACCATTGCCGCCGACTTCGCCGGGGCAATGCAGCAAGTGCTGCGCGGCCTGGATGCACTCCGCTCTCCCCCGTCTCGTGCCAGTCGCGAACGGCGGCAGCCAGCGCTGGTGGTGCACCGCGATTACCGTGCGGCATCGCGCAATGCCGTGCGCGCAGCAATCGCCACGCTCCTGGTCGCCGGCTTCTGGCTGGCGACGAAATGGTCGGACGCGACCGGCACGGTCATTCTGGTCGCCGTTGTCTCCAGCTTGTTCGCCGCGCGCGCCGATCCGATCCGGTCGGCATGGAACTTCTTCGAGGGCACGTTGCTCGCCCTGCCGTTCGCGTTTGTGGTCGGGCAGATAGCACTTCCAGCGCTGCCGGGCTTTGGCTGGTTCGCGGTTTTCGTCGTCCCGATCCTGGTGCCAGCGGCACTGGGCATGGCCAATCCGCATTACGTCGGCGTGGCAACGGCCTTTGCGATCAATTTCCTCGCCTTCCTCAGCCCACATCAGGTCATGACCTACGATCCGGAGCCGTTCCTCGCCAATTCGGCAGCGGTCCTTGTCGGCATTCTTCTGGCGATCGGCGTCTTCGCCGTCGTGCTGCCCGCCGACCCTTGGGTTACAGTCAACCGCATCCTGCAAACCATGCGCGAAGATCTTGCACGCCTTTGCCTGCACGACCGCCTGCCGCGGCGATCGGCCTTCGAAAGCCTTGCCTACGACCGGATCAACCAGTTGATGCCACTGCTGCAGAACGCCGGCAAGAAAGGCGACGCGGTTCTCGGCGGCGGCATAGCTGCGGTTACCGTCGGCCTCGAAATCCTACGGCTGCGCAACGCGCAGCAAAGTTCCGCGATCCCGCCTGAAACAGCACTTTCCATCGCCAATTTCCTGCGCGGTCTGGCACGCGAACTGCTGTTCAGGCGTCCCGGCGAGCCGCAGACGGCGACCGTCGCAGTCGCCAGGCAGTATGCAGCAGGCATCGCGGAGCGCAGCGTCGCGGCCGAAATGCTGCAGATCGCCGCCTCGCTGCGCATCATTGCCGCCGCGATCGAGGATTTTCCGGATTTTTTCGCGAAGGACCGGGTTTAGGCAGCGGCGATCGCCAGCGCGTGCCCGCGTGCGTTCTCGCGCAGCGCGTCGAGATGGATCGATTTGACCAGCCCGGCGAGATCGCCTTCGGCGGACTGTCCGCCCAATTCCTTCAGCATCAGCCAGCTGACTTCCTGGACGCCGGCGAGGCGTTTGCCATTGGCGACCTCGCGCCAGACCTTCAGCGCGCGCAGAATGATGGCGTGGGTGGCGGCGGCAAGCCCGGCGCTGCGGAACAGTGCCTGCAACGCTATGTCATGGCCGCCGGCCAGCAGTGCTCTCACCCGTTGTTCGGACTGTTGGCTGAGCGCGACCAGCGCCGAACCAAAGAAGTCGACCTTGCCGTGCGCAATGGTGCGGACGACGAAGCTTGCGGTCAGGTCGCCGCGCAGGCGCAGATGTTCGACAAGTGCGGTATGTTCCTCTGTCCGCGTGCCTTCGATCAGCGTCACCGAAGCCTTGATGCAAGCATCGCGCGTGACGCGCTCGGCCCTGGCGGCGCCCATCAGCGCCAACACCAGCGGCGACCCCTTGAGCATCTCCCCGAGCTTGACCAGCAGCATATGCCGGCAATCGGCGGGCAGCCGGGTGTCGGCGATCAGCGCCTCGCGCACCAGAGGCAGATGGCCGTGCCGCTCGGCCATGCGGCGAAAGCTGACGGATGCGATATCGGCGCCGCTGTTGGCGAGCAGCGTGGTGCAAGCCTCCGGCTCACCGATCTCGGCGATCGCCGCCGCAACCGACATCGAGACACGCGGCCGGTCGGCGATCACCTTCTGCGTCGCCTTCTGGCCGCCGGCAACCCGATCGATCAGGTCGGCATCGGTGAGCAGCGGCGAGCGCGCCAGCACCAAGGCTGCGACTTCCGGCTGGTCCGAGGCCAGCGCGCTGACGATCTGCGGCGGCGCGTGGTGGCTCATGGAAAACGCGTCGGCGATTGCCAGTCGCACCTTCGACGATGCGTCGTCGAGCAGCAGCGTCAGCGCCGCCTCCGCAGCGCAGCGGTCCTCGAAAGGCAGGTCCGAGTCGACATAGGTGCGAGCCAGCGCGCTTGCCGCCGCAGAGCGCTCCGACACCTTCGCCGTGTGGATCCATTTCAGGAAATGCGAAACGACCATGTCGCCTGCTTACGCCCTTTGCCAGAAGGTTTCTGGTCCCTGTCGAGACCGTAGGCACAAATGGTTTATGAACGGTTCACCATGTTCGTTAACTGGCTTGCGAGCCCGGTATGCAACGCCTATCAACCCTTAAGCAGCGGAGGAGATCGACCATGGCCGGACTTTACCTTGAGGAGTTCGTTGTCGGCCATGTGTTCAAGCACACGCTGCGCAAGACCGTGACCGAAGGCGACAACATGCTGTTTTCGGTGATGACGCTGAACCCGCAACCGCTGCACATCGACTTCGACTTCGCGGCGAAGAGCGAATGGGGCAAGCCGCTGGTCAATTCGCTGTTCACGCTGGGCCTGATGATCGGCATTTCAGTCAACGACATCACCGTCGGCACCACCATCGCCAATCTCGGCATGAAGGAGACGGTGTTTCCGCATCCCGTCTTCCATGGCGACACCATTCGCGTCGAGACCACGGTGGTTTCGGTGCGCGAATCCAGGTCGAAGCCGGACCGCGGCATCGTCGAGCTCGAGCATCGCGCCTATAACCAGAACGACGTGCTGGTTGCCAAATGCACGAGGCAAGCCATGATGATGAAAAAGGCATAGCCGATGCGTTCTCTGCTCTTCGTTCCCGGCGATTCGGAAAAGAAGCTGGAGAAGGGCTTTGGCGTAGGCGCCGACGTGGTCATCGTCGACCTCGAGGATTCGATTGCCGAGCAGAACAAAGGTCTGGCACGCGACACAGCGGCGCGTTTCATCGCCGCGCACAGGCACCGGACCAGCTCCGCGATCTATGTGCGCGTCAATGACCTTTCGACCGGACTGACCGACGACGATCTGGCGGCGCTCGTGCCAGCAAAACCAGACGGCATCATCCTGCCTAAGTCGAATAGCGGACTGGATGTCCAGCATCTCTCGGCCAAGCTCAGGGTGCACGAAGCCGAAAGCGGCCTGCCGGATGGAGCGATAAGGATCCTGCCGATCATCACAGAAACGGCTGCAGGCGTCTTGGCCGCAGCGACCTACGCCCGTGCAAGCGCGCGGCTTGTCGGCGTCACCTGGGGGGCGGAAGATTTGTCGGCGGCGATTGGCGCGCGCGCGACGCGCGACGCGAATGGCCGCTACACGGATGTGTTCCGCCTCGCCCGCACCATGACCATGCTTGCCGCAAGTGCCGCGGAAGTCGCGGCAATCGACACCGTCTTTCCGGATTTTCGCGACATGGCCGGCTTCGAGGCCGAATGCGCCGAGGCCGAGCGCGACGGTTTCACCGGCAAGATGGCGATCCATCCGGCGCAGGTGCCGGTCATCAACGCCGCCTTCACGCCTTCGGCGCAAGCGGTGAAAAGCGCCCTGGCGATCGTCGAGGCGTTCGAGGCGGCAGGAAATCCCGGCGTCGTTGGCATCGATGGCAAGATGTACGATCGGCCGCATCTCAAGCTCGCCGAACGGCTCCTGGCGCGGGCCAGGGTAGCTGGGCTTGGCGCTTAGGTCTGTTTCGCGCCGAAAACTATCCCGCCCACGGCCCCGAATAATCGGCATAGAGTTTTGCCGGATCGGGCCGCGGTCGTTCCGGCGCTGGCCCCTGGTAGGAGCCGATATGGACGAAGCCGACGACCCGCTCATGCGGCGCCAGGCCGAGAATCGCCCTGCCCTCGGGCACGTCGGAATACCAGTTGCTGATCATGTTGGTGCCGTAGCCCAGCGCATTGGCGGCAAGCATCAGGTTCATCGCCGCCATGCCGCCGGACAGGAACATCTCCCATTGCGGGATCTTTGGGTTTTCCCTAGGGATAGAAATCACGCCGATGACCAGCGGCGCGCGCGAAAAGCGCGCCAGTTCCTGGTTGCGGCGGCCTTCCGGCAGCGGCCCTTCGCGCTGTTCGGCAAGTGCTGCCAGCTTCTTGCCGATATCGACGCGAGCCTCGCCGCGATAGAGGATGAAACGCCAAGGCTCCAGCCGGCCGTGGTCCGGCACCCGCGAGGCGGCGGCGATCATCGTCGCGATCTCCGCATCGCCCGGTGCCGGTTCTTTCAAATCCGGGATCGGCGCGGAATTTCGGGTCAGCAGAAAATCGATGATCGGCGACGCCATGGGCGCAAGTCTCCTGGAATTTGAGCTGAAGCGCACCATCGGGACATCGGGCGGCTTGGGCATTGGCGCGGCGCGCCGGACAAAGAGCCCTGTGGCAGAAGCCGACCGGACTCTTAAGCCTTGAAATTGCCACCGCCTTGGGCTTCAACGCAAGGCATGTTTGAGGGGACATTGCGTCTTTTCCTGATATGGCTCGCTGCCGCACTGTTGATGGTGCCGGTTTCGCTTGCCGTCGCCCAGGATGTGGACGGCCTTGGCGAGCTGAAGCTTCCCGGAATTTCGGGCTATGCACCTCCGAAAAGCGAGACATCGCTGGCATTGGGCAGCAGCGGGGCGATCACGCTGTCGGCGCAATTGACCGACAAGGGCGCCGACATCACGCGCGGCATAGTCTGGCGCGTCTTCAAACCCGAATCGGCCAGCGACGGCAAGCTGACGATGGTCGCCTCCTCTCATGGCGGCACCGCCATATTCCAGCTCGAGCCGGGTTCGTATCTGGTCCACGCCTCCTACGGGCGGGCCGGCGCCACCAAGCGCATCACCGTCGGCAAGGAAGCCAAGCGCGAGAGCCTCGTGCTCGATGCCGGTGGCCTCAAGCTCGATGCAGTGCTGTCCGGCGGGGTACGCATACCGCCGAAGAAGCTGCGCTTCTCGATCTATGAGAGCCACGCCGCGGCCGATGGCGATCGCGCCCTGATCATACCCGATGTCGAGCCGAACAGCGTCGTGCGGCTCAATGCCGGCACCTACCACGTCGTGTCGACCTATGGCGCGGTGAACGCGGTCATCCGCTCCGACATCCGCGTCGAGGCCGGCAAGCTGACTGAAGCGACCGTCGAGCACCGTGCCGCCGAGATGACCATGAAGCTGGTGCGCGAACCAGGCGGCGAGGCGATCGCCGACACCTCCTGGTCCCTGCTCAACGAATCCGGCGATCCGATCAAGGAAACCGTCGGCGCCTTTGCCTCGATGGTGCTGGCCGAGGGCGACTACACCATCATCGCCAAGAACCGCGACCGCATCTACCAGAAGGATTTTACGGTGGTGGCTGGGCACAACCAGGACATCGAGGTTCTGGCCACCGAGGCTTCGGCCATCGATTCCGAGGAAGGCGCCGACTGAGACGCGCCCCTCTAAGCTGCCTTGTGCATGGGTCGCGCCAGCGCGTCGCCGACGCGCACGTCGATCGATTTGCCAGATAGGCGTGCGGCGTGACAGGCATACAAAATATAAAAATGGCGGTGGATCGCTCCACCGCCATTCATTGCTCGTCGACTGGTTCAGGCCGCGCGGCGCTTGCGGTCGGGTGTCACCGCCTCGTCGGCAAGCAGCCTCACGGCGGCTGCGAGGCCGAGTGATTCCTGGTCACGCGACCCGAGACGACGGATATTGACCGTTTCTTCCTCGGCCTCGCGCTTGCCGCAGACGAGGATGACCGGCACCTTGGCCAGCGAATGCTCGCGGACCTTGTAGTTGATCTTCTCGTTGCGCAGATCGGCTTCGGCGATCAGCCCCGCCGCCTTCAGCTGCGCAACGACCTTCTGGGCGTAATCGTCGGCATCGGAAGTGATCGTCGCCACCACCACCTGCAGCGGCGCGAACCAGAGCGGGAAATGGCCGGAATAATTCTCGATCAGGATGCCGAGAAACCGCTCCATCGAGCCGCAGATGGCGCGATGGACCATCACCGGCTGCTTCTTTTCCGAATCCGAGCCGATGTAGAAGGCGCCGAACCGTTCAGGCAGGTTGAAATCAACCTGCGTGGTGCCGCATTGCCAGTCGCGGCCGATGGCGTCCTTCAGCACATATTCGAACTTCGGCCCGTAGAACGTGCCCTCGCCCGGATTGACGCCCGTCTTGATCCGGTTGCCCGACCGCGCCGCGATCTTGTCGAGCACGTCCTGCAGCACGCCCTCGGCATGATCCCACATCGCGTCGGTGCCGACCCGTTTTTCGGGGCGGGTCGCCAGCTTGACGGTGATTTCGTCGAAGCCGAAATCGGCATAGGTCGAGAGGATCAGATCGTTGATCTTGATGCACTCGTCGGCGAGCTGTTCCTCGGTGCAGAAGATGTGCGCATCGTCCTGGGTAAAGCCGCGCACGCGCATCAGCCCGTGCAGCGCGCCGGACGGCTCATAGCGATGCACATTGCCGAATTCCGCAAGTTTTACCGGCAGATCGCGGTAGGATTTCAGCCCGTGCTTGAAGATTTGGACGTGACCGGGGCAGTTCATCGGCTTCAGCGCAAACACCCGGTCGTCGTCGGTGTCGTCGCCAGCAACGGTCACCTTGAACATGTTGTCCCGGTACCAGCCCCAGTGGCCTGACGTCTCCCACAGGCTCTTGTCGAGCACCTGCGGCGCGTTGACTTCCTGATAGCCCTGCTCGTCGAGGCGGCGACGCATGTAATTGACCAGGTTCTGGAACATCCTCCAGCCCTTGGCGTGCCAGAAGACGACCCCGGGGCCCTCCTCCTGGAAGTGGAACAGGTCCATCTCACGGCCGAGCTTCCTGTGGTCGCGCTTCTCGGCCTCCTCCAGCATCGTCTGATAGGCTTCGAGCTGCGCCTGATCGGCCCAGGCCGTGCCGTAGATGCGGGTCAGCATCGGATTGTTGCTGTCGCCGCGCCAATAGGCGCCGGCGACCTTCATCAGCTTGAAGGCGCTGCCGATCTGGCCGGTCGCGGCCATATGCGGGCCGCGGCAGAGGTCGAACCAGTCGCCCTGTGCATAGATCTTGAGATCCTGGTCCTCGGCGATGGCGTCGATCAACTCGAGCTTGTAGCGCTCGCCCTTGTCGGCAAAGATCCTTTTCGCCTTTTCGCGCGACCAGACCTCCTTGGTGAACGGCTTGTTGCGTGCAATGATCTCGCGCATCTTCTTCTCGATCACCGGGAAATCGTCGGGCGTGAACGGCTCGTTGCGGGCAAAATCGTAGTAGAACCCGTTTTCGATCACCGGCCCGATGGTCACCTGCGTTCCCGGCCAAAGTTCCTGCACGGCTTCGGCCAGCACATGGGCTGCATCGTGGCGGATGAGCTCCAGCGCACGCGGGTCCTCGCGGGTGATGATCTCGACTTTGCCCGATCTGCCGATCGGGTCGGAAAGATCGCGCAGCGTGCCGTCGATCGAATAGGCAACGGCCTTCTTGGCCAGCGACTTCGAGATCGATTCCGCCAGGCCGGCGCCGGTCATCGCCGCGTCGTAATCGCGAACGGAACCATCGGGAAATGTCAGGGAAACGGAATTCAGCATAAGATTCTCCTATCCAGTCCCGCAAACGAGCGCGGGTGGTAAAATGCATGTCGCCCAAGACTGCTTAGCGGTTTTGGCGCTACGACATGCATCAGTAAGAGCCGGATGCGTCCGGCGGCGAGCGGTCTTTTATGGGCAGTTTTCGGCGCCGTAAAGCCGGATCTAGGTCACCTGAGGAGATTCGGCAGATCTTTCAGGAACATCGCCCGCGTCTTGAGTCCCTTTGGCGTGTCGGAACGTTTCGTATCGACTACCAGGCGGGCAAAGACGATCTTGCGAGCATCGGTCTGCGCCCAGCCGACAAACCAGCCAAGCGAGCGCTTGTCGGCGCTGTCGCCGAGCCTGGTCGTTCCGGTCTTGCCCTGCACCGTCCAGCCGCCTGCCCGGAAGGTCGGGACAATCGCGCTGGTCATCGCATGGGCCTTGTCCGAAACCGGCAGTTTTCGCGCCAGCAGCTTGCGCAGGAAATCGACCTGCTCGACCGGCGATATCTTGAGCGAAGAATTCACCCAGGAATGGGTGAGGCCGTCATTCTTGCCGGCAGTGCCGGAGACTTCGGTGTTGCCATAGTCCAATCTGGACACATAGCCGGCAAACTGTTTGCTGCCGAGCCGGCGCGTAATCTCGCGTGAGAACCAAAGGACCGAATCCCTTTCCCAGATCGTCGGGTCGACGGTCTTGCGGTCCCGTTTCGGGGCATTGAACTCTGCCTTGTACTCCCAGCTTGGCGTATGCTCGTCGCTCAGGATTCCAGCATCATAGCCGATCAGCGCCAGCGGAACCTTGAATGTCGAGGCGGGGCTGAAGCGCTGATCACAGGTCCCTTGGCGATACAGCGTCTCGCCGCTTGCGGCGTCGACGATCAGCGTGCATTCGACGTCCCCGAGCGGCGCCGATTGCGCACGGATCGGAAAACCCATCAGCCACGCCAGGACGTAGAGAACCACGGCGAAAATGAAGGGACGACGATCTATCCGGCGCATTTGGTAATCTCTCCTGAAGGGTGTCAGGAGCGGCTTAGCGAGGTGTCTTGTCTCGATTTTGTCTCAAATGCGCTATGTCAGCGCAAGCTGCGGTTAACCCTACCAGATCGTAAAAAGCGATCCCTTTGTGCACCGCACAGTTGCGGTCAACTGTCCAGGTCGCCACGTTTTTTCCCGATCCGCCAGTACCGCCATGGCGTGAACCAGAGGTAGCGATCAGCCAGTGCCTCAGGCACCCGGTCGATGCCGTGCGTGCCGAACGGTCCGCAGCGCAGCACCCGGAAAAACCCCATCCAGCCGCCGGCCCACAGCCCGTGGCGGGCGATCGCTTCGTACGCGTATTCGGAACAGGTCGGCAGATGCCGGCAGGAATTGCCGACGAAGCCGGACAGCGTCAGCTGGTAAAGTCGGACAAGCGACGTGCCGAAGACGCGGCCCGGCGTCTTGCGCCACGGGCCGGACCAGTTGCGTCCTTGTCGAATCGGCCTGGCGCCGTGCGCATGCCGATGTTGGCCGACCACCGCAGTCTCCACATCGCGTTTCCCTACGCGATAGATGTGCGCATCGGGCCAGGAACGCAATGCCGTTCCGGCAATCCCGTCATGGCCTGGTAGGGCGAACCGGATAGCGGTCGGGCGTCGGCCTTCGGCATACGGCGACGCTGGTCGGCGGCCTCTCCTCGCACCAATCCCTATGCGGTTTCTCGTCGTACCATTGAAACGTCGCGATCCGCATCACATCGCCCAGAATGTTGAGAAACTGGATCATGGCGGCACTCCTTGAGCACCGATTAGAGCGCCGCTGGCCTTGCTCTTCAAACGAGTATAACGTCCACGTCAGATAACTCTGAGTTATGCGAATGAAGCGCGGACACCTCCCCCTGACGGCTCTGAGAAGCTTCGAAGCAGCCGGTCGTCACCTGAGCTTCAGCCGTGCGGCCGAGGAGCTTTATGTTTCGCAGGCGGCGATCAGCCGACAGATCCGCGAGCTCGAAACCTTCCTGCGCCAACCTTTGTTCTTCCGCCATCATCGCCGCGTCGAGTTGACCGACACCGGCCAGCGGCTGCTCGACCAGTTGGTCAGAAGTTTCGAGGGCATCGACAGGCTGCTTTCGGAATTGACGGCGGCCCCGACGCAGCCACCTCATGGCCACGCAGCGAAGCCGAACAGCTTGCCGCGGTCGTCGATTCCCCAGTTCTGTCGCCGGCACTTCTTGCATCCGGCCCAGCTCTGGAAAAGCCGATCGACCTTGGTCGCTATACGTTGCTGCACGAAGAAAACCGTCAGGCTTGGGCACGCTGGTTCGAAGCGGCGGGCGTGACGGCTGATGCCGTGCCAGCGCGCGGTCCGATGCTGGCCGATGCTTCGCTTTCGAAGCAGGCAGCCTTGCTTGGACATGGTGTCGCGTTGGGCGATCTTTTGCAGATCGGCGAAGAACTTGCGTCCGGCGCGCTGATCAAGCCTTTCGACATCGACGTCGCGTCGGGCGCCTATTGGCTAGTAGCCAGAAGGCTGAATGACCTTTCCGAACCAGCCAGGGCTTTTGCCGACTGGGTCCGGGCGGAATTCGCCGAAAGCCGGCATTTTCTCGCCAAGGTTTAAGCCGCCTCTTCCGCCCGCTTCTTCTCGATCTGGCCGATGGCGTCGACCACTGCGTCGAAGGTCAGCATGGTCGAGGCGTGGCGCGCCTTATAGTCGCGCACCGGCTCCAGGTATTTCAGGTCGGCGAAGCGGCCTTCGGGCGGCGGGCCATTTTCCTTCAGCATCTTCAGCATCGTCTCGCGCACGCTGCGCAATTCTTCGGCGCTGGCGCCGACGACATGCTGCGCCATGATCGAAGACGACGCCTGGCCAAGCGCACAGGCTTTCACGTCATGCGCGAAATCGCTGACGACGCCATCATCCATCTTCAGATCGACGGTCACCGTCGAGCCGCACAGCTTGGAATGTGCTCGTGCGGTTGCGTCGGGCCGGTCGAGCCGGCCGATCCGTGCGATGTTTCCGGCAAAACCCAGAATTTTCGCATTGTAGACATCGTCGATCATATTTTTCCAATCCGTCGCCGCCCAGCGAACAGTCATTGCCGCTCTGGCGTCTTCCTTTCGCTCGGCACGAACATATATAATGGCGGTAGTCGGGTATCGACAAGGCGACCACAAACCTCGTCATACCCAATTCTGTTCACGCCACTTACGGGCTGGAAACCGGGCGAGTTTCTGACACCCGAAAGGTCGTGGTCCGTTCAACTCGTTCCTCCTGAGAGAGGAACTACGGGAGACGCCTTTATGGACGCCGTTATCAAGAAGCTCATGCCGCGGTCTGCCTATATGGAAAAGCCGGTCACCGACCGGCCGAGCGAGGCCGAAGTCGAAGCCGCTGTGCGCACCTTGTTGCGCTGGACCGGCGACAACCCTGACCGCGAGGGCCTGATCGACACGCCGAAGCGCGTCACCAAGGCGTTCAGCGAAATGTTCAACGGTTATGATATGTGCCCAGCCGAGGAACTTGGCCGCACCTTTGAGGAAGTTGCCGGCTATGACGACCTCGTTCTCGTCAAGGACATATCCTTCCACTCGCATTGCGAGCATCACATGGTGCCGATCATCGGCAAGGCGCATGTCGGCTATCTGCCTGACGGCAAGGTTGTCGGCCTGTCCAAGATAGCCCGTGTCGTCGACATCTTCGCCCATCGCTTGCAGACCCAGGAAGCGATGACTGCGCAGATTGCCGGCGTCATCCAGGACGTGCTCAATCCGCGCGGTGTGGCCGTTATGCTTGAGGCCGAGCATATGTGCATGGCCATGCGCGGCATCCGCAAGCAGGGCTCCACCACGCTGACCTCAACCTTCACCGGCGTCTTCAAGGACACACCCGAAGAGCAGGTCCGCTTCGTCACCATGGTGCGCGGCGGCAGGATCTGATCGGCCTGCCGGCTTCGCTAGATAAGGACCGGCGAATGTCGGCATTGGAATTCCCGAAAGCTCCAACAGACAAGAAGGCACTCGAGGAAGGCGCGGTCCTTTCACCGCGCTTCGATGCTGCCGGCCTCGTCACTGTCGTGGTCACCGATGCCGAAGACGGCGTGCTGCTGATGGTCGCGCATATGAATGCCGAGGCGCTGGCGCTGACGCTCGAGACCGGCATCGCGCACTACTGGTCGCGTTCGCGCAACGCGCTGTGGAAGAAGGGCGAAACCTCGGGCAATGTCCAGCAGGTCGTCGAGATGCTCACGGATTGTGACCAGGACGCGATATGGTTGCGCGTCAAAATGCTGGGTCACCAAGCAACTTGTCACACCGGCCGACGTTCATGCTTTTATCGGACGGTGGGGCTGAGCGATGGCAAAGGGACGCTTGCCAGCGACGGCAGCAACCCGCTGTTCGATGCGGAAAAAACCTATCGAAAGCCCAATACACCATCAATATGAACCATTCGCAGCACTTCAGCCACGTATATTCATGATTTCGATACGGCCCGCCTATAGGATGACCGTGGGACAAGGGAGATTGTGATGCTCGACTGGGCGTCATTGCGCAACAGACCTGACGTTCGGGAGGCCAATGGCCTCTCCTCGGCCGCGGGCGCATCCGAAATCAAATCTCCGGGCAAAACTGGGATTTCGCTGGCATTGGGTGGCGGCTGTGCGCGCGGCTGGGCGCATATCGGCGTGCTGCGCGCGCTTGATGAAGCCGGCATCGAAGTGTCGATGATCGCCGGCACCTCGATCGGCGCGCTGGTCGGCGGCTGCTATGTTGCCGGCAAGCTCGACGAGTTGGAAGAATTCGCGCGCAGCCTGACCAGGCGGCGCATTTTTGGCCTTCTCGACCTCAATCTACGCGGCAGCGGCCTGTTCGGTGGCATGAAGCTCGATGCGCGGCTGCGCGAGCACATAGCCGGCATCCGCTTCGAGGACCTGCCAAAACCATTCGTCTGCGTCGCTTCGGAAATCCGCACCGGTCATGAGATCTGGCTGTCGAGCGGCTCGTTGAGCACCGCAATGCGCGCCTCCTACGCGCTGCCCGGCGTGTTCGAGCCGGTCGCCTGCAATGGGCGTGTGCTGGTTGACGGCGCACTGGTCAATCCGGTGCCGGTCTCGGTCTGCCGTGCCTACGAGCAGCCGCTCGTAGTTGCGGTGAACCTTCACTACGATCTGTTCGGCCGCGCCGCGGTGATCAAGCACAATGCCGGCGAGCTGGTCATCGAGAAAGACGCGCCGAGGGCCGGCCACGCCGATCCCGAACGCCAGTCGCGCGAGACGCGGCTCGGCATTACCGGCGTCATGGTCGAGGCCTTTAACATCATCCAGGACCGCATTTCGCGCGCCAGGCTGGCCGGCGACCCGCCGGACATATCGCTGCAGCCGAAGCTCAGCCATATCGGCCTGACCGAATTCCACCGCGCAGACGAAGCGATCCGTATCGGCTACCAGGCAACGATGGCGCAGATCGGCGACCTGACCCGGCTGCAGACCGTCCTCGCTTAGGCAGGGCGGCAGCGAGCTCTCAGGCAAGCGCCGCGTCGATGATGCGGAACTGCACCGTGCGGTTGCCGTTCCAGTGATTGCCCGACAGCGAGCCGGCGACGTGCACCGGTTTGCCCCTGTTCTTGAACAGGAATTCGCCGAGCGCAGTATCGACGGCGCGAAAGGCGATCGCCTGGATGCGGCCGCCACTTTCCGACTGCAGGTCGACGCGGATGTGGTTGCTGCCGACCGCCCGCGCATCAACAAGCCGGTGACGCGGCAGCGCGAACACCGGCGCGACATGCCCAGCGCCGAACGGCCCTGCCCTCTCTAGTGCATCGAGCAGCCCAAGCGTCGCGCCCTCGGCGGCTAGCGCACCGTCGATCGCCAGGCTCTCCTCGCCTTGCAGCCGGAATACATCCACCGCCGCGCGTTCTTCGAAGAAAGCCCTGAGTTCGCCGAGCTTCGCCCGCTCGACAGTGATGCCGGCCGCCATTCCGTGGCCGCCGCCCTTGACGATCAGCCCGGCATCGGCGGCCTCGCGCACCAGCCGGCCGAGGTCGAAGCCCGACACCGAACGGCCTGACCCCGTACCGAAACCATTGGCGTTGAAGGCGATGGCAAAGGCCGGCCGTCTTGCATGGTCCTTGAGCCGCGAGGCAAGCAGGCCGACAATGCCAGGATGCCAGTTGCTGCTGGCTGTCACCACGATGGCCGGACCATTGCCGCCGGCAAGCTCGGCATCGGCCTCTGAGCGCGCGGCGGCCAGCATCTCCTGCTCCATCGACTGCCGTTCCTGGTTGAGCCGATCCAGCGTCTCGGCGATGGTGCGGGCCTCGACCGGGTCGTCGGTTGCAAGCAGGCGGCTGCCAAGTGCTGCGTCGCCGATGCGCCCGCCGGCGTTGATGCGCGGACCGATCAGAAAGGCCAGATGGAACGTGCTGATCGGCTCGCCTATACGCGAGACCCGCGCCAACGCCGCCAGCCCTTCGTTTCTCTGCTGCCGCGCCACCTGCAGCCCCTTGACCACGAAGGCGCGGTTGACGCCGGTGAGCGGCACCACGTCGCAGACTGTGCCCAGCGCCACCAGGTCGAGCAGGCCAAGCAGGTCCGGCGGTGCGGCATCCGGCAAGCGGCCGCGCAGGATCTTCGCGGTCTGCACCAGGCAAAGGAAGACGACGCCGGCGGCACAAAGATGACCTTGGCCGGAAAGGTCGTCCTCGCGATTTGGGTTGACGACCGCAGCCGCCGCCGGCAGCGGCCCGCCGACCTGATGGTGATCGAGCACCACGACGTCGGCGCCGGCGGCCTTTGCGGCGTCGATGGAAGCAGCACTGTTGGTGCCGCAATCGACGGTGACGATCAGCGTCGCGCCGCGCGAGACGAGTTCGCGCATCGCTTCCGGATTGGGGCCGTAACCCTCGAAGATGCGGTCCGGTATGTAGATCTCCGACGCCACCGAGAAATATGCGAGAAAGCGCTTGAGCAGCGCCGACGAGGCGGCGCCGTCGACATCGTAGTCGCCAAAGATCGCCACTTTTTCCCTGGCCATCGCCGCCTGGGCGATGCGAGCGGCGGCCCTGTCCATGTCGGTCAGCGATGCCGGGTCGGGCAGCAGATTGCGGATGGTCGGATCCAGAAACCGCTCGGTCTGCTCGGCGGTGACACCACGCCCGGCCAGCACACGTGCCACGATGTCAGGCACGCCATACCCTTGCGCGATGGCGAGCGCGGCCATGTCCTGACGCTCGGTCAGCCGGTGTTCCCAGGAAACGCCGGTGGCCGACTGCCTGACATCGAGGAAAAAGCGTCTTTCCCCCGTCACGTGACGCGCCGTCTGCAATTTGTCATTGCGCACAATATGCAACGGCTAACTGAGTCGAAATCAAAACTTTTCCAGATCCTGATGCCTGGCTTTGATTTCGCGCACGGTCCGCGATGACGAGCGCAGCACGATCGTGTGCGTGGTGATGAAATTGCGGCCGAACTTGACGCCGGCCAGCATATTGCCGTCGGTGACGCCGGTCGCGGCAAACAGCACGTCGCCGCGTGCCATGTCTTGCGTGTGGTAGATCCGTTTTGGGTCGGAGATCCCCATCTTCGCGGCGCGCGCCAGCTTTTCCGGCGTATCGAAGATCAACCTGCCCTGCATCTGGCCACCGGTGCAGCGCAAGGCGGCAGCTGCGAGCACGCCTTCGGGCGCGCCTCCGGTGCCGAGATAGATGTCGATGCCGGTCTCGTCCGGGTCGGTGGTATGGATGACCCCGGCGACATCACCGTCGCCGATCAGACGGATCGCGGCTCCGGTCGCCCGCACGGCTTCGATCAACGCGCCATGGCGTGGCCGGTCGAGAATACAGGCGGTGATCTCCGCCACCGGCACGCCCTTGGCCCTGGCGAGGCTGGCGATGTTTTCGGCCGGCGAGGCATCGATGTCGATGATGCCGTCGGCATAACCCGGACCGATCGCGATCTTGTCCATATAGACGTCCGGCGCGAACAAAAGGCTGCCTTTTTCGGCAATGGCGATAACGGCCAGTGCGTTGGGCAGGTTCTTGGCGCAGATCGTCGTGCCTTCGAGCGGATCAAGCGCGATGTCGACAGCCGGGCCTTGGCCGGTACCGACCTCTTCGCCGATATAAAGCATCGGCGCCTCGTCGCGCTCGCCTTCGCCGATCACCACCGTGCCGTTGATGGCAAGACGGTTGAGCTCCTGCCGCATGGCATCGACCGCGACCTGGTCGGCGGCTTTCTCGTCGCCGCGTCCGCGCAATCTGGCGGCCGCGACCGCGGCGCGCTCGGTGACGCGCACCAATTCCATGGTCAGTATCCGGTCGAGGCCGGCGACAATGTTCTGGGCCACATTCATCGATGGACAATCCTCGTTGGCAGTTTAGCCTCTCCGCCAGAGACGCGCTTCTTGTGTCAAAGCCCCGTGACAACAGCAAGACCTGCGTTGGACCTTTTTGAAAGCGCAGCAATATCAATCGATTAAACGCAAAATGTGAGACTGCTATCCGGCCCGCTCGATGCGGATGACTTGCGGCTTGTCGGTCAGAAGGCTGTCCCTGGTGATGCCGTCGACGGCCTTGCGCACCGCCGCCTCGGTCGTCTCGTGGGTCACTAGGATAACCGTCTTCTGTGCCTCGGTTTCCGGCCCGGCGGCATGCTGGACGATCGATTCCAGAGAAATGTCGTTGTCGGCCATGCGCTTGGCTATTGCCGCGAAAACGCCGAGGCGGTCGTGCACGGTCAGCCGGATGAAATAACCGCCGGCATGGCTGCGCATCTGCGCCTTCTTGTAAGGCTTCAATTCCTTCACCGGCCGGCCGAAGACCGGACCATGCTGGAAGCCAGGCCGGCTCTTGGCGATATCGGCAATGTCGCCGATCACCGCCGACGCGGTGGCGTTGCCGCCGGCGCCAGGGCCGGAAAGCAGCAATTCGCCGAGGATGTCGGTTTCTATCGCTACCGCATTGGTGACGCCGTGCACCTGCGCGATGACCGAGGCCGTCGGCACCATGGTCGGGTGCACGCGCTGCTCGATGCCGCTTTCGGTGCGTTGGGCGACGCCAAGCAGCTTGATCCGGTAGCCGAGATCGCCGGCCGCGCGGATGTCGGCCTGGCTGATGTTGGAGATGCCTTCCATGTAGATATCGTTGGCGGCGATCCTCGTGCCAAAGGCAAGGCTGGTCAGGATCGACAGCTTGTGCGCGGTGTCGTGACCCTCGATGTCGAAGGTCGGGTCGGCTTCGGCATAGCCCAGCCGTTGCGCATCCTTCAGGCAGGCATCGAAAGACAGGCCCTCGGCTTCCATGCGCGTCAGAATGTAGTTGCAGGTACCGTTGAGGATGCCGAAAACGCGGGTCACCGAATTGCCGGCCATCGCCTCGCGCATTGTCTTGATAACCGGAATGCCGCCGGCCACCGCCGCCTCGTAATTGAGCAGCACGCCTTTCCTCTCGGCGATCTCGGCCAGCGCCACGCCGTGCTTGGCAAGCAGCGCCTTGTTGGCGGTGACGACATGGCGGCCGCCTTCAAGTGCCGCTTTTACGGACGAGCGCGCCGCCCCGTCGTCGCCGCCGATCAGCTCGACGAACACGTCGATCTCGCCGGTCTGCGCCATCTTGATGGCGTCGTCGAACCACTGTGCTGCGCCAAGATCGACGCCACGGTCGCGCTTTGGGTCTCGGGCCGAAACGGCTGTGACGACGATGTCGCGTCCGCACTGCCGCGTCAGTTCCGCCGCCTTGTCGCGCAGCACGCGCGCCACCGACGCGCCGACGGTGCCGAGACCGGCAATTCCAACACGCAATGCTTCAGCCATGTCCGGCGGCGCCCCTCAACAACTCGGTCGATTTGATATGCAGAAACTCAGCGATGTGCGGCGAGCGGTACGACGTTATTCGGCTGCTTGGCGCTGGATGCGAGGAAGCGCTTGATGTTGCGCGCCGCTTGCCGGATCCGATGCTCGTTTTCGACCAGCGCGATGCGCACGTGATCGTCGCCATGCTCGCCGAAGCCGACGCCCGGCGCCACGGCGACGTCGGCGTGCTCGATCAGGAGCTTGGAGAATTCAAGCGAGCCCAGGTGCTTGAACGGCTCCGGGATCGGCGCCCAGGCGAACATCGATGCCGCCGGTGCGGGAATGGTCCAGCCGGCGCGGCTGAAAGCGTCGACCATGACATCGCGGCGTTTGCGGTAGACGTCGCGCACTTCCGCGATGTCGGCGCCATCGCCGTTGAGTGCATGCGCCGCCGCCACCTGGATCGGCGTGAAGGCGCCGTAGTCGAGATAGGATTTCACTCGCGTCAGCGCCGAGATCAGCCGTTCATTGCCGACCGCAAAACCCATGCGCCAACCCGGCATCGAAAAGGTCTTCGACATCGAGGTGAACTCGACGGCGACGTCTATGGCGCCCGGCACCTGCAGCACCGAAGGCGGCGGATTGCCGTCGAAATAGATCTCCGAATAGGCAAGATCCGACAGGATGATGATGTCGTTCTTCCTCGCGAAGGCCACCACCTCCTTGTAGAAATCGAGCGAAGCGACCAGTGCCGTCGGATTGGACGGATAATTGAGGATCAGTGCCAGCGGCTTCGGGATCGAATGGCGAATGCCGCGCTCCAGGGCCGGGATGAAGCCGTCGTCCGGCTCGACCTGCAGCGAGCGGATGACGCCGCCCGACATGATGAAGCCGAACGCATGGATTGGATAGGTCGGATTAGGGCACAGGATCACATCGCCGGGGGCGGTGATCGCCTGCGCCATATTGGCAAAGCCCTCCTTCGAGCCGAGCGTCGCCACCACCTGGCTGTCCGGGTCGAGCTTCACACCGAAGCGGCGGGCATAGTAGTTGGCCTGGGCACGGCGCAGGCCCGGAATGCCGCGCGACGACGAATAGCGGTGTGTGCGCGGATCGCGTACCACCTCGCAGAGTTTGTCGACGATGGCCTTGGGCGTCGGCAGGTCCGGATTGCCCATGCCAAGGTCGATGATGTCGGCGCCGCGCGAACGCGCGCTGGCCTTCAGGCGGTTGACCTGTTCGAAGACATATGGCGGAAGCCGGCGGACCTTGTGAAATTCTTCCATGGCAGTTCCAGACAGTGAGGTTGCGGTCGCGCGTATAAGCCTATTTGCAACTAGGGTCGAGAGCGGGGTCGCATTTGCCTTCGATCTGCTTCAGCGCCTCGGCGCCGTGTTTTTTTGCCAGCTGGTCCAGCGCTGCCTGGTCCGCAACCTTGACGCCGCCGCCCTTGGCGGCCTGGCTCTGCTCCTCGGCCTTCAGTTGGGCGAGCTTGGCGTTCTTTTCCTCGTCGGTGAATTGCTCGGCCGCCACCTGCGGCCGGATGTTCAGGTTCGGATAGGAACCGGTGTCCTTCGCGCCGACAAGGCCGGTGGCGGGCGCCGCACCTTCCATGTTGCTGCTCGTGCAACCGGCCATCGCCAACATGACGAGCGCCATGCGGCAAAAACGACCAGTGCCGGAAAAAACGTTCTTGCCAATATTAATCGTCATATTGTTTTCCTGGCGGCCGGGTTAGAGCACATTGGACCCTGTTCGGTATGCCATGGTAATATGTCAACAAAACGCTTCGGGAGGAACCCCGCGAACCATGTCCAAAACACCCGATTCGGGCAAAGCGGAAGATGACCAACCTTCGACCGTCGAGCAATATCTGGTGAAGGACCCGGAACGCTTCGCGCTGAACATGGCTCGCATGATCGAGCAGGCCGGCAAGGCCGCCTCGGCATGGGCCGAGCCGCGGGAAAAAGGCGAGGTGCGCGATCACGTCGCTGAGCCGGTCGTCGACATGGTGAAGACGTTCTCCAAGCTCACCGAGTACTGGCTCTCCGACCCGCAGCGCGCGCTGGAGGCGCAAACGCGGCTGTTTTCCGGCTACATGACCGTCTGGGCCAACGCCGTCCAGCGCATCGGCGCCGGCGCCGAGGACGCCGAGGACGCGGTCAAGCCCGAGCGCGGTGACAAGCGTTTCCAGGACCCGGAATGGGGCCGCAACGCCTTCTTCGATTTCCTCAAACAGGCGTATCTGGTCACCTCGCGCTGGGCGGCCGAACTGGTCGAGCACGCCGACGGCCTGGACGAGCACACCCGCCACAAGGCCGGCTTTTATGTCAAGCAGGTGTCCAATGCCATCTCGCCGTCGAATTTCATCCTGACCAATCCGGAATTGTTTCGCGAGACTGTCGCCTCCAACGGCGAAAACCTGGTGCGCGGCATGAAGATGCTGGCCGAGGACATTGCCGCCGGCAAGGGCGACCTGAAGCTGCGGCAGGCCGATTATTCGCTTTTCGAGATCGGTAAGAATCTCGCCACCACTCCCGGCAAGGTGGTCGGCCGCAGCGACGTCGCCGAAATCCTGCAATACGAACCGACTACCGACACCGTGCTCAAGCGGCCGCTGCTGATCTGCCCGCCATGGATCAACAAATACTACATCCTCGACCTCAACCCGCAAAAATCCTTCATTCGCTGGGCAGTCGAGCAAGGCCACACCGTCTTTGTCATCTCCTGGATCAACCCGGACGAGCGGCACGGCGCCAAGAGCTGGGAGGCCTATATCAGGGAGGGCCTGCAATACGGCCTCGACACGATCGAGAAGGCCACCGGCGAAAGGCAAGTCAACGCCATCGGCTATTGCGTCGGTGGCACGCTTCTCGCGGCGGCCCTGGCGCTGATGGCGCAGGAAGGCGACAACCGCATCAAATCCGCCACCTTCTTCACCACCCAGGTCGATTTTACCTATGCCGGCGATCTAAAAGTGTTCGTCGACGAGGAGCAGGTCGCGGCCGTCGAAAAGGCGATGAACGAGAAAGGCTATCTCGACGGCACGAAGATGGCGACCGCCTTCAACATGCTGCGCTCGGACGACCTGATCTGGCCCTATGTCGTCAACAACTACATGCGCGGCAAGGATCCCCTGCCTTTCGACCTGCTGTACTGGAATGCCGATTCGACCCGCATGGGCGCTGCCAACCATTCCTTCTATTTGCGCAATTGCTATCTCGAGAACAGGCTTTCGCAAGGCATGATGGAACTGGCGGGCCGCACGGTTTCGCTGAGGGACGTCACCATGCCGGTCTACAACCTCGCCTCCAAGGAGGACCACATCGCGCCGGCGCTTTCGGTATTCCTCGGCTCGAAATATTTCGGCGGCGAGGTCGATTACGTCATGGCCGGCTCCGGCCACATCGCCGGGGTCGTCAATCCGCCGGCGGCGCAGAAATATCACTACTGGACCGGCGGCAAGCCGGCCGGCGACTTCGACCAGTGGCTCGCCGGGGCCACCGACCATCCCGGTTCCTGGTGGCCGCACTGGCAACGCTGGATCGAAGCCAAGGACAATACCCGCGTACCGGCCCGCAAACCGGGCGAGCATATGCAAGTTCTAGGCGAAGCCCCCGGCACCTATGTCAAGGTGCGCGTGTAACCATCTGTAATGTGTGGTGAGTTGACGCGCCGCCAAAAGCGGGCGAAATGGTGCCGTCAACCCTGAGCAGCCTTGATTCATCCTCTAGCCGCCAAATTACTTTGAGGCTTGCAGATTTGACACAGGTCTCGTTTCCGGTTCGGGGAACAAGGGTCATTTCGACGAGACGTTTCGACGCCGCGCCAATGACGAACCGGTCGGATATCGAGGGGGAATTTTGTTTTGAGATCAGCAGGATCGCGCCTCGCGAAGGGAGAAAGCCGCGCCATTGTGGCGGCGCTTTTCT
Source organism: Mesorhizobium sp. M1273 (assembly GCF_040318195.1). Taxonomy (NCBI): domain Bacteria; kingdom Pseudomonadati; phylum Pseudomonadota; class Alphaproteobacteria; order Hyphomicrobiales; family Phyllobacteriaceae; genus Mesorhizobium; species Mesorhizobium sp. M1273. The sequence goes on along the minus strand of NZ_JAMYLV010000044.1, from coordinate 8,620 downwards.
CGGTGCTCCTGGCGTCCTGCACCTCGGCCGGCGACCCGACCATGGCGGTCGGCATGCCAGGCTACAATACCTCGGCTACCGAAATCAGCACGGCCGCCGGTGCGCCCCAGGCCAGCACGGCCGCATCATCGTCGCAGATGACAAGCGCACAAATGACGATGAATGCCGACGGCGACGCCAACCTTCCCGAGCAGGTCGCCTATGTGCCGGTGGCCAAGCCAGGGGCCAAGCTCGACGCTGGCTTCCCGATCGCCGTCCCCACGGCAGCCGAGACGATCGCGGGACACACGCCGCAACCGCTGCAACCAAACGCCCAGACGGCCGAACAGGCCGTGGCGCAGAACAGTGCTGATGCATCGAAGCTCGACGCCAACACTGCCGCGCCGGCGATGAACAACCCGGTTTATGTGACCGCCGGCGAGATGCCGCAGCCACAGGCCTACGCACCGAAGAAAAACTTCCTGGCTTCACTGTTCAGCGCCACGCCTGCTTCGGCGGCACCTTCTTCGCCGGCCAACAGCAGATCGGGCGGGCAGCCAACGGTCATGCAGGCCAAGGCGACGCCTGCGGCAAAACCCACCGTCACCCTGGCTTCGGCCGATCCGGCTGAAAAGCCGGTGCAGCTGGTGTCGACAGGCGACACCAGCCACTTCACGGCCGATGCGCTGCCCGGCGTGCGACAGACGGCGCTGTTCGAGATCAAGCGCAAATCCGGCCTCGACGATGAGAGTGATGTCGATCTCAACGAAGACGAAGGTTCGGGTGGCGCCTACCAGGTTGCCTCCGCCGCCGGCCTTGCCCGGCTGGCGCCCAACGGCCTCCTGAAACAGAACGAAAGCGTCGATGTCGCCTGCTTGAAGCCATCGCTGGTTCGCGTGCTGAAGACGATCGAAGGCCACTACGGCCGCAAGATGACGGTCACCTCCGGCTATCGCGATCCGGCCCGCAACCGCCGCGCCAACGGCGCCAAGAATTCGCTGCACATGTACTGCGCTGCCGCCGACATCCAGGTCCCCGGCGTCTCGAAGTGGGAACTGGCGAGCTACATCCGCACCATGCCGGGCCGCGGCGGCGTCGGCACCTACTGCCACACCGAATCCGTCCATGTCGATGTCGGCCCCGAGCGCGACTGGAACTGGCGCTGCCGCAGGCGCGGCTAGGTTCTTTCCGGCGCCGCGACGCCCCTTCCCCGGCGACGTTGTACTTTGCCGCAACCAGCTTCGCCGGCAAAAACACGCGGTTTGGAGCCAAAGGAAAAAAGTTGTCGCAGCCGGCGGCAGACGGGTTGCCGGTTTGTCGTGACGCAACTATAAGCGCTCACATCTGAGCGCGCCCATCGTCTAGCGGTCAGGACACCGCCCTTTCACGGCGGTAACAGGGGTTCGATTCCCCTTGGGCGTACCAGCATTTCAACTTGGCATATGTCTATCGCCAGCGTGATGCTGCGCCAGCTCTGCTGGACCCGCCACTCTGATAGGGATGTCGGCAAGAAGAGGCGAAGACGACTGAGGACTACGTCGAAGGCTCCCTACGCCCGCAGTCCCCTCGCCTCGCCGCCGCGCTTGCGCGGAACCATCATGTCCCTGGCAAGCAGGCCGCTCACCCGGCAAAAGGCCATGAAGGCCCGCCATGCGTCTTCGGTCTCGACGATGTCCACCGTGGCGCCAAAACAGGCATTGAACGCGGCCTGGTAGGTTGGTCCCTTCCGGCGAACCGGCCATGTTTGCAGGAAATCGAGCGCCTGCTCGACACTGTAGATTTCCTCGACCGGCTGGCCGGGCACAGGCGCGATCCGCACCGGCACCTCGAATTGCAGTCTGTCCATTCGATCTCTCCCGAACTGACACCCCCGCAGCAACGCCGTTCGTCGCAAAAAATTGCCGTGGCGGCTTAATGCTTGGGCCGCTTCTCGCCTAGAAATGTGTCGTCACTACGGTGGTCAATGAACCCAGCGAGGTATGGGCCGCTAGAGGCAAGGAGAATGCCCCCAGGCGTGAATATCGCCGGTCTTCGGCCCGTCGCCGGCAGTTCGTCCTTGAACCTTGCGCTTTCCAGTGCCAAATCTGGGGAGGTTTCTCTCGCCGAGGCTCATCCAGCCCCGCATCCCTGCAAGACGGATAAAATGGTCACCTATCTCGACGCCGCCACGGCACCGCTCAGAAACACCGGCCAGATCCGTCTTTACGACGAGGAAGGTTTTGTCGGCATGCGCAAGGCTTGCGATCTCACCGCGCGCTGCCTCGACGAACTGGTACCGATTGTGGCGCCCGGCGTCACCACCGAAGCGATTGATCGCTTCGTCTTCGAGTTCGGGATGGACCATGGCGCGCTTCCGGCGACGCTCAACTACCGTGGCTATACGAAATCATCCTGCACCTCGATCAACCACGTCGTCTGTCACGGCATACCCGACAACAAGCCGTTGAAGGATGGCGACATCGTCAATATCGACGTCACCTATATCCTCGACGGCTGGCATGGCGACTCCTCGCGCATGTATCCGGTGGGCACGATCAAGCGTGCCGCGGAGCGGCTGCTCGAAGTCACGTATGAGTGCCTGATGCGCGGCATCGCGGCAATCAAGCCGGGCGCCCGAACCGGCGCCATCGGCGCCGCCATCCAGACCTATGCCGAAGCCGAGCGTTGCTCGGTGGTGCGCGATTTCTGCGGCCACGGGGTTGGCCGGCTGTTTCACGACGCGCCGAATATCCTGCATTACGGCAGCGCCAGCGAAGGCGTCGAGATGCGGCCAGGCATGATCTTCACCGTCGAGCCGATGATCAATCTCGGCCGGCCGCATGTGAAAGTGCTGTCGGACGGCTGGACCGCGGTGACGCGCGACCGTTCGCTGTCGGCGCAGTACGAGCACACGATCGGCGTCACCGAGACCGGCTGCGAGATCTTCACGCTGTCGCCAAAAAACCTCGACCGCCCCGGCCTGCGGGCCTAGTGTCTGGCAGATCGGGCGTTACCTTGCCCGGCAAATGCTGGGTGGGGCAGCCATGAACGGTGACAACGACGAGCGGGCCTTCTTTCCCGAAAGGCCAGTGCGATCGCCCGCGAAGGCGGTGGCCGCCGACAAGCCGCATTATCTCGGCCATCGCGACCGCCTGCGCGAGCGCTTCGCCGCCGGTGCCAACACCCTCCCCGACTACGAGCTGCTCGAGCTTTTATTGTTTCGGCTGATCCCGCGCGCCGACACCAAGCCGGTCGCCAAGGCATTGCTGGCACGCTTCGGCACATTGGCCGAGGTCCTCGGTGCGCCCGTCAAGCGCCTGCAGGAGGTGAAGGGCATCGGCCCGGCGGTTGCGCTCGACCTCAAGGTGGTTGCGGCAACGGCGCAGCGCATGGCGCGCGGCGAGATCGCCGGCCGCGAGCTGTTGTCGACCTGGACGCAGGTTCTCGAATACTGCCGGTCGGTGATGGCCTTCGAGGAGCGCGAGCAGTTCCGCATCCTGTTCCTCGACAAGAAAAACGCGCTGATCGCCGACGAAGTCCAGCAGGTCGGCACCGTCGACCACACACCGGTCTATCCGCGCGAGGTGGTCAGGCGCGCCTTGGAGCTCTCCGCCACGGCGATCATTCTGGCGCATAACCATCCGTCGGGAGACCCGACGCCGTCGCGCGCCGACATCGAGATGACCAAGCTGATCATCGAGACGGCCAAACCGCTTGGTATTGCCGTTCACGACCACATCATCATCGGCAGGAAAGGCCACTCCAGCATGAAGGGGCTGCTGCTGATCTGAGGTTTGGCGTTGTTTTCAGCTTTGTCCGCTGTACGCCTATGTACCGCAACGTGAAGGCGGTCGGCTCGATAAATTCTGGCGCCGAGGCTCAGCTGGCCGTGCGCAGGCGTCGCGATCGGACAAAGGTCTTAAGTCCCTCGGAATCGAACGCGTGGCCGAAGGCATAACCCTGCAATATGTCGCAGCCCAGGCCCTTGAGTAGCCGTGCATGCTGCATCGTCTCGACGCCTTCCGCCACGACCTCGATACCCAGCGACTTGCCGATTTCAATGATCGACGAGACAACCTGCCTTCTCTGCGGCGATTTGACGATTGGGGTGACCAGCTGCCGATCTATCTTCAGCCGGCGCGGCTGCAACTTCAGCAAACTGACCATCGAAGCGTAACCGGTACCAAAATCGTCTATTTCGATGTCAATCCCCAGTTCTTTTATCTGCTCGATGTTCCACGTGACAAGGTCGTCGTTCTCGTCCAGGAAAATCGACTCAACAAGCTCAAACGAAACTGTTCCCTTCTTGATATTTTGCTCTCGCAGGCTCTTGATGAGCTCCTCATCCTGAAGGCGCCTGGCCGAGACATTGACCGACACCCGCGGAATGTGAAGTTTTGCAGCGGACCACGCTTCGAAATCCGAAAGCGATTGCTTCAATATGGCTTGGTCGATGATCGAGACAACGTTCAGTTCTTCTGCAATCCTCAGGAAGACGTCGGGCGCCAAAATACCCTTTATTGGATGTTTCCACCTCGCCAGCGCCTCAACCCCAACGATTTCGAGCGTCTTTGCGTCAAATTGGGGCTGGTAGAACGGGATGAACTCGTTGCGCTCGAGGCCGCCGAGAATTTCGTCGGCAATCCGCTTGGTATCGACGATTTCGCTTTGCATCGCGTCTGTGAAGAATTCGTATCGATTGCGCCCCCGCCCCTTTGCTCGGTAAAGCGCGATATCGGCGTTCACCAGCAGGTGTTTGGCTTCGACATCTTTTCCGTTGTCGACAGCGATTCCCACGCTGACACCAAAACGGCATCGATGACCCTGATAGTAGACCGGTTCGCGCATCTGGCTGATGACGCGGTCGGCGAGCAGCGCCAGCTGCTTGGTATCGTCGCGCACCACGCACAGAACGATGAATTCGTCTCCCCCGATACGGGCGACGAATCCCTCGTCGCCGACCTTCGATCTGAGGACTGTCGACGCGTGAACCAACATCGCGTCACCGGCGGCGTGGCCCAGTGTATCGTTGATGTGCTTGAACCGATCCAGATCTATGTGAAGCAGTGCCGCGTGCCCACCTGAGCGCCTGGCGTTTGCCGCGTAATGTTCCAGTACCTGGTCGAGGTAACGCCGGTTGGGCAAGCCGGTCAGCGAATCATGAAGCGCGATGTGCTCTATGCGCGCTTTGGCCGACTCGAGTTCCGCATTTTTCGACTCGGACAGCTGTTTTGCACGAACCAGATCCTTGTTCAGCAGGACGTCGGCAGTCACGTCCCATTCCGCGCCGATCATTTTTGGGGTGTCGTTTGCGACCCGGTAAACGATCGCCTTGGACCGGACATGACGAATCTCGCCATCCTGACGCACAATCCGGTACTCCGACAAATATGGTCGTCCGCTGGCCACCGCCCTGTCGAAGTCCGCGTTGGCGCCAGCCAAATCATCTGGGTGGATTGCTCCCGCCCAGTCTGGGTAGCCCCGGTGCTCGCCGGTTGGTTTGCCATATATTTCGTTGACGCGATCATCCCACGTAAGCTCGTTGGTCGCGAGATCGTGTTCCCAAACCCCAATAGCCGACGCTTCCAGGGCGAGTTCCAAGCGTCGTGACAATCGACGCAATTCCGCATAATTGCGCTGTCTTTCGCCAATCAGGCGGCCTGTGACCAGGAAAGGGAACACAACCAAGGCTCCGGCCGTCGCCATGATAGCGCGCAACAACCATGCGTTGCTTGGCGTCGAAGGCCAGCCATTTTTGGGAATGGCCGCGATTTGCCACGAACCGGACGGGAGCACAACGTCGGCTGTCACCGGATCGCTTTTGCTGATCCGCTCATTACCATAGAATTGGTCTCCATTTTGGCCGAGAGCGTCCCTGCCGATCAGCGCTATGTCAATCCCGAGATCGTCGTCAAGCAGCCCGCTCGCCCGATAAAGACGCTGCACGTCGACAACGGCGGAAATGATGCCCCAGAACCTTTCCGTATTGCCCGCGCTCCGCACGAAAACCGGAAAGCGGCCGATGAAGCCTTGTCCTCCCTGCTTCAGCTCGACGGGGCCGGCAAGCACCAGCTTGCGTTCGTCTCGCGCCCTTAGCGCAGCCGCACGCTGTCGCTCGTTCTTGCGGTAGTCCAGGCCCATCGCCTGCTCGTTACCCTCCATCGGGTACATCAGGGAAACGACCAGATCGGGCGCGCCGGCAATATTGTTCAATTGCGAGTCGGCGCCAAACAGATTGCTCGCGAGTGAGGCGAAGCGTTGCTGTCCCATATAGGGCTCGGTCACGACCGCGGAGACCAATCCACGCACGAGTTGAAGGTTTCCGTTGATATTGCCTTCGAGCTTGGCGCGGATGAGGTTGACCTTGGTCAGCACGTCCGAACGGACGGCCTGGTCCGAGACGACTTTGTTCTGGTGCTCCGCGAACGCAGCGCTGATAAGTATGACGACAAGCGCGATCGCCGCCGGAATATTTGCCGACGAAAAGACGACCTCCTTGATGCCGCCGAACCTAGCGCGGAAAAAAGCCAATAGGCGATTCCTCAAGTGCCATTTCAGGTTTTCGGGTCGACCCGATGAGGAACATTAGCTTTCAATGTTTAATTTGACCTTCACGCTCCTTAGAGCTTTTGCACTTCCGACCGTTGCTGACGTTGCAGGCCCGAGCGGTTGGAGCCAGCTGCCGACTTCCACTGCCATGGTCCCACTGATTGAGATACGCTGGCGCCGGCGATCCAGCGTCTGTCGACCATTCGCGAGGAGATCTGCTCATCTCAAGGCGCTCGTCTGTGGAAGCGGACCGAGAGAGAGGCCAGCTAGACCTGGCTTGCTCGGAAGATAGAGGAGCGCGAGCGCGATTGCACAAATCGACGCTCCGACCCGAGTACTCTGGAGCGTTGACCTGGACTAGTGCCCCTCAATCGCCTTGGGAGACACAAGGTATGGTATCTTGCCGACGCTGCGCTTCGTCGCGCCAATGGAATAAGCCATCGGTATCTTGGGAGAGTTCTCCGGCAAGCCGTACATATCCTTGCCGGCCCGCACGGCAAATGAAAAGTGCTGCCACGAAACCGTGTCATGCTCATTGAGAAAATCGAGCGTCAGACCAGCTGAAATCAGCGCATTCACCACGTCACTGATCGGGTGGATCCATTCATAATAGCGAGGATGCTTCAAGATGCGATCATCGCCGGTGTAGGTCAGTTCCTCGTTCCAGGCGAGCGGCCGAGCTATCGGCGTTCGCCAGTCGTGCTTCAATTCCAGGGCCGCGGCCTTTCGATCGCACTGAAACAGCAATGGATGGCCCTCGGCCATGTAGAGGCGGCCGCCGGGTCGCAGAAGATCGGCAACCACCCGCGCCCAACGGAACACGTCGTCCAGCCAGTTTACCGAACCCCAGGTAACGTAAGCGATATCAAAGGTCCGGCCGAGCGCTTCCACCGCCTCGAACAGTGGCGCTTCCACGAAGCGCACTTCGGTGCCTGCCTTCGCAGCAAAATCCCGCGCTGCCACGATCGCCGTCGGTGAAAAGTCGAGCCCGGTCACGCTGCCTGCGCCGAGATTCTTCAAGCTGATCGTGTCAAGACCGATGTGACACTGCAGGTGGACGATATCCTTGCCGGCGATATCGCCGAGCTCGCGCGTTTCCAGCTCATAGAGATTGGATCCGCCGGCCAGCACATTCTCGATGTGGTAGCTGCCCGTCGTGTCGGTCGAGTGCAGTTCGGCCCGATCATCCCAATTAAGGCGGTTCGCGCCCAGAAACCGTTCCAAATTCCCCCACCCCTGACCGACGCATGGTAAACAAGTCGTTAAAGCACCTTTGCAGCGAAAATAGCTCGCGTCAATCCGGACCGGGCGGCAGTGCGCCGCCGCTCGCGAAAGCATTAGCCCCGGGAGGGCTTGCTGCTGATCAAAGGCTTCTGGCGCGATCGCCGCGCCCGGCGACAAGACCCCGCAGGCGCTCCCGGACTCCGCCGTCGTGGTCTGTATGTGGATCAGTCGGTTCCTCAGCCCGGCACAGCCACCATCGCGATATTTCTGGAGAGCTCGTTTGTGGGGGCAACTGCGTCTGCCGTGCCGCTCGTGAGTGCTCGGTAGAGTGCCAGATAATCGCTGCACATGCGCTCGACCGTGAACCGCTTCTCGAACGTCTGCCGCACTCGTGCGCGATCGAGGCTGTCTATGCGCCGGAGCGCGCCTACGGCTTCCTCCGCCGTATCCACGATCCATCCGGACACACCGTCATCGATGATCTCCGGGACGGCGCCACGCCGGAACGCAACCACTGGCGTACCGCAGGCCATTGCTTCGATCGTTACGAGACCGAAGGGTTCCGGCCAGTCGATCGGAAACAAAAGCGCTTTCGCATTGCCCAGAAAATCCGCCTTTTGCCGCTCATCGATCTCGCCAATGAACTCCACGTTCGAATGCCGCAGCACTTGCGGCTCGACCCTTTCCTTCCAGAACGACTGGTCCACCTTGTCGATTTTGGCGGCGATCTTCAGGGGAAACCCGGCCCGCGCTGCTATTTGTATGGCCGCTTCCGGCCCCTTTTCAGGCGAGATGCGACCGAGAAACGCAAGATAGCCGGAGGTGTTCGGGTGAAATGGCAGAAGATCGCGGGGTAGGCCATGATGCACGGTTCCAACCCAATTGACGG
>NZ_JAMYLV010000043.1:0-46092 GCF_040318195.1 Mesorhizobium sp. M1273 | reverse complement strand
GTTGTGTTTGCTGTCCCGGCCCTTTCTGTTTTTTGGGGTGGTCTTTTTTTGGGTGGTGTTTGCTCCGGGGGTGGTGCGGGGGGGGGGGGCGCGCCCCCCCCCCCCCCCCCCCCCCCCCCCCCGCGACCGCAGCCGCCGTTCGATCTCGGCCGCCGCCGCCTCGGCGACGCCTATGACGGTGGAGGAAGAAGAAGGGTCGCTCGGCACCACCTCGACCAGATCGAGCGCAAAGCACGATTTCAGCCGTGCCGCAAGGTCGAGGCAATTGGCGATCGGATGGTCGACGCGCACCTTGATCAGCCCTTCGGAGACTGCGAGCGACACCAGCCGCTGCGCCGTCTGCCGCGAGATGCCAAGCGTGGCGGCGATCTGGTCCTGGGTGTTGCCCGCGACATAATAGAGCCAGCCGGCACGCGCCGCGTCGTCCAGCCTGTTGCCGCCGCTGTCCTGCCGCGAATTCAAGTTCCTGCCTCCCAACCCCGCCGAGCATAAGAGGCGGAGCGCAGTAGTTTCGCAGGGAATGAACTTGCGCGCAATTGCCTATTGTAAGAGCAATTGCTTAGTGATGAAACTTGGGTGTTTGGAGCGAAGTGACAGGTCGACCCAGTCTCGTTGCAACAGCAAGGCTGTCGAGGTCGCACCAATCCCGGTTCTAAAGCGCGTTGCGTTCGATCGGCCTCATGCGACGCGTTTTAGGTTCCTTTTTATGCATGTCGTCATCGCAAAACCGCTGCACACTTTGCGCGACATGGATTAGCGGGGACGCGGCGGTTTATCTCGCGCGCTAAACGCTTTAAGGAATTTTTTGAGAATGGAGCCTTGCATGACACCGAAAGCGGTTTTCTGGGATATGGACGGCACGCTGGTCGACAGCGAGCCGCTGCACGAGGCGGCGCTGATTGCGGCGCTGCACAGCGTCGGCATCGCGCCGCCGGCCGACCTGCATGAGCGCGTGCTCGGCATCGCCGCATGGCCGGTCTACGAAATGCTGCGCGACGAGTTCGGCCTCGACCTGCCTTTCGACGACTGGATCGTGCGCAAATACGATCACTATCTGCCGATGGCCGAAACGCTGACGCCACGCACCGGCGCGATCGAGATTTTCAATGAGCTGCGCGCGCTTGGCGTGCCGCAAGCGGTGGTGTCCAACTCGGACAGACTGATCGTCGATGCCAATCTGCGCGCCGTAGGCCTCGTATATCCCGGCATGAAGACGGTCAGCCGCAACGACGTGCGTGAAGGCAAGCCGCATGCCGAACCTTTCCTGCGCGCCGCCTGGTTGGCCGACGTCGATCCCGCCGAGGCCGTGGCGGTCGACGACAGCGTGACCGGCGCCACGGCCGGGCTGGCGGCAAGGATGAGGACGATCTTCTGGCCGGAGGCGCCGATGGAGGGGCCGCCCGGCGCGATCGTCATTAACAGCGCCGCTGAATTGCGGGCCGAACTCGGGCTTTAAGCCAGCCCCGGCGGGACCGCCCTCAACTCCGGTAGGCAGGCTCCTGCTCGTCGAGGATCGCCTTCAGTTCGGAAAGGTGGCGCTCGGCCTGGCCGGGATAGTCTTCCTGTTCCGTTGCCGCTTTCTCCGCGATCTCATCCGACAGTACCCGCAGCGGCCGGCCGGTCCACAGCGCCTTGATATAGGTTTCGGCGGCGCGCTCGAAATAGAACATGCGGTTGAAGGTGTCGGCGACGCTGTCGCCGATGACCAGCACGCCATGGTTGCCCATCACCATCACCTTGACCTTCGGGTCGACAAGAAGCTGGGAGCAGCGCTCGCCCTCTTCCTCGAAGGCCAGCCCGCCATAATGAGCGTCGACGACATGGCGGTTGAAGAAGATCGCCGAGTTCTGGTCGACCGGCGGCAGCGTCGAGTCGGCGAGCGAGGCAAGCACGGTGGCGTGGATTGAGTGAACATGCATGACGCAGCGCGCATGACGCACGTTGCGATGGATGGCACCATGCAGGCCCCACGCCGTCGGGTCAGGCGCATTCGGGCCGACCAGCGTGTCGGGATCATTGGCGTCGATCAGAAGCAGATCGCTCGCCTTGATGCGCGAGAAATGCACCTGGTTAGGGTTCATCAGGAATTGCGAGCCATCGTCGTTGACCGCCAGCGAAAAATGATTGGCCACCGCCTCATGCATGTTAAGCCGCGCCGTCCAGCGGAAGGCGCAAGCCAGATCGACGCGCTCCTCATAGAACGCCAGGTTGGTCAGCACTTCCTTCTGCAGGCGCGTGATGCTCATCGTAAACCTCCGTGAAAGAAGCAAGGATGCCGCGCGGCTGGAACACGCGCAACCGGTTTCGTTTGGTGCAGGCGAGCGCCGTTATGCCGCCGTGCTGGTGGCAGTGCCGACCCTCAGCCCGCCATGTTCGACGATGAAATCTATCACCTCCTGAAGCCCTTTGCCGCGCGACAGGTCGGTGAAGCCGAACGGCCGTTTGCCGCGCATGCGGGCAGCGTCGCTTTCCATCACGTCGAGATTGACGTTCACATAGGGCGCAAGGTCGCTCTTGTTGATGACCAGGAAATCCGACCGTGTGATTGCCGGCCCGCCCTTGCGCGGGATCTCCTCGCCCTGGCAAACCGAGATGACATAAAGCGTCAGGTCGGCCAGGTCCGGCGAGAAGGTGGCGGCGAGGTTGTCGCCGCCCGATTCGATGAAGACGACATCGAGATCCGGGAATTTCTTGGTCATCTCGGCGATCGCTTGCAGATTGATCGAGGCGTCCTCGCGAATGGCGGTGTGCGGGCAGCCGCCGGTTTCAACACCCATGATGCGATCCTCGGGCAGCGCCTGAAGCCGGGCCAGCATCATGGCATCTTCCTTGGTGTAGATGTCGTTGGTGACGACAGCGATCGAGAACTCGTCACGCAGCGCCTTGCAGAGCTTTTCGGTGAGCGTCGTCTTGCCCGAGCCGACCGGACCGCCGATGCCGACGCGAAGAGGACCGTTGGGTGATATCATGCGGGGAACTCCGTGATCGCAAGAACGGCGAAGCCTGCCCCAATCAAAAGGCAGAGCGGCGAATAGTAGCGGACATCGAGCCGCGCGAAAGGCTGTTCGGGCGCCAGCCGTCGCCACCAGGGCGTGAAGCCGGCAATGCCGCGCGCCAGGAACACCAGCGCGATGAGCAGCGCCGTGGCGGCCAGTCCGGCCTCGGGAAAAGGCGTGGCAAAGATGCCCTCGAGCGCCATCGGCCACAGCGTCGCCAGGCCGAGGCAGGCGGCAACGGCGAAGCTGGCGAAGGGTGCCGGCATCTCGTCGACGCCATGAAAGCCGATGACCGCACGAGCGCAGGAGGCGGCGTCCCTGCCTGGCCAGATGCCGCCAATGCCCCAATAGACATGCAGTGCTGTGATCAACAGCAGGACGAGCGTGAGAGCGAAAGCGAGGACGATCATGAGCGGAACAGCCGCGAATACTGGGTCTCGTGCTTCATCGCCGTGACGTCGGAGATGAAAGCGCAGCCGCCGAGATCATCGAGGGTCGAGCCGGCAGCGCGGTCGGCCGTGGCCAGGGCAAGCGGTTCGAAGGCGGCCAGTAGCGTCATCGCGGCACTCTGGCCAACGATGCCAAGCCGGATCGCAGCCTGGACGAGATTGGAGAAGAAGGCCTGCAGAAAGGCCGCCAGGGCGTCCCCCAGCGCAATGCCGTGATCGCCGGCAACGGCGCCGACGGCAACGCAATAGGCACATTCGGCCGGCAGGCGATCCAGCACCTGGCACGGCCAGGCGAAGGCCGCCTTCAGGAAAGCAGAGCCCTGCAGCATGGTCTCGGCATGGCGCTCGCGCGAGCCTGCCAGAGCTTCGGCAAGGGCGACGATTTCATCGAGATCGCCGGTTTCGCGCGCCCTGCGCCAGCTTTCGGCAAACAGCACCGCATCATTCCAGCCCGAACCCATCTCGACCAGCGTTTCCAGCCACGCGGCGAGCTCTTTGCTGTCGGCAACCAGCCCGGCATGCACGGCTTGCTCGAGACCGTGGCTGTAGGAAAAGCCGCCGACCGGGAAGGAAGGCGACAGCCACGCCATCAGCCGCAACAAAGCAATATTGGAAGGCTGGGCAACGTTGGAAGGCTGGTCAGTCATGGTCATGGTCGTGCGAATGGCTGTGGGAATGCGATTCGGTATGGGTATGGGAATGCGCTTCGGCATGGCTGTGCGCATGCGCCTCGGCGTGAGAATGGCCATGGCCGGAATAAGCGCCGCGCACCGGCTTGAATGGCTCGGAGACGTCGCTCACCGTGGCGCCCAGCCCTTCCAGCATCGCCTTGATGACATGGTCGCGCAGGATGAGGATTCGGTCAGCCTCGATGCTTGCCGCGAGATGACGGTTGCCGATATGCCAGGCAAGTTCGGCCAGATGGACAGGGCCGCCGGCACGGATATCGTAGAGCGGCTCCTCGGCCGCGATGATCTCGATGTGGCGGCCATCCTCCAGCACCAGCCGGTCACCATGGTTCAAGGTCACCGGTTCGGGCAGGTCGACCAGCACTTTGTCGCTACGGGCCGTTTCGATGGCGCGACGGCGCAGATGCCGCTCGTCATGAGCAAGCACCGCACTGTCGTATGGCGTCGTGGTTCCGGCTTCGCCTGCGGCCAGGGCGGAGACGGCGCGCGGGAATTTGGTGAAGTCGGTGCGAATATCGAGCTTCATGTAAAAACTGCCTCTCCCAAAAAGCCTAGCCTATCGCATCCGCCGCCCCAATGGGGCTCAGACGATCGTGTCGAAGAGCCGCAGGATGAACGATATCTGATAGACGAGCGCGCCGGCGACAAAGGCGATATGGAAACGGCGGTCGCGCATTAGGATCGCAATGACGCAAAGCGCAACGAAAACCGGGGTGCGGATCAGATATTCGACGCCGAAATGGGCGAAATGCTCCGGCCCTTTCAGCAGCGTGTCGATCACGTCGAGCAGATAGGTCGCCGCCAGCAGGCCGAAGAACCAGGCCCGGCGCGAATAGAAGAAATCCTCATAGCTGGTGTAGTCCAGCATCGAATCCGGAAACAGCAGCGCGCAAAGCAAAAACAGCGTGACGGCGTAGAAGATGATGAACAGGTATTTGCCGAAGGTCCAATTCTCGATCTGGAACAGACCGAACTCCCACCACCAGAAATGCACCAGCATCAAAAGCACCGACGCAACCCAGGCGAGGTGCACGGGATAGAGCCGGTACTGGCCGGGATGCTGGACGATGCGGGCGAGCCCCGACAGCAGCCGTGTGACGCCAAGGCCGATCACCATGCCCAGGACGATGCGGATATGCGGGAAAATGTCGTGGGCGTAGGGGAGTTGCTGGTCCATAGGCCTGGCGCGGCATGTTCTACATCGGTCGTTCTAACGCCTATGGTTCAGAACAGGAAGTAGCGTTGCGCCATCGGTAGCACGGTTGCTGGCTCGCAGGTCAAGAGTTCGCCGTCGGCGCGGACCTCATAGGTTTCGGGGTCGACCTGGACATGCGGCGTGGCGTCATTGAGCACCATCGAATGCTTGCCGATGCCGCCGCGGGTGTTTTCGACCGCGACCATCTGCTTGTCGACGCCGAGCCTGCCGCGCAGGCCGGCGTCGAGCGCGGCCTTCGAAACGAAGGTCACCGACGAATTGGTCATCGCCTTGCCGTAGGCCCCGAACATCGGCCGGTAATGCATCGGCTGCGGCGTCGGGATCGAGGCGTTGGGATCGCCCATCGGGGCGGCGGCGATCATGCCGCCGATCAGCACCATGTCCGGCTTGACGCCGAAAAAGGCCGGATTCCACAGCACGAGGTCGGCGCGTTTTCCCACCGCCACCGAGCCGATGTCCTTCGACAGGCCATGCGCGATGGCCGGATTGATGGTGTATTTGGCGATGTAGCGGCGGACGCGGAAATTGTCGTTGTCGCCGGTCTCCTGCGGCAGCGAACCGCGCTGCCGCTTCATCTTGTCGGCGGTCTGCCAGCAGCGGATCGCCACTTCGCCGACACGGCCCATGGCCTGGCTGTCCGACGAGATGATCGAGAAGGCGCCGATGTCGTGCAGAATGTCTTCGGCGGCGATGGTTTCCTTGCGGATGCGGCTCTCGGCAAAGGCGATATCTTCGGGGATCGACGGCGACAGATGGTGACAGACCATCAGCATGTCGAGGTGTTCGGCCAGCGTGTTGATCGTGTAGGGGCGTGTCGGGTTGGTCGAGGACGGAATGACGTTAGGCAGGCCGCAGACCTTGATGATATCAGGCGCGTGGCCGCCGCCGGCGCCTTCGGTGTGGAAGGCATGGATGGTGCGGCCCTTGATCGCCGCGACCGTGTTTTCGACGAAGCCGGACTCGTTCAGCGTGTCGGTGTGGATCATTACCTGCACGTCGTAATCGTCGGCAACCGACAGGCAGCAGTCGATTGCAGCCGGCGTCGTGCCCCAGTCCTCGTGCAACTTCAGCGAGCAGGCGCCGGCAAGCACCATCTCCTCGAGCGCGGCGGGCAGCGACGCGTTGCCCTTGCCCGACAGGCCGATATTCATCGGGAAGGCGTCGAAAGACTGGATCATGCGCGCCAGATGCCACGGCCCAGGCGTGCAGGTGGTGGCCAGCGTGCCGTGCGCCGGGCCGGTGCCGCCGCCGAGCATGGTGGTGATGCCCGACATCAGCGCTTCCTCGATCTGCTGCGGGCAGATGAAGTGGATATGCGCGTCGAAGCCGCCGGCGGTCAGGATCTTGCCCTCGCCGGCGATAATCTCGGTGCCGGGACCGATGATGATGGTGACGCCGCCTTGGGTATCCGGATTGCCGGCCTTGCCGATCGCGGCGATACGGCCGTCCCTGAGGCCGATATCTGCCTTGACGATACCGGCGGTGGCATCGACGACCAGCGCATTGGTGATGACGGTGTCGACCGCGCCTTGCGCGCGCGACACCTGGCTCTGGCCCATGCCGTCGCGGATGACCTTGCCGCCACCGAACTTCACCTCCTCGCCGTAAAGAGTGAGATCCCTTTCGACCTCGATGAACAGCTCGGTGTCGGCGAGCCGGACCTTGTCGCCGACGGTCGGGCCGTACATCTGCGCATAGGCGGCGCGGGTGATTTTAGCCATCAGCAATTGCTCCCGAAATACAGCCCGAAAATACCGCTTGTCGAAGCCGGGCCCCACATTGCCGCCATCCTATGGTCACGCAATGACCCGCTGAGCGACACTTTCCGATCCCATTTAGCGTTTGAGGTGGCCGGGCCACCCCAAAACCACAATTTGCCAATCGATGGAAAGGAACATCCATGCGCAAAACGACCCTTCTGGCAGCCGCCGCCACGCTGGTGCTCGCAACCGCCGCCAGCGCCCAGCAACAGCCCGCGCAGCAGCCCAGTCCGGCGCCGGCCGCGCCTGCTCCTGCCACGCCCGGGGCGCAGCCGCAGGCGCCCACCATCCACGCGATCAACGTCGTCGATATCAAGGATCTGCCCGCGGACACTCAAGCCAAGGTCAACGAGGTCATCGCCAAGCGCAGCGATGCCGACCTGCAGAAACTGCGCGGCTCGATCGACGCGACACCGCAGGTCAAATCCGCGCTCGAAGCCAAGGGGCTCACCTCGGCGCATGTGATCGCCGCCAGCATGAGCACCAATGGCGCGCTGACGCTGATCACCAAGAAAGCGAGCTGACGAGACGAGGCGGCGGGCCGGCGCCCGGCCAGCCCGCCGCATCGCAAAGGGAACCTTCACGGGGGACGTTGCGTTTCGGTCCTGTCGCCCTGACACGAGCCTCGAAAAGGACCCTGAGAACGAGCGATGGCGATCACCACCTTCTCCGACACCAGATGGCTGCATGGGATTGCCGCGACCGCGTTTCTGGCAGCCAGCATTCCGCACGCCGCGCTGAACGCGCAGAGCCTCGACAGCGCCGAGACCGTCAACCGGATCGTCGGCTCGGAGGTCGGCCAGGAAGAGACCCAGACAAATGCGGAAGCCGGCAAGGTCAGTTCGGCGATCGACCGCACGCGTGAAAACATCGCCGCCGTGCGCAAGACATCCAAGCTCGACAAGGTCGATATCGTGTTTCTTACCGATGCCGCGCGCACCGAAGGCGGCCCGCCGCCGGCGATCGAAAACAAGGTCAGGCAACATCGGGACGACATCGCCGAGCTGCGCAAGGAGATCGAGGCGAACGCATTGCTGTTCAACGCCATCGATTCGCGGCGAGTGCAAACCGAGGACGTTCTGGCGGTGGAATTCGACGATCCGGGAAAGGTCGTCATCTATGCGGCGGCCAAGCCGCCCGGCTGAGCCGAAACTGCTCGACGCCTTCGATCTCACAGCGCGCCCATGATCTTCTGCTGAAATCCGTAGACCTCGCGCTTGCCGCCGAACGGCACCAGGGTAACGTCGCGCTCTTGGCCGGGCTCGAAACGCATGGCGGTGCCGGCAGCGATGTCGAGGCGCATGCCGCGGGCCTTGTCGCGATCGAATCTCAGTCCCTCATTGGTCTCGAAGAAATGATAATGGCTGCCTACCTGGATCGGCCGGTCGCCGCTGTTGGCTACCTTCAAGGTGACCGTCGCCAGACCCTTGTTCAGTTCGATCTCGCCGCTTGCCGTGATGATTTCGCCGGGGATCATCGCGGCCTCACACGACGCCGAAAGCGAGGCCGGCGCCAATCGCGGCACAAGCGGCGCCAGCGGCGCGGGCAAGCCCGCGGAAGCGCCAGCCGAGGCCGAGACCGGCCGCGATGCCGACGGCGTGGAGCAGTGCCGTGGCAACGGCAAAGCCCGCCATATAGCCGAGTCCGCCGGCATTCTCAGGCACCTCGGTGCCATGGGCATAGCCGTGGAACAGCGCGAACAGGCCGATGACGGCGACGCCGGCCGAGACAGGAAGATCGACGGCGAGCGCAACCAGCAGCCCGAGTGCCACGACGGACGCCAGTATCGCCGGCTCGACGAAAGGCATCGGCACATGCAGCATGCCAAGCACGCCGCCGGCCAGCATGACGCTTACGAAGGCCAGCGGCCATGCCCAGATCGCTTTGTCGCCCTTGAGCGCGGCCCATAGCCCGACGGCAATCATCGCCGTCATGTGATCGAGGCCGGAGAGCGGGTGGGAGAAGCCGGCGGTGAAGGACCAAACCGTGCCGACGCCGACATGGGCATAGGCTGGCATTGCTGCCGCCAGCAACAGGACCGCCGACAGCGTTGAGCGTTTCATCGTAGCGGGGATCATCGGCGTGCCTTCCATCTTTGAGATCATCATCCCTCTCACGCTGCCTTGCGGGCCGGACCGCAGCCCTCTGCCTTGAGGACGCGCTTGGTGGAGGCCGGATATTCCTTCAGCAGCGCTGCCGGACGGATCGGGCGGGCCGAGAAGTTGCCGCCGCAATTCGGACAGGCGCCGCCGAGCACGTTTTGTGCGCAGTCGGCGCAGAAGGTGCATTCGAAGGTGCAGATCACCGCATCCGTCGCGTCGGGCGGCAGATCCTTGTCGCAGCACTCGCAGTTGGGACGCAGCTCAAGCATTTCCTCTCCTTGGCGGTGTTATCTGATCGGCTCGTGCACGGTCACCAGCTTGGTGCCGTCTGGAAACGTCGCCTCGACCTGCACATCGTGGATCATTTCTGCAATGCCTTGCATCACCTGGGCCCGGGTGACGACATGGGCGCCGGCCTCCATCAGCTCGGCGACCGCGCGGCCGTCGCGGGCACCCTCGACGACGAAATCGGTGATCAGCGCGATCGCTTCCGGATGATTGAGCTTGACGCCGCGTTCGAGCCGCTTGCGGGCCACGATCGCCGCCATGGCGATCAGCAGCTTGTCTTTCTCCCTCGGCGTCAGATTCATGCTTTTTCCTGCGGTGGCACAATCGAAATCAGAGTGACCATAATTTGGGCAGGCCCGCCCGTCCGTTGAGCAATTCGACAAGCGGCACCAGCCGCTTGCGGAGCTGGTAGCCGTCCTCAGCGAACAGCCTCGCAAGAAGCTTGCCAGATTTCCGCACGCTCCAGAAACTGACGCCGCCCTGGCCGCCGACTATGCCCCGGGTCGGCTCGAGCAAAGCCTCTGCCCGTGGCGACACCATCAGCAGCGTCGCCACGGCGACGGCACCGCCGGCCGCTGCGGGACGGTTCAAGGTGGCCGCAATGTCCGGCCCGATGCGGAACTCCTCTGCATGGACCAGCGCCCCGTCCTGGCGGACGCGCCAGCGGTCGTGGAAATGGCCTTGCGAAGCCCGTTCACCCATGGCCAGGCGGCCGAAGACGGTAGCCTCCAGGATCAGCGCCTCGGCTCCGCTGGCAAGCTCCACGTCAAGGCTGCGGGCAAAGGCCGAGCGGTCGAAGACAATGGTTTCCTGTGGCAGCCAGGCAATGTGGCCGTCTTCCCCGACAGTCAGCTGCACCCGCACTTCGGCGCGGTCGGACGCGGCGCGATAGATTTTCTCGCAGGCCTGCGTTGTTATGGTTGCGGAGGCGCCGGCACCGACATCGACCTCCCAGGCGAGACGGTCGCCACCGGTCAGCCCACCGGCGGTGTTGATCAGGACGGCTTCGAGCGGATCGGCCGAGACCGCCGGCATGCGGATCTTGGCCGAACCGTCCTGGTACAGACGCCGAAGACGCGTGCGGCCCCCGTTCCAGTCGCAGCCAAGCCGCGCGACGCCGGCAACACGCTGGGCCGCCGGCACTGAAGTCAAGCTATATGCGATCGTATCCACGACGCCAACGTTAAGCACTGCGGCGGCTTTGTCGATATATAGCTTGTTGCTTGACAGCGTTTCGGTTTCTATAGAGGGAGCCACCTTGGTACGGTCACCGGCGCCTGGCGGGGGTAAAAGGCGACGATGACGACGTAATCGAGGACAAAAGGGGCGCTGATCAGTTGGCGTCGGGAAACGACAGAGTTGGGGAAGAAACCGAATGGCTGACCAGCTGGCAAACGATATCATCGCCAAGATCAAGGCTCATGCCGAGCCGGGCGGCGAGGAAATCACCACCAGTACCGAACTGACCGCCCTTGGCATCCATTCGCTGGAACTGACGGAGATCATCTTCGATCTCGAGGAAGAGTATGGCATCGAAATCGAGATGAACACTGTCGATGCCTGGAGCAATCTGAAGAATGTCGGCGACATGGTCGAGGCGGTTCGCGCGCTGATCGCGAAAAAAGCCTGACTGAATGCACAAGCGCGTCGTCATCACGGGCATCGGCGGATTATGCGGGCTCGGCACCAATGCATCGGCAATCTGGAATGAAATGCGCGCCGGCCGTTCGGCAATCGGCGCGATCGACAATCCGCTGCTGCATGATCTGAAGGTCAAGGTCGGCTGCGAAATCAAGGCGCTTCCCGAGCACGGCATCGACCGCAAGCAGGTCGTGTCGATGGACCGCTTCAGCCTTCTGGCGACGATCGCCGCGCGGGAGGCGGCACAGCAGGCGGGATTGAACCCGCACGCGGCCAACACCTACCGGATGGGCACCATCGTCGGCGTCGGCGTCTGCGGCTGGGAGGCAATCGAAGAGAACTATCGCGCCATCCTGCTCGAAGGCAAGAACCGCGCCGGCATCTTCACCGTCCCGAAAGTAATGCCGGGCGCTGCAGCCGGCCATGTCAGCATGAATCTTGGTCTGCGCGGGCCGGTGTTCGGCATCACCTCTGCCTGCTCGTCATCCAACCACGCCATTGCCTCGGCGGTCGATCAGATCAGGCTCGGCCGGGCCGACGTCATGGTCGCCGGCGGCACCGATGCGCCGCTGGTCTGGGGCATACTCAAGGGCTGGGAGGCCCTGCGGGTATTATCGCCGGACACCTGCCGGCCGTTTTCGGCCGACCGCCAGGGGCTCGTGCTCGGCGAAGGCGCCGGCATGGTGGTGCTGGAAACATATGAGCATGCCATGGCGCGCGGCGCCGCCATCCTTGCCGAAATCGCCGGCGTCGGCCTTTCCGCCGACGCCTCCGATATCGTCGCGCCAACCATCGAAGGGCCTGAGGCGGCGATGCGCTTCTGCCTCGTCGATGCCGGGCTCAATCCCGAGGACGTCGACTATCTCAACGCGCATGGCACCGGCACCAAGGCTAACGATCAGATCGAGACGGCGGCGATCAAACGCGTGTTCGGCGGCCATGCCTACAAGCTTTCGGTGTCCTCGACCAAATCGATGCACGCCCACTGCCTCGGCGCCTCCGGCGCGCTGGAAATGATCGCCTGTGTGATGGCGATCCGCGAAGGCATCGTGCCGCCGACCGCCAATTATCGGGAAGCCGACGCCGACTGCGATCTCGACATCACGCCGAACGTGGCGCGCGAACGCACCGTGCGCACCGCGATCAGCAACAGCTTCGCCTTCGGCGGCACCAATGCGGTGCTGGCGGTAAAGGCCGTGTGACCGCACCCCTTGCGGGTCCTTCACCGGGGCCGGCGAAACTTTCCATGCGCATATTGATCGCGCCAGGCGTCGCGCCTAACTCTCTGCGACCCGCCATGACCGTGCCGCTCGGCGCGGTCCCTACCAGGAGTTTCGATGACCGATCTGTCCGCGTTTCCGATTGCCAGGCGCTGGCCGGCGAGCCACCCCGACCGCATCCAGCTTTATTCGTTTCCGACGCCGAACGGGGTGAAGATATCGATCGCGCTGGAGGAACTTGGCCTGCCTTACGAGCCGCATGCCGTCGATATCGGCAAGAACGAGAGCTGGACCCCGGAATTCCTGTCTTTGAACCCGAACGGCAAGATACCGGCGATGATCGATCCGGACGGCCCGGGCGGCAAGCCGATCGGCTTGTTCGAATCCGGCGCCATCCTGCTTTACCTCAGCGACAAGACCGGCAAGCTGGTGCCGGCAGACGCGACGCTGCGTTATGAGACGATCCAGTGGGTGTTCTTCCAGATGGCTTCGATCGGGCCGATGTTCGGCCAAGTCGGATTCTTCCACAAATTCGCTGGGCGCGAAATCGCCGACAAGCGCCCGCTGGAACGTTATCGCGACGAGTCGCGACGGCTGATCGGCGTCCTCGAAACGAGGCTCAAGGGCCGCAGCTGGATCATGGGCGACGATTACACCATCGCCGATATTTCGATGCTTGGGTGGGTGCGCAATCTGATCGGCTTCTACGAGGCGCGGGAACTCGTCGGTTTCGACGATTTCCCCAGCGTGGGCGCATGGCTGGAGCGTGGCCTCGCCCGGCCGGCGGTGCAGAGGGGCCTCACCATTCCGGCCAGAAGCTGATCTTACGTCGATTCCGCTCGGCTATTTTGCCTTGGTCCGGGGTTTTGAGCCGCCCTTGCCGACTACGGAAGCAGCAAGCGACGCCGCACCTTTGGCGGTGGCAAGCACGGCACCGGCGGCGACATTGGCCGTTGCTTTAACAGTGCGCATTGCGCTGCCTGCGATCGATCCTCTGCTGCTTGCCGATCTTTTGGGCTTGGGTGCAGCGGCTTTGGCCGCGGCAGGCATCACCTTTTTCGGCGCCGCCTTGCCAAAGCTGGGCTTTGCCGCATCCTTGGAGCGGGCCGCCGCTGCCGGGCCGGCGCTGGTTTTCACTCGAGTGGCTTTTGATCGTGTTGCCCTGCCCTTGGCGGGCGCAGGCTTTCTTGCCATGGTTTCCATCGAACGGTTCCCTCATGGGCACAATTGCCGTGTCCGGGATAACGGCCTGAAACTGTCAAGGTTCCGGCCGGGCGGTTCCTTGCAAGTCAGGCCAGGTCGCCGACCACCAGGTCGGCGGGCCGCCGACGGGCAAGCACGCGGTCGATGTTCGGCATATCGTTAGAGGCGATCCAGGCGCGCGCGTCCTCGTCGGAGCGGCCGTGCTCGTGCCATCGCGCCAGCAGTCGGCTCTCGAGCTCGGCGCGCGGCACATCGACAAAGATCGAGAAGTCGAACAGCGGCGCCAGCCGCGTCCAGGGTTCCTCGTCGAGCAGGAGATAATTGCCTTCGACCAGAATGAATTTGGTGTCGGCGGCGATGATCGCAGCAGCGGCGCGCGACAGCTCCATGCTGCGGTCGAAGACCGGGATGGCGATATCCGGCTCGCCGGCGCGGATGCGCCTCAGCAGCGCTTCGAAGCCGGCAAAATCAAAGGTTTCCGGGGCGCCTTTTCGCGCGCGAAGGCCGCGCCGCTCGAGAACGGCATCATCGTAATGGAAGCCATCCATCGGCACGACTTCCGCCGTGCCTTCCGGCAGCAAGTCGTGCAAGCCTGCCGACAATGTCGATTTGCCGGCGCCGGGAGGGCCCGCAATGGCAACGATGAAGCGCGGCGCCTTGCCGGCGCGCTTGAAAATGGCAGCAGCGATATGGGCGATTTCTGACATTGGCCCCCTTACGGTGGTTCTGGCGCATTTTGGCGGCAGTTTTCGAAAATTTCAAACGCCGGATTGTGCCAAGCCTTCAATCGGGCCTGGATTGACCGATCCGCAGGAAATCGCCGTCGAAGCCGATGTCGCGCACGGCACCGTCAGCCGCCAGGATGCGCATGCGGCCCGGCGAGGTCGTGACGTCGTGCGGCGGCTCGCCGGATGGCCATGGCAGTGCGCCGATGACATGGCGGAACGAAAAGCGGCGCCCTTCGGAAAGGGCAAAGGCGGTCGCCACGCCTTCGCGCTTCAGCCAATTGTCGCCGAGCGATGCGGCGTGGCCGACGGCCGTGCGGCCGTCCTCGATGCCGAGCACGCCGCGGTGGCGGCCGCTCCACGGCGCATAGTCGCGCCCGCCATTGCTGACCCACAGCATGGTGACCGGCAGTTCGGCCGGGTTCTTCAGCACCAGCACGAGGTCGGCTTCCGCCTGGCGCGCCAGCGCCGTCCAGCCCGGTCCGCCATGGTCGGCTTCGACCAGCGTGACGAAGTCCTCACGCAGCTGGTCCATGCGATAGGTGGTCAGGTCAATCGTGCCGCCGTCGGCAGTGGGAAAGCGCGTCAGGTCGGCGGTTCGCGCCGGGTAGGCGAGCAAAGAGCGGCCGCGGGCCGGATCGGGCTCCGGCGCCTCACTCGGCGTTGCGGCAAGGCGCTTGGGCGAGAAGGCCAGCCTGCCGCCGGCCGTCATCACCGTCATCGGGTGGTGGGCGACGGGGATGGCGCCGGCCCCGCCGGAAAAGACGTGTTCCTGATAGAGAAAGGGATGATCGTCGCGCAAGGTCAGGATCTTGTCGACGGTTGCGCCCATGACCGGGTGCTGCAGGCGGAAGACGGCGCGCCAGCCGTCGGCCGTTGCCGCGCTGTCGACGACGTCCCAGCGACTATTTGCCGGCCAGCCATGCAAAGGTGCCGCTTCGACGTCGCTGATCGAGAACGGCGCGCAGAGGAAATCGCCGGACAGGTGGACCGTCCCTTCGGGCAGATCTTTCGGCAGCATCTCGCGCGGCTCGCTGACCCAGGGTGCGCGATGCAGCGGCTTCAGCCGGCGGCCATCGATATCGACCGTCATGTCGGGGAGATGGCCGACGGCAAGATCGACCGATACCGAAATGCCCTTCGCCGTGATCGTGACCGTATCCATGTGCACCTACCGATTCTGCCAGCCCGATTCTGCCAGCCCGATTCTGGCGGCCCGATTCTGTCGGCGCCAGCAAAGCCCACTCGCCGCCGGTTGCGCAAGCGCGGTGGCCGGCAATTCACCTCAGGCGGCGCCACGTCGGCCTGTGGACAGGGCACCGTTCGAGGGCCAGACCGATATTAACCAAATGGACTGTGCCTTTGCGTTAAGATAGCTTCGCCTCGTCTCAGAAACTGCCTGCCTTCGGAACTGACTTGTCCGCCTTCCGGTTCTTTTCGTCCATCCACAAATGC
This sequence comes from Mesorhizobium sp. M1273, assembly GCF_040318195.1. NCBI lineage: Bacteria > Pseudomonadati > Pseudomonadota > Alphaproteobacteria > Hyphomicrobiales > Phyllobacteriaceae > Mesorhizobium > Mesorhizobium sp. M1273. The sequence goes on along the minus strand of NZ_JAMYLV010000043.1, from coordinate 30,348 downwards.
GTCGCTGTGCTGGCGCTGCTGCTGTTTGCTGCCGGCTGCACGACTGTCACGCCGCCCGACAGCGTGCTGGCGGTACCGGCGCCGCCGCAGAAATATGCCGCCATGGTCATCGATGCCGGCACCGGCAATACGCTGTTCGAGGTCAATTCGACGGCGCCGCGTTATCCGGCGTCGTTGACCAAGATGATGACGCTCTACCTTCTGTTCGAGGCGCTGGATTCTGGCCGCATCAGCAAGGAGACACAAATCCCGGTGTCGGACAATGCCGCCCGGCAGCCGCCGACCAAGCTGCGGTTCAGGCGCGGCGAGACCATCGACGTCGATTCGGCGATCCGCGCCATCGTCGTCAAATCGGCCAATGACGTGGCGGTCGCAATTGCCGAATATCTCGGCGGCAGCGAAGAGGCGTTCGCCGGCATGATGACCGCCAAGGCGCGCCAGATCGGCATGAGCAGCACCGTGTTCCGCAATGCCTCGGGCCTGCCGGACGGTGACCAGCACACGAGCGCGCGCGACATGGCGGTGCTCGGCATGGCGCTGCACACCCGCTTCCCGCAGCATTTCCACTATTTCTCTGAAAGCGACTTCATGTTCCGCGGCAGGCTGGTGCGCGGCCACAACGACATGCTCGGCCGGGTGCGCGGGGTCGACGGCATCAAGACCGGCTACATCAGGGCTTCGGGCTTCAACATCGTCACCTCCTATAATGCGGACGGGCACAGGCTGATCATCGTGGTGATGGGCGCCGACAGCGCGCGCCAGCGCAACGACCACGTCGAGGCGCTGATCCAGCGCAGCCTGTTGCCGACCTCCGAGGCAAAGACGCGGCTGCTGTATGCCGAGGAGCAGTGAGAGGTGACGTCCGAGTGTTGACCGCGTACGGGTTCAGGCGACAAACGCAGAGCCGCCGTTTTGCGCGACACTGCTGAGATACTTTGCCGGCGGCTTGCCAAGCGCTTTCTTGAACATGGTGATGAAGGCGGTGACCGATTCGTAACCGAGATCGGCCGAAACCTGCTGCACGCTGGCGCCGGAGGCCAGCTCGCGCATTGCGACGATCAGGTGCAGTTGCTGGCGCCAGCGCCCGAAGGTCAGCCCTGTCTCTTTCACCACGAGACGTGCGAGACTGCTCTCGCTGAGCGCGACGCGACTGGCCCATTCCGCCAGGGTGCTGCGATCGGCAGGATCTTGCGCCAACGCCGCCGCGATGCGCCTCAAGCGCGGCTCGGACGAGATCGGCAAATGCAGCTGCTGGACAGGCATGCGCGGCAGTTCGGTGAGCAGAGCCCTGGTCAGGAGCTCGCCCCTCGCGTCATCGTCCTCAACGCGATCCGTCAGCTCTATGATGAGCTCGCGCAGCAACGGCGTGATCGAAAGCGTGCAGCACCGGTCCGGCAAGTCGGTAGCTCCCGGTTCGATATAGACGAAGAAAATCCGGGCATTGGCGGTCGCGATATTGCTGTGCTCCATGTCGCCGGGAATCCACACCGCGCAATGCGGCGGCACCATCCACAGGCCGCTGGGGACGCGACATGTGACGCCACCGCCCAGCGCGAAGACGAGTTGCCCTTTGCGGTGGTGGTGGTCCGGCACCTCCGCCCTGGTTTCGGTAACGTCAACGCGCACGGCGATTGCCGGGGCGAGGACATCATCCGGATCGAAAGGCCAGGGGTAGCGGAGAGGCTGCCTCATATTGACTGATTTTAGCGATCGACTGCCAAGATATCTAAATTAATCACACAGGAAAGTCGATAGTTTAGGGATGAGCTACTCAGAAGCCGACAGGCGGGCTTCCAGTCATGCCCTGCTTGCGTTCTGAACGTCGGACCAACAAGCCCGGCGCACGAAAACAGGCTGGCGTCCGCCACGCAGCAAGAAGGGACGATACCGATGCTCGCCTTGGTCACATCTTCCGACAGCGCCACCGGGTTGCGGCTCGCCGAGCTTGGTGAGCCCGAGCCCGCCCCGCATGAGGCGCTGGTCTCGGTCCGGGCAGTCTCGCTGAACCGCGGCGAACTGCGCCTGCTCAACATCCGTCCGAACGGCTGGGTGCCTGGCCAGGACGTCGCCGGAATTGTCGAGCGCGCCGCGGCCGACGGCTCCGGGCCGGCCGTCGGCGCCCGGGTTGCGGCTCTGGTCGACGAGGCCGGGTGGGCCGAACGGGTCGCCGTTCCGACCGACCACCTCGCCGTCCTGCCGGACGACGTCAGCTTCGTCTCCGCCGCCACTGTTCCGGTCGCGGGCACGACCGCGCTGCGGACCCTGCGCCTCGGCGGTGACCTGGCCGGCCAGCGGGTCCTGATTACCGGCGCAAGCGGCGCGGTCGGCCGGTTCCAGATCCAGATCGCCCGCCAGCAGGACGCGTCGGTGGTGGCCGTCGCCGCTGAGCGGCATGCCGACGATCTCCGCGGTCTCGGAGCCGAGCGGGTCGTCGAAACGATCGAGCTGGCCGAAGGACTGTTCTCGCTGATCACCGAATCGGTGGGCGGCGATAGCCTCGCCCACGCGATCGAACGGATCGCGCCCGGCGGGACAGTCGTCATGTTCGGCTCGAGCAGCGGCGAACTCACGCCCATCGGCTTCCGCCAGTTCGTTCCGGGGCACGAAGGCGCTCGGCTGCAGACCTTCGCCTACTACGCCTCCGGTCCGGAGGTTGGCGCTGACATCGCCTCGCTGCTCGCGCTGATCGCAGCCGGCCGGCTCGAAACGCGTGTGGTCCTGACCGTGCCGTGGCGGGACGTCGGCCAAGCCCTCGACGCGCTGCGGCAGCGCAGCATCAGCGGCAAGGCAGTGCTTACCGTGACAGAATGAGCAGGCGGTGGCGCCGGACGGGACGATGTCTGTCTCCTCCGGACTGCTACGGCAACTTGAGCCCGCTGGCGATTGCCCGTTGAAGCCGGCGCCTGCTTCCGCTAAGAAGCCGTGGCTGGCCGGTTTACCGGCTGGTTCGTTTTTGGGATCACCGATCCTGAAGGCACCCGTAGCTCAGCTGGATAGAGCGCTGCCCTCCGAAGGCAGAGGTCACAGGTTCGAATCCTGTCGGGTGCGCCAAATCTCAAATTGTCCAACCCGGAGACATGGGTTGCGGTTTATACCGGAGACATGGTGGACCGCACCCCTGGGCGAGACACCAGTTCCCCAGATTTTGGATTGCGCACAGCCTCCTAGCGCAACGGTTAAGCAGGCGACCGCGGCAAGTCCGCGGGGGTCAAGCCTGTGTAAAAACGCCGGGCCTGGCTCCAATCAGATCCGTGGATCGTGTACTGTGATGAGACGTCGGGACCGAGGATCAGCGGATATGGACGAGGAGGGCTTGGCCGAGATCTTAGCCCGATATATTCGCTTCGCCGATACGGAAGCTCGCGGTCGCTCGCCGCTCTACGAGGAGTTGGCTCGGGCAGTCGCTGGGGATCGGGAGGCGCTCGGTTTCCTGTCGACTCTTCCGGACCTAAAGCGGCAACCGAACCTTCTACTTGCAGCGGTGCGTCACCTGTTCGGCACGCCGACAGGGTGGACCGAGCTTCGCCAGGCGCTTCAGGCTAATCCCGACGCTATCCGCTCGCTCATGCTCGAGCGCTCAACGCAAACCAACGAGCCGGGAAGATGCGCCACCCTGCTCCCCGTCCTGGCGCGTTTGCCGCAGCCGCTGGCCCTCATCGAGGTCGGGACCTCCGCAGGGCTCTGCCTCATGCCCGACCTCTACGGCTATGACTACGGACGCAAGGTGATCCGCGCACCTGCAATGGCCTTGGAGCCGCCTGTCTTCCGATGCCTCGCCAGCGAAACAACGCCATTGCCGACGGCCTTGCCGCAAGTCGTCTGGCGGGCGGGATTGGACCTGAGCCCGATAGATGCTTCGGACGACTCGCAAGTCGCATGGCTTGAGACACTGGTCTGGCCGGAACAGACAGCACGGCTTGCCAATCTGCGGGCGGCCCTAAAGATCGCTGCCACAGTCAAACCTCGGGTGGTGAAGGGCGACCTGCGCGGGAGCGACCTCGTGCAACTCTGCAACCAAGCGCCAAACGACGCTACACTCGTCATCTTTCACACAGCCGTCCTCGACTATGTCTCCGACCTTGGTGACAGAGAAGCTTTCGCCGAGCAGGCGATGCGTCTCGCGCCTTATTGGGTATCGAACGAGTTCCCTCGCGTCTTCCCGTCCATCGCCACACGCACCGGAACAAGCTGGCCGCCTGGCCGCTTCCTCCTATCTGCGAACGGCTCCCCTCTAGCTTGGACTGACCCGCATGGCGCCTCGCTCGAATGGATCGCGGACGAGGCGTAGGCTATAGGTGGTGGATTGCCGTCCTTGGCCAGAGACGCCACCAGTTCTCAGTTTCATCTATGCTCGTTTGCCACTGCTTGCGTCTTGAATTCGCGGCAAGCGCCCTTCGGACTTGCTATCGGGCGGTTGAAAGAAGGAACGGCGCGCAGGGCGCGCGAAGACCGCATCCGCAGTCGGGAACCACAGCTATCGGCAAGCCGTTTACGCTGCAAACCCGCCTGTCGATCCTCAGAGCCGGGCGAGTTCTCCGAGATCCACAAATTGGAGATTGATCATGACTAGCGCTGCCGACCGCGATCCACGCCACCACACGCAGAAAATGCAGAAAAAGTTGGAGGAGGTGAAGCAGCACCTTCGCGAGGACATCGAGAAGGTCGATGAGCCGCAGCTGAAGGCGATGTTCGAGACGTCTGCCGAGGTGATCGGCGGTCTCCAGAAGGCGTTCCAGGACTATGAACAGAAGAATGAACCCGCTTGGCGTTAAACGGCTTCTTCGCGGGTAGGTTTCAAAGGAGCGCCCCCGTGCCTGCACCACCTGAAATGGATGTCGTCCTCGAAAAGCTGCCTTTGAGGATCGGCGCCTATATCCCCGACGACTTGCTGGAGGACTGGTTTGCGCCGGGAACCGGCATGAACCCGGTCAGCAAAGAGGCGCTTGCCACCGCCAAGAACTATGGCTGGCGCTTCGAATGCGAGTTCAAGCATTACCCCGACCGCAAGGAGGGCGTGTTCTGGAAGTGGGTGCCGGCGATCTGACCGGCGCTGGACGGTTCATCGTTCCGCGGAAACGCAGAACCTGTCTATCTTATTGTTTGACGCAAATACCGGACGGAAAACCGCTTCACACTTTTCCTGGAATTGCTCAGCCTCCGCCTATCGGCGTCATCACCTTGCCGGTTCCGCCGCATTCGGGGCAGGTGCGGCCGTCGATCATGCCTGACCCTGCACAGCGGCGGCAAATATTCTCGCCAGCGCCTGGAGTGCCTGCGGGGACTTCGTCCGTGTTGGTCTGAGCGGCTTGCCGGGGGTTGCCCTGCAGCTTGTTTCTCAGCCGGGCGACCCAGCCTTCGTCGACCTCGAGCGGCCTGCTGCTGTCGTCCGGCAGGCCTTCGCCGGATTGGCCGATGGTTTCATTGCGCGGCCGGTCGTTCGCGCCTGTCGTGATCTTCTGAGCCATTGCGTTTGCCTTTACGCCTTGCAATTTTCGAACGCCTCAGCTCCGCAGAGGTTCCGGTTCGACCGGCAGCCTTTCAGCGGGGTGTTTGCCGCACATTATCTATCCTGAACCCGGATTTCGGCCGCGCCGGCATGCGGGCAAGCGAGACGGTCATATCCTGATCAGGCACCTGGTAGGCCATCGACCGCGTCAGCAGGCGAACCGCTTCTATGATCAGCGCGACGGTGACGGCTTCTCCGGGGCAGCGATGGGTAGTCGCCGGATCTCCGCCGCCATGCGGGATGAAGTCGAAGCCGTGGGTTTTCCAGCTCAAGCCGCGCTCCGGGATAAATCGGTCCGGCTCCACAAACAGGCGCGGATCATGGTTGGTGCCGTGCAGGTCGAGCAGGACCCAGTCGCCTTGGTGGAAACGGTAGCCCTTCCATTCGAAGGGGTGGCGGGCGCGGCCGCCGATGAACGGGAAGAACGGGTAGAGCCGGCGAATCTCCTCGGCGAAGGCTTCCAGCCCGTCGTCATCGCCGGCGGCGAACTTGTCATACCATTGGCGGTGCTGGTGAAGCGCCAGCGCCGCAAACATGATGAAGCGGCCGATGGCGACGATTGGACGGATAATGTTGATGATTTCGACCGCGGCACTGGCAAGATCGAGCGGCATTCCCTCGGCATCGACATGTTCGCTGACCAGGCGGACCGGGCTGTTTGCCGGCAAATCAAGCGCGCCGCTTCGAACGCGCCGTACAAGCTCGCCGATAGTGCGTTCGGTCCGGCGTCGCCGCCACAGCGCCAGCACGGTCGACGGCCCAATGCCGCCGGCGTTCTCGACCATGCCGCTGAGCTCGCGGCAGAGTTCGGCGCGATCCTTGTCGGCGGGGATGCCGGCCCAAGCCGCTGCCGCCTGGGTCAGGACGAGGTTTACGGCGTCGAACAGGACGATCTCGTCACGCCGCTGCCAGTCTTCCAGCTGGTCGAGCCAGGCGCGACGGAAGGTTGCGCGGAGCCGCTCGATCTGGTCACCATCCAACAGGATCGACAGGAAAAGCGCCTTGCGGTGGCGGTGAGCGGCGCCGTCGAGCGCCTGGACGCTGCCCTTGTCCTGCAGCAGACGCAGCGTGGTCTGCGGCATCGCACCAATTCGGGTGAAGTGGTCGCCGCCATAAAACATCTCGGCAGCCTCGGCACCACGGACACAGATTGCCGGCCGCAGCATCAGGCGCGTCGCAAAGATGTCGGTGTTCATGCGCCGGCAGCGGGCCGAAATGAAGTCATAGCCCTCGCGCAGCAGGGCCAAGGTGCTGTCGAACGCGGCATCGCGCGGGATGGGCTTTGCGACACGCTTGCCGCCGTCGGCATCGATCAGTTCACGTCTGTTCATGGCGTGCTCCCTGGCGTTGAAATTCCTCAACGCACGGCCGGCACTTTCGATCACTCGACTTTTTGACGGCTTTGCCGCGCCGCCCTTCGGCCGCGGCTGGCAAGCATGGTGGTCAGCGTGACCGGACGAAAATCCCAGCTGTCGACGCCGACGTCATACTGGCGCGTGACCGGGGTCAGCCTGCCGTGGGAATGGCCATGCAGGTCGATCGATTTCCTGCCGATCTGGTTCCAGGTGCGAAAAGGGTAGTGACAAAGGATCAGCAGACTGCCGTCGAGCGCCAGCTCCTTGTAGTGTTGCGTGCTCGCCCAACCTGTGGCCTCGATGGTGGCCGCAGCATCGTTGTTGCCGATGATCAAATGCTTGCTGCCATGAAGAGACGCCAGAAGCGACGACACGAACGCGGCCGATCCCCTGGCAAAATCGCCGAGATGCCAGACCTCGTCGTCCGGCCCGACAGTCTCGTTCCAGAACGCAACGAGCGACCGGTCATGTTCCGCCAGCGAGCCGAACGGGCGGCGGTCGATGCGCAAAATGCGCGGGTCGCTGAAATGCGTGTCGGCGGTGAAGTAGATCATGCGCTGGAGCCTGTTTCGAACTGCCGATCTGGGCGCGTGGCGCACCAAGTCCATGTTGCTCTCCCGATGCTTGCTCAACCCGCTCGATCGCCGGTTGTTCCTGGAAGCAGGCCCAGGCGGTTTCCGCTCGTTGGCACTTTGAAACGGGGGAACTTTGAACCGGGGAACTTTGAACCGGGGAATTTTGAAACGGGGGAACTTTGAAATGAGACGCAGGTTAGAATGCTTGAGGCCGATGCTCTGAAAGGACCTCGACGATGACCGACGCAGCACCTCTTGGGCGAAGCCCGGCTCAAGCGCGGGGCGATATCGACGCCGGGCGCGAAGGGGACAAGACCCCGGGCATCGACCCGGCTGCGGCTCCCATGGAGACCGACGCGGAATCAGCCGGCAACGCTCCGCCGAAGAGCCCTGCCGCGCGCCATGAAACGGCGAAGTTTACCAACCAGGCGAGCTATGCCAATGCGATGCGCCCGCTGACGGATGAGCCCGACGTCCAACCGAGCAGATATTGGCCGGTGCTGGTGATTGCCGCCATCGTCGTGCTGGCCGCGGCGGTTTTCATCGGCGCAGCCATGCTGCGCTGAATACCTTCATCCGAGAGCTGTGGCTGGACATTTCGTGTCCGGTCCGGGAACTTGCTGACGCGCCAGGTCCAGGCGCGATCGAGTCTGCCGCACAATGACCACGACCCATCGTTTCTTTGCCCGTGACGCCACCACCGTGGCGCGCGACATGATTGGCGCCTCGCTGCTCTTGCACGGCGTTGGCGGCATCATCGTCGAGACCGAGGCCTATCGCCCGGATGACCCGGCTTCGCATGCGTTCGGTGGCAGGACGGTGCGCAACGGCGCAATGTTCGGCGCCCCAGGCAGCGCGTATGTCTATCGCTCCTATGGCCTGCATTGGTGCCTCAATGCCGTGTGCCTGCCCGGCAGTGCCGTGCTTGTCCGCGCAATCGAACCGCAATCCGGGCTGGAGGTGATGCGGGCCAATCGCGGCGTTGACGATCCCCGGCTGCTTTGTTCGGGACCGGGTCGCCTTTGCCAGGCGCTGGCAATCGACAAATCCCATGACGGGCTGCCGCTGGACGTGCCGCCATTCGAATTCAGGCAGCCGGGCGACGCCAGCGCCGTTCTGACAGGCCGCCGGATCGGCATTTCCAAGGCTGTCGATGCAGAGTGGCGGTTCGGCCTGCGCGGCTCGGACTATTTGAGCCGCAAGTTCTGACGCCCGCGGCAGCGGCAGAGCAGTTGCCTGGCATCACTCGTCGGGTTTGCCGAGATGCATGGATGTCGCCTGCTGGCGGGCTTCCCTGGTCACCTCGTCGGCTCCGGCAGGTGAAATCCCTCGCAATGCCTTCGCAGCTACGGTCAGGCGCCCGCGATCATTGCCGAAGCTCTTGATCAGCTGGCGGACCTGATCGGCGGTGATGCCGTTCTGTTGGGCAAAATACTCGACTTCACGGTCGTCTTCCGTAGAAACGCGGTCGCGCTCGCGGAAATCTCGCTTGCTCTTATCGTCGGCCATTTTTTCCTCCTGGTGGAGCGTCGCATCCATCCATGGCAACGTGGACAACGAGCTTTCGTTGCCGCGATCGGGCGGACTTTTCCGCCGTTGTGCCGACTGCCCAGGAACCATGAGGCGAGCAGCCGGTTTGGCTTGGATGCAGACATATTCGGCCACAATTCATACCGATGGAGAATACGATGACGCTCGCAAGCAAAACCACTGTAATTGTCGCGGCGCTGGCCATGTTGGCCGCGCCGGCATTCGGCCAGACGAGCCCACCTGCGCCCGCCGCGCCGGCACCGGATCGTGGCGCCGAACCGTCGCCCGGAGTGATCGGGCAGAGCCAGGATGCCATGCGCGATATGATGCGCCAGATGATGACTGAGATGCTGGAGGAGAGAATGCAGGAAGATCGCGCGCCCTGGACAGAACGGCGAGGTCCCGACCGCTGGCATCGCGACTACAGGATGGGCCCGCCTGAGCGAGGGTGGGAGATGGGAGGGCGCGGCGGCATTCCACGCGGGATGCATGGCGCGAAGATGCGAATGATGTTCGCCATAGTAGATGCGGACGGCGATGGCGCGCTTTCTCAGAGCGAAGTCCAGGATTTCGTCGGGCGAATATTCAACGCCGTCGATGAGGACGGTGACGGCAGCGTCGACATGCAGGAAATCCGGTCCTTCTTCCACGGAGGCGGCGCCGAGGATCAGGAGTAAGTCTCCTACCGGTCGGCAGGAGGCCTGTCTGGGGCAGCGCGAGCTCGTCGGCCGGGGAGGATAAAAAGTCGCCGGCAACTGGATACCAGGCTGCCAGCCGGGGAGATGCGTTCCTTGGCTGGCCTTGCCGAACGCCGCGGACCAATCAGACCAGCAGGAATTCATTGGCCATGACAGAGAAAGCTACGGAGAAAACCCCGACCATCGCTCGTATCTGGCGCGGCAGAACCGCGCCTGAAAAGGCGGATGCCTACGAGAGTTACAATTACGAGGCCGGCATCAAGCCGCTGATCGAGAAGGCGCTGGGCGTTCAGACCTTTCGCGAGGACACGCCGACCCATTCGGAATTCGTGACGATCTCCTATTGGGAAAACGTCGAGGCGATGGCGGCGTTCACCGGCGGCGATCCGACGAAAATCCACCATCTGGAGCGGGACGAAGAGTTCCTGATCGAGCTGCCGTCGCGGGTGCAGGTGTTGCGCATCCGCTCCAGTCACGGCCGCCTCCAATAGCCCTGAGGAACGCCGCCCGGTTCGGCCCGATCTAGGAAATCGCCTTCAAATCGATCTCGGTGATGTGCCAGCGGCCGAGATTTGCGGTGTAGAGCTTGTCGCCCTTGAAGGCGATGTTGGTTGGGTGGGCGAGCGTCGTTGCCGCCGGATCCTCGATCAGCACCTCGAGCCCGCTATCCTTTCGCCAGCGGTAGATGCGGCTCGGCTCGTAGCATGAGATGAACAGCGAACCGTCCGGCGCCAAGGCGACGCCATCGGGAACGTTGTTCACGCCGTCCACGACGAGCTGGCGAGGTCCTGCCGTGCCGTCGGCACGGATCGGCACATAGCTGACGCAGGCTGCATGGCTTTCCACGACGTAAAGCCCATCGCCACCCGGCGCCATCGCCATGCCGTTGGCGAAGGCCATGGTCTCGCTGCACCACAGGCCGCCTTCGCCGGTCTTAAAATCGTAGCGAAAAATGCCGGAGCGGTTGTCTTCGCCTACGCTGTCCGACACGTAGAGCCAGCCGCGCGCCTCGTCGATCACGGGATAGTTCGGCACGCGGATGCCCGCCGAGGCGAAGCGCGTCATATCAGCCGTCGCGGCATCCCAGCGAAAGGTCGCCGAATGTCTCAAATCGCATGCAAAACAGTTTCCCGCGCTATCGAAGGCGATGCCGAGCAGAAAGCCTTCCGTGCCGCCCATGCGTTCGACCGAGCCGCCATCGGCGGCCAAGCGCAGCAGGTCGCCGGTTTCGGTGCCGCACCAGATCGAGCCGTCGCGATGGATCGCCACGCCTTCCGGATGCGCGACGCGCGGGCTGGTGAAGATGCCATCGAAGAAGACCCTCGCGGCCGACATTTCGAGCAACGGCTTTGCCATGCGCACCCCCTTCAATCCGGTGCAGTATGCGACCGCTGTGCGGCGATGCAGCGCTCGACCATCCGCCGGTCGGTAGCCAGGATCTCGGCGATCAGGGCGCTGCGCTCCCTCGCGCTGACGAATTCGAGGCGCCGCAGACCGAGCGGGTCGATGCGGTTTCGCAGGATGTCGAGCGTCTCGTTCGAGGGTAGCGCAACTTCGCGGCAATCGGCATCGAATGTCAGGGCAAAGCCGGTGGCATCCTGGAGCTGCTGGCGCGTCACGCACGGCATGGTCTCGATGACGGCCAATTGCCGGCTCTCCCCGTCGAGCCGAAACACGCAAAGGTCGGTGAACACCAATGCCGCGCCGGTCCGATAGCCCATCGGCTCGCGTTCGGCCTCAGTCAACAGGCCGCGCGCCGAGCTGGCAATCTCGACCGTCTCGACCAGCGACTGCACGGAATGGCGGGGGACGTAGAGCAGATAATCGCGATGCATGTTGGCGACGTCGGCCATGCCGCCTTGCCCGGGCAGCCGGATAAGGCTGCCGTCACGCTTGCGCAGCGCAATGGTGTTGACGCGCCCACGGCGGTCGACCTGCGCGGCACCGACGATCTCATGCGTCACCGCGCCGGCCTGGTAATAGGTCGAATAGGTGTCGTCGCCGCCGGCATGCGCCACCGCCGTCTCGCAATCGAGGCTTTCGATCAGCGACAGGATCATCGGGCTCGGTGCTATGTCGAGATGGCCGCAACTCATGGTGGCGATGATCATGTCCGGCGCGTGCGTCGCTTTGGCCAGCCGGTAGGCGACATTGGCGAGCGGCGACACCGCGCCGGCACTGGCAAAGCTCTCATTGTTAAGCTCAGCGGCGATGCGGGCGGCGATGATCTCGTCGATGGACGCCTCCTTGTTGCCGTGCACGAGCCTGGGCATTGCGAGGACTGTTTCAGCGCCGACTTTTGCAGCGTCTTGAACCCGCTCCGGCACGCCTTCCGAAGGCATGCTCAGTCTGTCCGGCAAAGGTATTTCCTTGGCCGCGAACGCCCCCGCCAACGCTTGATAATCCGTCACATAGAATGGCAGGCAGGAGGCGGGATAGGCGCCGCCTGGTGCCAGCGCGATCGCCGACACCTGGTTGCGGGTCAAAATGCTCTGCCGACCATCATGCCGCAGCGCTCCGACCGGGACGATCTCCTCGACCGTCACCAGCACCTCGCGCGCCGCGCCGGCCATGGCGAAATCGAGCGCCCGTGGTCCGATGATCTGGACATTGCCGCTCTCGTCGGCACGCTGGGCATGGACGACGAACGTATCGAGCCGCAAGGCCGGGATGATCCCGGTCGTGGCTCCCACGATCGGATCGGGCACGGCGATCGCACCCGGCACGCGCGCCAGCATGTCCGAACCCTCCGGAAGCTGAAACGGCATCGACGGCAGGTTCTGCTGCCCCGCCCGCAGCGCCTGGATCATGGCCAGCGCCGTCCAGTCGCGGACCGGCACGGCATTGGTCTCGGCAGCCGCGCGGAAGCGCGGCGGCAAGCCAAAAATATCGAGGCTGGAAAAGCAGATATCAACCTCCGCCACGGCATTCGCTTCGAGAAGCAGTTCGAGCGGCAGGCCGCCGGCCCAGCAGACATAGCGAAGATCCTTGACGCCCAAGCGGGCGATGGCCCGCAGCAGGGCGATCGGCCGCCGGGCAAAATGATGGCCACCGACACCGAAGACGTCGCCGCCGCCGACCATCGCGGCCAGGCCCTCGACATCGGTGAAGCGCGGCCGGTTTTGCTTGACCAGGGATGTCATTGCCCAGCCTTCGGCCGCGCGGCGCTTTTTTCGGCGAACGCCTTCACCCGCTGCTGGCCGGTCTCGCTACGATAAAGCCCGCCCAGTACGTCGCGCTCCATGGCAAGGCCTTCCGCCAAGTCGCCCGACACGGCGTGCGCCGTCAGCGCCTTCAATGCCTCGATCGCGGCAGCCGGTTCGGCGGCTATCATGCCGGCGAGTTCCAGCGCCCGCGGCATCAGCTTTTCGGCGTCGACGACCTCGTTGACCAGCCCGGCGGCGAGCTCGGAAGCCGGCACGATGGCGCCGGTCATCAGCAAAAGGTTGGAGCGGTTGCGGCCGAGCTTCTGGACGCTGCGCTGCGTGCCGCCGCCGCCCGGGACCAGCCCGAGCTTGATCTCGGGCAGGCCGAGCTTCGCGAACTGGTTGGCGATGACGATGTCGCAGCACAGCACCAGCTCCATGCCGCCGCCGAGCGCAAAGCCGTTGACCGCGGCGATGACCGGCTTGCGGTTGTTCTCGACCGCCGCATACATGCGCGTGCCGGCGGCCTGGAAGGCGTCGAACTCGATAGCCGTCTGGGCAGCGTATTCCTTGATGTCGGCGCCGGCCATGAAGCCGCGCCCCTCGCCGGTCACCACGATCGCGCCGACGCCGTCATCCTGCGACAGCGCCTCGAAAACCTCGGTGATCTCGCTTTGCATCAGCCGGTTCATGGCGTTGAGCTGATCGGCGCGCCGGAAGGTGACGACTGCGACGCGCCCGGATATTTCCAAGCTGAGTGTCTGGTAAACGCTCATCGTCAGGCAGCATCCACGGTCATATCGCCGGACGCCTCAAGCGCTGCAATCTCGCCGCTGGAGAGGCCGAACTCGGCCAGTATCTCGCGGCCATGCTGGCCGACCAGCGGCGCCGGCCGCTCTATGGTAGCCGGCGTCTCACTCATCTTGACCGCCGGCGCGACCACCCTGACCCTGCCGCCGCGGGGATGATCGTAGCTGGTGATCATGCCCAGGTGCTTAACCTGCGGGTCCTCGGCTGCGCGCCTTATGTCCTTCACCTCGGCGCACCAGATGTCGGCTGCGAGCAGCCGCGCCAGCAGGTCCTGCGTGGCAAACTTCCTGGTTTCGGCGTTGACCTTGTCGAACACCTCGTCGCGCCTGTCGAACAGGGTCTTCAGATCGTCGTAGACAGCAAGCTGCGGCGCCTCCAGCACTTCATACAGCGTCTTGAACGGGCTCATGGCGATCGACACATAGCCGCCGTCCTTCGCTTCGTAGACGCCGAACGGCGCCTGCATGCCGGGGTGGCCGATGCCGGAATTCGGGCGCACGAAATCCTCGCCGAGATTGAGCACGGCGACATATTCCTGATTGAGATGCGCCAGCATGCCGGCGAGCAGATTGACCTCGATCTTCTGGCCCTTGCCGGTCTTCTCGCGATAGTAGAGCGCCGACAGGATGCCGTAGACCATGTTCATGGCGCCGATCTGGTCGGCCAGGCCGGCACCGGCCGGAACAGGAGCCTGATCGCCGCGGCCGGTGTTGGAGATCAACCCGGACAATCCCTGGATCAGCATGTCCTGGCCGGGGCGCTCGACATAGGGGCCTTCCTCGCCATAGCCTGAGCCCGAGCAATAGATGATGGCGGGATTGACCGCCCTGAAATCCTCGTAGCCATAGCCGAGCCTGGCGAGCACGCCGGGGCGGAAATTCTGCACCACCACATCGGCCTTCTCAGCCATGTCCATGATGATGGCATGCACCTTGCGACTTTTCAGGTTGAGCGCGATGGAGCGCTTGTTGCGGTTCCAGGCGAGGAAATTCGGGCTTTCGGAGCCGCCGACCCATTTGGCGAAGAAGGTCATGCCGCGGAACATGTCGCCGGCGCCGGCACGCTCGATCTTGATGATGTCGGCGCCCATGTCGCCGAGCAGCTGCGTGGCGAACGGCCCTTGCAGCAGATGGCTGAAATCGAGAATGCGGACGCCTTCGAGGGCTTTGTTCATTTCATGTCTCGTTGGTTGTCAAAGCAGGTCGGGTACGTAGCGGGGTGCCGCGGTGAGGCCGCCGTCGACGCGCAGGTCGGTACCGGTGGTGAAGCCGGCGGCGTCGGAGGCCAGATAGACGGCGGCTTCGGCCACCTCGGACGGTTTGCCGATGCGGCCGAGCGGATGCATCTTGACCCAGGCCTTGGCGAGATTGCCGCCGATCTCCTTGACCAATTTGTCGTTCATCGGCGTGTTGATGGTGCCGGGCGAGATCGAGTTGACGCGGATGTTGAGCGGGCCGAACTCGACCGCCATCTGGCGCGTCATCGCCATCACCGCACCCTTGGCGCCGGCATAGGCGGTCCAGCCGTCGAGCCCGATATGCCCTTGTGCCGAGGCCATGTTGATGATCGAGCCCGATTTCTGCGCGATCATATGTGGCAGCGCATATTTGCAGCCGCGGAACACGCTGGTAAGGTTGACCGCGATCAGCCGGTGCCACTGCTCGTCGCTCATTTCGTGAACCGGCATGCCGCCGATGGCGATGGCGGCATTGTTGACGAGAATATCGAGATGGCCGGTCTTGCCGACGGCTGCGTCGATCAGGGCGGCGATGTCGGCCTCCTCCGCCACGTCGCAATGGATGTAGTCGGCGCGGTGGCCGGCGGCGCGCAGCTCGGCTGCGAATTTTTCACCCTTCTCGTCGGCGATGTCGCCGAGGAAGACGTGCGCGCCTTCCCTTGCCATCGCCTCGCTGATCGCGTGGCCGATGCCGTCGGCGGCGCCAGTGACGATTGCGGTTTTCCCTTTGAGACGATCCATATCAGCCTCCAATGGCGCGCCGGCGCTTTGCTTCGTCGAAGGCGACGGCGGCAATGATGATCATGCCGGTGATGACCAGTTGCCACTCGGTCGGCAGGCCGAGACCGCGCAGCCCGTTGGACAGGAACTGCAGGATCAGCACGCCGAGCGCCATGCCGGTCAGGCTGCCTATGCCGCCGGCAAGGCTCACCCCGCCGAGCACGGTGGCGGCGACGACCTGGAACTCGAAATTCAGCCCGGCAGTATGCTGCGCCGAACCGACGCGGGCTGCCAGGATGATGCCGGCTACCGTCGCCAGCAGCGCGCTGATGATGAAGCAGGTGAACTTGACGCGGCGCACGTCGTAACCCGCCAGCCGTGCCACTTCCGGATTGCCGCCGACGGCATAGATCTGCCGCCCGAACGGCCGGTGCTGCATCACGTAGGCGAAGACGGCGAGCAGGACGATGGCGATGACAGCCGAATAGGGAACGACGTTGAACAGGCGGCCGTCCGACAGCGCGATGAAGCTGTCGAGCGCGGCGTCGTCTGGAATAGCACGCTGGCCGGTATAGAGATAAACGCCGCCGCGCATGATGAACATCGTGCCCAGGGTCACGATCAGCGAGTTGATGCCGGCATAGGCCGTCAGATAGCCATTCACGACGCCGATGATCAGCCCGAACAGCAGCGCGCCGCTGATGCCGAGCAGCAGAGAATTCGTGTCGTTCATGATGATGATCAGCGGCAGTGCGATCGTCGCCAGCAGCGAGCCGATCGAGATGTCGACCTCGCCTGATATGAAGACGATGGCGCAGCCGATGCCGGCTGTCAGCGCCAGCGAAGCCTGACCGAGCACATTGGTGATGTTGCGCACGGAGAAGAAATTCTCGGCGGTGAAGGAAAAGAACGCGATCACCAGGATGAGGCAGAGGAGCAATGCCAATTCCTGCCGCGCGACGAGCCGCGCCAGCATGGACGGCCCAGCTTTCATGGTGTCGGTGCTTGCCAGGCTCATCGCTTGGTCCCTTTGCGAAGCGTCATCGTCTTAGCCGATTGCCGCATTGAGGATGTTCTCCTGCGTGGCCTCGTCGCGAGGCATGATCGCGGTGAGGCGGCCTTCGCACATCACCGCGATGCGGTCGGCAAGCCCCAGCAGCTCGGGCATTTCGGACGTCATCATGACGACCGCCAGGCCTTCGCCGGCGAGCCGGTCGATGAGCGCAAAAATCTCCGACTTGGCGCCGACGTCGATGCCGCGGGTCGGTTCGTCGACGACGATCACCTTGAGACCGCGCATCAGCCAGCGCGAGATCAGCACTTTCTGCTGATTGCCGCCGGACAGATTCTTGACCTGCTGGAACAGGCTGGGCGTCCGGATGCGGAAACGGTCGACATAGTCCTGCACCGCCTTGCGTTCGCTGACCTTGTCGATGAAGCCCATTCTGGCGAAGGCGCCGAGTGAGGCGAGGCTGGCATTCTGGTAGACCGGCAACTCGCCCATCAGCCCCTCGCTCTTGCGGTCCTCGGTGAGCAGGCCGATGCCGAGCCGGACGCCGGTGTGCGTTTCGTGCGGCAGCAGCCGGCTGCCATCGACCGAAATGGCGCCGGAAGTGATCGGGTCGTAGCCGACGATGGCCTTGGCGAGCTCGGTCCGGCCGGCGCCCATCAGGCCGAAGAAGCCGAGGACTTCGCCGGCATGCGCCTCGAACGACACATCCTTCAGCTTCTTGGCGGTGCTGAGTCCTTCAACGGAAAGCGCGACCTTGCTGCCCGGCGCGCCGCGCTTGCGCGGGAACAGGTTTTCGATGCGCCGGCCGATCATGTCCTGGATCAGCGTGTCGTTGGTATGTTGGCCGATCGGCCTGGTCGAGACGTGGCGGCCGTCGCGCAGCACGGTCACGGTGTCGGCGATCTCGAAGACCTCGTCGAGCTTGTGGCTGACATAGAGCACCGCGATGCCCAGCGCGGCCAGCCGGCGGATGACGGTGAACAGCAGCGAGACCTCGTTAGGCGTCAGCGAGGAGGTCGGCTCGTCCATCACCACGACGCGGGCCTCATGGGCGAGTGCGCGGGCGATCTCGACCATCTGCTGCTGGCTGACCGGCAGCGATCCCGTGCGCGCCGCCGGGTCGACGTTGAAGCCGATACGCTTGAACAGAGCGGCCGCATCGGCACGGATCTTCTTCCAGTCGATCGAGCCGCCTTTGCCGGTCGGATAGCCTTCGAGGAAGATGTTTTCGGCGACGCTGAATTCGGCGATCAGCGCGATCTCCTGGAACACCACCTTGATGCCCTCTTTCAGGCTATCGCGCGGCGACTTGATGTCGGCCTCGCGGCCGCGCAGGCGGATGGTGCCGGCAGCCTTGCCGTAGACCCCGGCCATGATCTTGATCAGCGTCGACTTGCCGGCGCCGTTCTCGCCCATCAGGGCATGGATTTTGCCGGGTTCCAAGGTCAGATCGACATTGTCCAGCGCCACCACGCCGGGAAAACGCTTGCCGATGCCGCGCATCTCCAGCGCCGGCACGCTTTTGTCGACGGCCACGGTTTCGCCGGGGTGAAGGAAATCAACCGACATTGGCTCTGTTCCGCACGATGTCGAGATAGGTCGCCAGGATGATGACGATGCCGGGCACCACCATCTGCAGGTCCTGGTTCCAGCCGAGGATGATGATGCCGTTGTCGATGACCTTCAGCACGAGCACTCCAAGCAACGTGCCGAGCAGCGAGCCGCGACCGCCAAGCAGGCTGGTGCCGCCGAGGATGACGGCGGCAATCACCGTCAGCTCGAAGCCGCGGCCGGCGGTCGGCTGGCCGGCATTCATCAGCGACGACAGGATCATGCCGGCGACGCCGACGCACAGGCCGGTGACGACGAAGGCGAACAGTTTCAAGCGTTGCAAGCGCACGCCGGAGAGGCGGACCGCGCGCTCATTGGCGCCGACAGCGTAGAGATAGCGGCCGAGCGTGGTGAAGCGCAGCGTTGCCGCGGCCAGCGCGACAATCAGCGCGGCAACGACCACGGGCAGCGGGATCGCGCCGAGATAGCCGGCGCCGAGATCGGTGAAGCTGGCAAGCCGGTGGTGGTTCTGCACCGCCTCGCGGGTGAACAGGTAAACGCCGCCCTGCAGCATCATCATGGTGCCGATGGTGGCGATCAGCGAGTTCACCTTGAGGCTGGTGACGACGAGGCCGTTGAAAAGGCCGACCGCGCCTGAAAAGGCGAGCGCCGTCAGCAGCCCGAGCGTCAGACTGTGCGTTGAATTGAGCACGGCCATGCCGATGCAGCCGACAAAAGCCAGCGATGCACCGACCGACAGGTCGACTTCCGCAGTGATGATCAGCATCGTCATGCCGGAGGCAACGATCAGCACCAGCGCGCATTGGCGCAGGATGGCGATGATGTTGGCCTCGGAATAGAATTGCGGCGCGGCAATCGAAATGGCGATGCAGAGCACGGCCAGGATCACGCCGAGCACCAGCTGGCTGCTGCCCAGCAGCTGGCCGCCGATGAAACGCCTTGGCGCAGAGGATTGCGTAAGCTCGCTCATGTCCATTTCATTTCCGGGCCATCGGGTGCCGTCGCGGTTTCGAACCTGCCGGCCAAAACAGGACGGTTGCCCTGTTTTGCCGTTCGGCATATCCGATCCGCCGCCCTTCCCGCCGTGCGGGAAGGGCTACCCGGAATCCTTACTTCTTCAGATCGGCGGAAGTTTTCATGCATTTTTCCGGTGGCTGAAGCGCATTGACGGCATCCCATTTGATTTTGCGTGTGGTGCCATCGTAGTCGTAGAACTTCTTCCAGTCGTCGCCGTTCATCGGCGCGGTCGGGCTGACGATGTGTTCCGGCACCTCTTCGCCATTGAAGAGCTTAACCGCTGCATCGATGGCGGTGTAGCCTTCCTTTTCCGGGAACATCGCGGCCTCGATGCGGTAGGACGGCTCGTTCTGCATCGCATTGATGAAGGCGAGGCCTTCGCCGCCGGTGCCGACAGTCAAGAGGCCGTCCTGCGACTTGCCGGCCGCTTTCCAGGCCTGAAGGCCGCCGAGCGAGGAGGAATCGTTGATGCCGTAGATGATGTTGATGTCGGCGTTCTTGGCAAGAGCCGCCGAAGAGACTTCGAGCGCGCGATCGGGATTGCCGCCGCCGTCGAGGTCGTGGACCATGACCGCGTCGGGGATGATGGTCTTGAGGCCATCCATGAAACCCTGCGACCGCAGCACGGTGGCGGACAGCAGCGGCAGGCCGACATTCATCACCTTGGCTTTGGCTTCGAGCTTTTCCTTGGCGTATTTGCCGGCTTCGACGCCGGCGGTGTAGCCGGTGTCGTAGTCGCAGATCGCGACCATTGTGGTCATGCCCTTGACCGGATTGCCTTCGAGCACGACCGGAACGTTGTTGGATTTCGCCTGGCGCAGCAGCGGCACGACGCCTTCCTCGTTGACGGGCGTGATGATCAGGACGTCGACGCCCTTGGCCATGAAATCTTCGGCGGCGGAGACCTCCTTGGCAACGTCCAGATTGGCGTCCTGCACCTCGAGCTCGATACCGAGTTCCTTGGCGCGGGACTGCATGCCCTTGATGACGTTCTGATACCACTCATGGGTGGCGTAGTTGGTGACGTAGCCGATGCGCTTCGGCATGTTTTCGGTGTGTGCCGCGGCGGCGCTCAGAGCAAGCACCGCCGCCGAGGCAAACAGCATCGATTTGGACCAGTTCATGTTTCTTCTCCCTGTATTTCTTGTCAGTTGCTGAACGGATAGTCCCGCCGTTCCGGGTCGGCACGTGAAGAGGCGGCAGCTTCGCCCGCGCCCAGCGCCGACGATATCGCCTCGGCCGCCGCCTTCGTCCGCTCGAACACGGTGCTGCGATCGAAGCGGGCGGCCTTTTGCGGCAGGAAGGGGACAGTGAGCGCGGCAATGACGGCGCCGGTATGGTCGCGCACCGGCATCGAAATGTTGGTGCAGCCCTCGACAGCCAGCGAGGCGCGCATTTCATAGCCGAGCCTTGCGACTTCGTTCAGCCGCGCTTCGATTTCCGCCCGGCTGCCTTGGCCTTCGCCTGCAGCGACGATCCGTTCGACGATGCGGTCGCGCTCGGCGCGGCTCGAATGCGCCAGCAGCACCGCGCCGGAGCTCGTTTCGAGGATCGGGAAATGCGAGCCAAGGGCAACCGAATAACGCATCGGCAAAGGCGAATCGATCTGCAGCACGACCAGTGCGCTCTCGCCTTCGCGCACGACCAGATGGCAGCTCTGGTCGGCATTGGCGGCGAGGCCGCGCATCACCGGCAGCGCGCATTCGACCAGGCGGTTCACCGGGGGATGCATATGCGCCAGTTCGAACAGCTTCAGCGACAGGCGGAAGCGGTCCGATTGCGTCCGGAAAATGTAGCCGCGCTTCTCCAGCAGCAGCAGGATGCGGTATATCTCGTGAATGGAGCGCCCCATTCCGGTGGCGATCTCGGTCTGGGTCAGCGGCTCGCCGCTGGCAGCCATGAATTCCAGTATGTCGAGCGCCTTCTCCACAGCGGGCACCCGATAGCCGTTGCGGCCGCTTTCGCCTTCGTCGACGATCTGGGCAATATCGGCGGCCATTACGCGACGCTCCGTTGCGGCTGGCCATGCCTGGTCTCGCGATAGAGCCGGTTCAGCCGATCCGCGAGCTCGGCCGCCTGCAATTCGCCGGCGATCGCCGCCGCGGCATGAGGGGCGCATTGGCGGAAGAAGCTGATGAAGCCCGGATGGGTCGGGCGCAGATAGGAGGCTTCGATCGTCGCCAGCGTCGAGGCGAAGAAGCCGCCCGAGAGAGCGTTGACCTCGGTATCCTGCCACGCCGCCAGTGACCCCGGCTGTCCGCCGGATTTCACATAGTCGCCGCGCTGATAGCCGGGCGAGCACAGAAACAGCGCGTAGTCGATGGCGGCTTGCTTGTGTTGCGATTGGGCGCTGACGCCGATGCCGGCGCCGCCGAGCAAGGCGCCGGCGGATCGCGGCGTCGGCACGTCGGCGAAGCGCAGATACGGCCTGTCGGCCCTGGAGGCATAATTCACATAGCCGAAGGCGAACGGCACGTAGACCACGTCGTCATGCGCGATCATGTGATCGTAGCAACGGATCGGGTTCCATTTCGGCGAGTTCGGATGCGACAGCGCCGCAAGCTGGCGCAATTGCCCGACGGCCCGCTCGATTTTTTCCCCGGCGATGAACTCGTCGCCGTCTTCCCGGGGCTCACCGAGCGTCAAAAGCAGGCACATGGCGTCAGTCGGCACCAACGGCAGCCCAAGCCATTTGCCGTCCTTCAAGGCGCGCCGGCCGAGCTCCAGCACCTCGTCATGGCTGCGCGGCAGCGGTCCGTAGCGCTCCAGGAGATCGGGGCGATACGAGGCAACCTGACAGGCAGCATCGATCGGCAACGCCCATTGAAGCCCGTCCCTTGCGTAGGATTGCCAGGATGTGCCGACCGAATCCCGTTCGAAGCCGTGGCGCTGCTCGGCCGACAAATCGAACGGCACCATCAGCCCGCCTTCGGCAATATCGCCGATGAACGGATGGTCGAACACGACAAGGTCATAGGCGCCGAGCACCGGGCCAAGCGCGCCCTCGCCGAACTCATAGAGGCTGCGGCGGTCCCATTCGATCTCAAGACCGGGATTGGCGGCACAATACGGCCCGATGCTGGCGTCGAGCGGACCCCAGCAGCGTCGGTGATCCCACGCGAGGCCGCGCAGTCTTGTCATGCCGAAATTCCTCCCAGAGGCGGCCATGCGCCGGCCCAGCCGATTAGTAGCAACTATTTTCACCTAGACAAGTAGTTTTTACATACGCAAAGCCAGTCCTCGCTTCCGCTTGGCGAGAAAGCCGCCCAACCATCCCTGGTGCGCATCGCGTTGCCGCCGGCCTGCAACCAAAGGCTGCGACGGATCTGGCTTTTTGGAACTTTCGCGACGAACATTCGTTCGGTTGGCGCAACCATCTTGAGCAGCAGCATTGGAATCAGCAGCCACGTCGCAGGGAGCGGACTAAATGGACCAACCGTGGGCGGGGCCATGAACCGGTTTACCGCCTTGGCATTCGCCACGTTTCTGGCGATAACTTCGATCTGGGCACTGTTTCTGATTTCTTAGGATTTGGCTCTGGTTGCTTGGGATTTGCCGCTGGTTTTTAGGATTTGGAGGGTTCTCGACAGGTTGACCGCTTAACGATGACGTCCGCCGCGTGTGGTTCTGCCAGCCGGAGCCCCGTGCGTGAAGAAACTGTCGCCAGGAGCACACCGGCGCGCACATTCGGGGGTTGGCAGCCACGCTGCCTGCAACGTTCCATCGGTTTTCAGGAAACGGCGAGATGTCATGTTGCTGAGGGCGATCGTTCGAAATTGTGCCGCCATCCGTGTTGGCCGCGTCGGCGCGACGATGCTTGTTGCCGCGCTGCTTGCCGGCTGCCAGGGCGGCGTGCTCGATCCGCAAGGGCCGGTGGGGGCGGCGCAGCGGACGATCCTGCTCAATTCGGTCGCTATCATGCTGGCCATCGTCATCCCGACGATCGTGGCGACGCTCGGCTTTGCCTGGTGGTTCCGGGAAACCAACACAAGAGCGCGGTACCTGCCGGAATGGGCCTATTCCGGACGCATCGAACTGGTAGTCTGGTCGATCCCCATCCTCGTCATCCTGTTTCTGAGCGGCATCATCTGGATCGGATCGCATGACCTCGACCCAATGAAGCCGTTGGATTCCCAGCAAAGGCCGTTTGAGGTGCAGGTCGTCTCGCTCGACTGGAAATGGCTGTTCATCTACCCCGAGCAGAATGTCGCGAGCATCAACCAGCTCGTGGTGCCGGCGGGCAGGCCGGTGCATTTCTCGCTTACCTCGGCAAGCGTCATGAATGCGTTCTTCGTGCCTCAGCTCGGCGGCATGATCTACACGATGAACGGCATGACGACGCAGCTTCACCTGCAGGCGGATCAGCCGGGCGAATTCTATGGGCGGTCGGCCCATTTCAGCGGTGACGGTTTTCCAGGCATGCAATTCGTGCTGCATGCCGTCGCGGCCGATGCCTTCGAGGCGTTCGTCAATTCGGCGCGAAGCCAGGGACAGGCACTCGACAAGGCCAGCTACCAGGAACTGGCCAGACAGAGCATCGACGTGCCGCCTTCGACCTATCGCTCGGTCGAGCCGGACCTTTTCCACGAAATCGCGACGCAGGGCGTTCCACCCGCGCCCGGCCCCCAGGCCGGTCGCCCCGGGCCGAGCGTATCGCCCAAGGCAGGAGGCTGACAATGCTCGGAAAATTGAGCTGGGACGTCATTCCGTTCGATCAGCCTCTGCCGATGATCGCCTCGGCGGTCGTCGCCCTGGCAATCCTCGGCGTGCTGGCCTGGGTCTTCCTGGCCGGCCATTTCCCCTATCTCTGGCGCGAATGGATCACCAGCGTCGATCACAAGCGGATTGGCGTCATGTACACGCTGCTGGCGCTGCTGATGCTGCTGCGCGGCTTCAGCGACGCCGTCATGATGCGGTCGCAGCAGGCCCTCGCCTTCCAGGCGCCCGGCTATCTGCCGCCCGACCACTTCAACCAGGTCTTTTCCGCCCACGGCACCATCATGATCTTTTTCGGGGCGATGCCGTTCGTCATCGGCCTGATGAACCTGGTCGTGCCGCTGCAGCTCGGCGTCCGAGACGTTGCCTTTCCGACGCTCAACTCGGTGAGTTTCTGGCTCACCGCCACCGGTGCGCTGCTGGTCAACATCTCGCTGGTGATCGGTGAATTCGCGCGTACCGGATGGCTGCCCTATCCGCCGCTCAGCGAGACCGCCTATTCGCCGGGCGTTGGCGTCGACTATTATCTGTGGGCCGTGCAGATAGCGGGCGTCGGAACGCTGCTCACCGGGATCAATTTCGTCACCACGATCCTGAAGATGCGGTCGCCCGGCATGAGTTACCTCAGGATGTCGATGTTCTGCTGGACCTCACTTGCCGCCAGCCTGCTCATCGTCGCCGCCTTCCCGATCCTCACCGCCACGCTCGCGATGCTGACGCTCGACCGCTATTTCGGCTTTCATTTCTTCACCAATGAAGCTGGCGGCAACATGCTGATGTTCGTGAACCTGATCTGGGCCTGGGGCCATCCCGAGGTCTACATCCTCGTCCTGCCGGCGTTCGGCATCTTCTCGGAGGTCATCTCCACCTTCTCCAGCAAGCCGCTGTTCGGCTACCGCTCGATGGTGGCCGCGACGCTCTTCATCTGCATCGTCTCCTTCATGGTGTGGCTGCACCACTTCTTCACGATGGGCGCCGGCGCCGACGTCAACGCCGCGTTCGGCATCGCCACCAGCATCATCGCTGTCGGTACCGGCGTGAAGATCTATAACTGGATGTTCACCATGTATGGCGGCCGCATCCGCTTCGCGACGCCAATGCTGTGGTCGCTGGGCTTTATGGTGACATTCGTCATCGGCGGCATGACGGGTGTGTTGCTGGCGGTGCCACCGGCCGATTTCCTGCTCCACAACAGCCTGTTCCTGGTGGCGCATTTCCACAACGTCATCATCGCCGGCGTGCTGTTCGGCGCCTTCGCGGGATATACCTACTGGTTTCCCAAGGCATTCGGCTTCCGGCTGCACGAGGGCTGGGGCAAGCTGGCCTTCTGGCTGACGCTGATCGGGTTCTACGCCACCTTCGTGCCGCTCTACACTGTCGGCCTGCTCGGCATGACCCGCCGCATGCAGCATTTCGACGTGCCGGCCTGGCATCCGTGGGTGCTGGTTGCCGGCGTCGGCATGTTGATCACCACCGCCGGCGTGGTCGCGCAGATCGTACAACTCGTCGTCAGCATCCGGCAGCGCGCGGCGCTTCGCGACGCCACC
Source organism: Mesorhizobium sp. M1273 (assembly GCF_040318195.1). NCBI lineage: Bacteria > Pseudomonadati > Pseudomonadota > Alphaproteobacteria > Hyphomicrobiales > Phyllobacteriaceae > Mesorhizobium > Mesorhizobium sp. M1273. Next base: position 4,907 of record NZ_JAMYLV010000043.1, on the reverse strand, counting down.
GGAGATCCCTGGGACGGCCGCTCGCTGGAATGGGCCACGCCCTCGCCGCCGCCGGTCTTCAACTTCGCCGCGCTTCCGCATGTCGAGGGCGAAGAGCCCTACTGGAGCATCAAGCAGCGGGCACGCGAGCAAAACCGGCTGCGCGACGAGCCTGACTACGAGCCGATCGAGATGCCCCGCAACAGTCCCACCGGGTTCATCTGCGCCTTCTTTGCGACCGTGATGGGCTTTGCTCTCATCTGGCACATCTGGTGGATGGTGGCGCTCGGCGCGCTCGGTGCTTTGGCCACCTTCGTCGTATTCGCGTGGCGCGACATCCCCGAATACGTCATTCCTGCCGCCGAAGTCGCCCGGATCGACCGCGCCAACCGAAGTGCGCGCCGCGAGGCGCTGGCCACTTACACGGGGCCAAGGCCATGACCGCGATCGACGTTCGAGAGCGTGACCCCTACCGCCTCCATGGCGGGCACGGCCATGCACCCGGCCACGGCGACGGCGGCCCGGCACCGATCCGGATCGTCGTGGGCTACGGCTTCTGGATCTTCCTTCTGAGCGACATCGTGATGTTCTCGGCCTTCTTCGCGGCCTATGCCGTGCTGGCGGGCAAGACGGCGGGCGGGCCGAGCGGGGCCGAGCTGTTCGACCTGCGCAACGTCGCGATCGAGACGGCCGCTTTGCTGTTCTCGAGCTTTACCTGCGGTCTCGCCAGCCTTGCCGTGACAGCGCGGCGAAGCTCCTGGTTCTATGTCGCGATGACTGTCACCTTCGTGCTCGGCGCCAGCTTCATCCTGCTCGAGTTGCGCGAGTTCGCGCATATGGTTGCCAGCGGTGCCGGACCGACGCGCAGCGCTTTCCTGTCGGCGTTCTTCACGCTGGTGGGATGCCATGGCCTTCACGTGACGGCGGGGCTGCTGTGGCTGCTCACGATGATGGCGCAGATCTTCGCCAAGGGATTCCGCGACGATATTCTTCGGCGTTTCATGTGCTTCAGCCTGTTCTGGCACGCCCTCGACATCATCTGGGTCGCCCTGTTCACGGTGGTCTATCTCCTGGGAGCAAGTCGATGAGCAATGCGGACGATCGCCACGCGCAACGGCGCGACACCGATGGCCTGGAGCGCTACGACATCGATACGGCGCCGGGTGACGAATACCTCGGCGACACCGAGGTCGGATCCGGGCTACGCGGCTATGTGATCGGCCTCGGGCTGGCAACGCTGCTGACCATCGCCTCGTTCTGGTTGCCCGGAACCAACCTGATATGGGCACCCGGCATTCCGGTGGCGCTGGTCGTGCTGGCGATCGCCCAGATGGGCGTGCATCTCGTCTTCTTCCTGCACATCACGACGGGACCGGACAACACCAACAACGCCCTGGCGCTTGCCTTCGGCGTGCTGATCGTAGTTCTGGTGATCGGCGGCTCGATCTGGATCATGGCCAATCTCGACCACAATTTGATGCCGATGAATGCGATCATGAACATGAACCGCTAGCGATTTGAGGCGCAGCGCAGTGCCTCCAGCCCGGCCTTGCCCGCCGCTTCAGACGCGTTGCCGGATGACGGACCGGTATCAGCTGCGCTGGCTGGAGTTTTGATTTTTGCGATCCTGCGGCGATATCGCGCCTTTCGAGGCCTTTAAGCCGCCGCCCCACTCCTGGGCTTTCCGTGCCTGATCGCCTGCTTCCTTCGGTGCCTCGGCCTTGTCGCTGCCGCTGGCTTTCTTGCCGGATATGGGTTGGTCGACAGGGTTTGATTTGTTGTCCATCATGCTTCTCCGTTTGTGCCGAACCAGGCGACGGGGTGGCGTGGCGTCCTCAAGCCCGTTCGAACGTGCCGACGAGCTCGGCCCCTCCCACGACGTGCGGCTCGGCCTGTTTCAGCACGTCTTCGACGGCAGCCTTCTCGCCGAGATGAAGCGTCTCGGCGTCGAGTGCAAGAAGCCGGAAATGGTAATGGTGGAGCCCATGCCCAGGCGGCGGCTGGGGGCCGTCATAATGAGGATTGCCGAAATCGTTGACGCCGTGTCCGAGGCTCTCGGTCTTGGCGCCGGCGGTCGTGCCTTCGGGAAGAAAGTTGCGCTGTGCGTCGATGTCGTAGACCGCCCAATGACGGAACATGCCTGAAGGGGCGTCGGGGTCCTCGACGGCCAGGACGAAGCTTTTGGTTCGTTGCGGCGCGTCCGTCCACTCCAATGGCGGCGAGACGTTGCCGCCGTCGCGGGAATAGCGCGGCGGTATTTTTTCGCCATCGGCAAAGGCAGAGCTTTTGAGAGTGAAAGCCACGGTCTCCATCTCCCTGTCTGAGATTCCCTCATAAACAGCTACGAGCCGCCGATGTTCCGGTCGCCGCCCCGGTCAAACCCGGTCAAACCGGATTGCCGGCCGTTGGCCGGAACATTCGCCGAGGAAGCGGGTTTTTCGGTTCGGACGCATCGCCGCGGAATGGCGGCAAGAGGCTCGGCAATGGACGAAGGGCGCGACATGACCGGGCTAAGCGGTAAGCAACCAAGCGGGGCGAAAGGTGTTGTGGTCGCATTCTCCGCGCCGGGCGGCGAGACCATCTATGCCCACGAACGGGAAACCGTCGCTGCCGTCGCGCGCACGATTGCAGCGTTGAAGGGATTTTCCTTCCGCGAGGGCCTGCGTGACGGCGGCGGTGACAGTCGCCGAGTGTATTTCGTGCCGGACGACAGCCTGCTTGCTGCCGATGCGGTCCAACTGGGCATCAACGGGCCCGACGACCTCTTCGGCGGCGTGGTGCCCTGGCGCCTCGCAACCACCAAGGCCATAACCCACGAGCTGGTGGACGGGTCGGCGGCACGGCCAAAAGAATGGCCAGCCGGCTTCGGCAGAGCCGTCGGCGCTGCCGTACTGCCCGGCTATACCGCATTTTCACGCGATGACGCGCTGCGCGCAGCGGAACGTCTGCTGCAGGTGGGGCTGGTCCGGTTCAAGCCACCGCGCGCATCGCGAGGCCGCGACCAGCACACCGCCGCGACCGTTGCCGACATCGAAAGGCTGCTGGAACGATATCCATCCTCCGACCTGAGGGAATACGGCCTTGTTCTCGAAACGGAGCTTCGCGACATCGTCACGCTGAGCATTGGCAGAACGGCGATCGACGGAACATCGGTCGCCTATTACGGCGTGCAGCGAATGACGGCCGACAATGCCGGACAGCCCGTTTACGGCGGATCCGATCTGGTCGTCGTGCGCGGCGGATGGGAGGCGCTGGACGGGCTGCAGCTTTCTCCGGCGCTAAGTTTGGCTGTTGCGCAGGCGAGGATCTACGACGCCGCGATGGATGGCTATCCCGGATTCTTTGCCTCACGGCGCAACTACGACATCGGCCAAGGTGTCGATTCCTCGGGCATCTGGCGATCGGGAGTGCTGGAAGCCAGCTGGCGGATCGGCGGCAGCAGCAGCGCCGAGCTTGCGGCGATGGACGCCATGAAGCGCGACCCCGACGTGCAGATCGTGCATGTCTCCGCGGTCAAGCAGTTCGGCAACACCGCGCAGCTGCCGCTGAATGCAGAAATCCACTTCGACGGAGTGGACCCCGAGGAGGGCCAAATCACGCGTTACACCGTCGTCACCCAGGCGATCCGAGCGCCGGTCGGGGAGGCCGGCCGATCGTCGTTCTAACCATGTCAGGTTGAAGCCAAGCACGCCTCCGGCAGGGAACATCCGCCAATGGCCCGAGTTTGTTTCAGGCAGCCAGCCAGTCAGAAACCGGAGGAAAAAATGATCGAGATGATTTCGGCTCCCCAGAACGTCGCCGCCTTTCGTGTCACCGGCACTGTGACGGCGGACGACTACGACAGAGTCATCCCGGCAATCGAAGCGAAACTGAGCGACCATAAGGACATCGGCGTCCTGACCGATCTTACTGATTTCGAAGACATGACGGCTGGCGCCTTGCGGCGCGACCTGCAGTATGGGCTGAGCAAACTTGGCGAGCTCCACCGCTTCAAACGTGCCGCGGTGATTTCCGACAAGCAATGGATCAAGGCAGCCACGGAATTGACGGACGCGCTGTTTCCGCAAATCGAGGCGCGGGTGTTCCCGGAGGACGAAAAAGCCCAGGCCCTGAAATGGGTGGCAGGCGTACAATAGCGGTGTTGGGGAGTGCCATGCCGTTCGACAAACGACAGGATCCGGAAGGCCTCTGGGAGGTCTATGACAGCGAGAGCGACGAAGCCGTCGTGGTCGGCGGGTTGCCGCTTTCCGGTCTCGACGAAAGCGAAGCCGATGAAGCGATTGAAAAGCTCAATCGGGGCGATCTGACGTCGGACAACATCCCCGAGACGGTTCGGTCAGGGTGGCCTCCGACCAAGGACGGTTTGTGATGACAGCCTGACGGACGTCACCGAGGACCGGTCGCGGATCTACGACGAGGCCTTGACCCCGAGCTTGCGGGCTTTGTCCTCAAATTCGTCGCGAATATCCTCGATCGTCGGCAGATGCAGGCGCCGCAGCTGGGCGTGCAACTTTTTGGCGGCATCTGAGCTCAGGTCGCGCTTGAAATTGGTCGCGACCTCCTCGGCCGAGCCGTAATGGCGATAGCGCTCGATCTCGGTCTTCGTGGCTTGCTGGACGTGCTCGAGCGTCTTGCGTTCGGCATCGGATTTTCCGTCTGGTTTGGCCCGCATGACCGGATTGAACGCTTTGCTGATAACGAATTCGACCAGTTCCTGCTGGGCGTGAGCCATGATTGTTCTCCCTCGAAGAAGGGCTGTCCGAGCCTAGAACGGTTCATCGGGGGAAACGCTGAACCGATCTCTCTTGTTTTGACACAATTCCGAACGGAAAACCGTTTCACACTTTTCCTGGAATTGCTTGTCTTATGACTTTCGCTGCCGAATGGGTCAGAAAGGAACGCTGAGAGAGGGTAGCCGCCCTCCCTCA
>NZ_JAMYLV010000042.1:0-47527 GCF_040318195.1 Mesorhizobium sp. M1273 | reverse complement strand
CCATCACAGCCATCATGCGAAAGCTCATCATCCTCGCAAACGCACTACTCAGGGACAATCGGACCTGGACACCATCTCTCCCTTGACCAACACGGATACTCTAGAAATCGCGCAGGTGCTCGGCGTCTCGTCCGGACGAAGGCCTGGCCGACAGGACGGCGGCGACGACCGAAGCGGCGACAAGGCCGAGCACGACCCCAAGATAAGCCCAGGGGATCGACAGCGCCTCGGGCGGAGGGTCGAACACGCCAGTCAACAGCTTCACCAACATCCACGCCGTCAGGAACCCCGACAGCAGACCGAATGCGAAACCACCGACGAGGATGAGGAGGCCTTCGCCCCACAGGAAGGCCGCCAATTGCCGGGGCTTGGCGCCGATGGCGCTCAGTATGGCGAAGTTCCTGCGGCGCTCGATGAACCCCAATGCCAGCATCAGGCCGGCGGCGGCAGCCGCCATGACAACAGAAAACCCCAGTTCGATCGTGGTCAGCCCGCCGAGGTCGACCGCCGTCAGGCTCGAGCCGATGAGATGAGCGGCTTGTGCGATGTCGGCAACCTTCAGCGACGGATCGAAGGAAAGCACCGAAACGGCCTGTCGTGCCAGCGCTGACGGATCGGCCTTTGCCCGCATCAGGACGTATTCGGATGCATCCGACCCGGTCATGCGGCCCACGTAGGCGGCGTTGGCGACGAGGAAGGAGTCCTTCGGCGCGGTCGGAAACTCACGCACAACACCAATGAACCTGAAGGCGATGGGATGGTACTGGTGATCCTTTGCATCCATGAGCCGAAGATTGATCGTATCGCCTTGCTGGAGCTGGAAGTCTTGCACGGTCTCTTCCGACACCAGAACACCGTTGGGAGTCAGGGTGAGCTGGTCGAGCATGCTGGCCGCGCTGGCGCCGCTGAAATAGGCATCGGAAAGGCTCGTTGCGCGTTCGATGCGCATGGGGTCGATGCCATAGAGATCCTGCAGGTCGGCGCCGACATAGGCGAAACGGTGCTGCATGGGCTCTGCCGCTGCCGCCTCGGGCAGTGCGGCCAGCGCTGCCAGATGTGTCCCGGCCGGCCTGCCCGATGTGCCGAAGACGGTGACGTCGGAACCATTGGTCAATTCCGCGTCGATGCGCGCCTGTGCGTTGTAGGTGGTGTTGAAGATCGCGGTCGACGTGGCGAAGGAGATCGCCAGCGCGGTCATGGCGATGCCGACGGTCAGGCGTCCCGATTGCCGAGACAGCGCCGCCGATACGACGTTCGCGAGAGGCCCGGCGACTGGCGCGATGATCGCCCGAAGGCCCGCGCCGTTGCGCGCGATGATAGTGCCCGACAGCCGCACGGTCAGCAGCGCCATGCCCAGCCAGAACAGCGCCGGCGCGATGAACGCCTTGTAGTCCACCGAGGTTGCGGCGACGCCTTCGGGTGCCAGCACGATCTGGTATCCGGTGCTCGCCGACTGCCAGAAGAAGAGCCCGGCTGCCGCGAGCAAAAGCATGTCCAGCCATAGGCGCTGCCAGACCGGCGTCCCCGAGCGGCTGACGGCACGCCGCGCGGCACTGACAGTCGCCCAGCGCGCGTCACGCCAGGCAGGAAACAGAAAGGCGACGAAACCGACGAGCAGCCCGAACAAGGCGACAAGAAGCAGTGTCGGACCGCTCGTGCTCGCCGTTACATGCTGGCCCGAAGCGATGCGGCCGAAGAGCAACGCCGCGGCTATGCCAAGCGCAGTTCCGCCGACAGCGGCGATCGCGGCCTCGGCTGCCGACAGGGACAGGATTGTCCTTGTCGTGGCGCCGCGGACGCGCAGCAGCGCCTGCTCCATCCGCCGGCGCGCCGCACCGGACGATGTGACCGCAAAGGTGAGCGCAATGGCCAGCGCAATGCCGGGCAGCCCGAGAAACAGGAACAGCACGGAGGCGTAAAGTGCGTCCTCGCGGACTGCTCCGAGGCGGGAGCCGAGATTGTCGGCGACCAGAGCCTGACCCACGGTCCGCGCCTCGAGGTTGCGCTTTGCACTGGTGACGAATGTATAGGCCGTGACAGGATCGGTGGGCAGCGCCTCATGGGCGAGCCGAACATGCCATTGCAGCCTGGTGGTGTCGGGGCGCATTTTCTGCTGCGGGTCGAACAATTGCTGCCAGTCCTGCCGTGACAGCACAAGCACATTGTCAGGCGGCGCCTGCGGAGCAGCCTGGGGCGGCAGGCCTACCGCCTGGAACAGCGAATCGGCGTCGGGAAGGTCGATCACGCCGGCAACTTTCACTTCTGCCGGGGGCAGCCCGATTCGCTTGATCGACACCGTGTCGCCGGGGCCGACATGTAGGTTGGCCGCCGTCTGCTGGGCAATGAGAACACCGTCGGTCTTGCCGGAAAGCGGCCGGACTTCGGCCGGAAAGGCCCGGGAATAGCCGCTATCGAAGGCGATGACCTGTCCCGGTCCGGTGGTCTGCGTGGTGCCGCCGGTCTGGGCCTCGAAACCGGCGACATCCGCATAGCGGACCTGGTAAACGGCCTTGACCGGCGTGGCTTCGCTCACCGCCTTACCGATCAAGTCCGGATCGGCACCGGAAATCACCTGGACCTGCCAGTCGATCGGCACGGCCGATATGGCGCGAGCCGTCATCGAGGAACTGGCGCTGGCGAGAAAAAGCGCCATCGCCGCGAGAAGCGCTACGCTGAGCGCGACGCCCGCCATCGAGCCGGCGATACGAACGAAACGACGGGCGAGTATGCCCCGAAGCCAAAGCAAAAGCATCATGCTGTGACGTTCCACGGCCGACCGGTGACCAGCCGGCCGTGATCCATTGTCCAGCGCGTTGCCATGCGAGCCGCGACCGCTTCGTCATGCGTCGCCACGACCAGCGCCACGCCGGTGTCCTCCAGCCGGTCCAGCACGGCGTCGAAGAAGAATTGCGCCGTCCGGCTGTCGAGCTGCCCGGTTGGCTCGTCGGCAAGAACGAGTTTCGGTCCTGTGGCCAGCGCCCGGGCCATGGCAATGCGCTGCGACTGTCCGCCGGACAATTCCTCCGGCAGTTTGTCGCCAAGCTCGCCGAGGCCAAACGACTCCAGCAGTGCTGCCGCGGTTTCATCCGCGGCGCTTTCGCCGGCCAGCACCATTGGCAGGCCGACATTCTGAGCCGCCGTAAGGGCGGGAAACAGGCTGGGCGACTGGAACACGAATCCGACCTGACGCGGCCGCAGTTCCTCGAACGGGCCGAGCCCGGGCCATTCAATGGTGCCGGTCGTCGGTCTGTCCAGCCCGCCAAGAATATGCAGCAGCGTTGTCTTGCCGCTGCCGGAAGGCCCGACCAAGGCAATGCGCGCGCCCGCCGCGATCTCGCAGTCGACATCGCGCAAAACGGTGATCCGGCCGGCGTTCCCATCATGAAAGTCGCGGCCAAGACCTTTGCCGACAACTAGCGTCCTACTCACCCTCGATCCTCCCGTCTCTCAGACGGATGATCCGGTCGGCTCTTTGCGCCAGCGCTTTGCTGTGGGTTGCGAGCAGCGTCACCAGTCCGGCTTCGCGTCTGGCCTCGAACTGCTCGATCAGCCCTGATTCAGTGTCGCGGTCGACCTCCGCGGTCGGCTCATCGGCAACCAGAATGGGGGGATCCGCGGCCAGCGCCACGGCAAGGCCGGCGCGCGCCGTCTCGCCGCCCGAAAGCTCGGTTGGAAATGCATTTCCGCGATGCGACAGGCCGACGCTTTCCAGCAGGGCGCCAATTCGTTTCTCGTCCTGCTTTCCCGCCAGCAGCATCTGCAAACGGATGTTCTGCTCGACGCTCAGGTGGCCAAACAGGTTGCCGGACTGTAGGAGGATGCCGAAATTGGCGATGCGAATGCGCGTGCGCTCGGCCTCCGATCGTCGGGTCAGGCGCAGGCCGGCCACCTCGACATGACCACCATCCGGCTCGTCCAGCCCGGTTACGCAGGCCAGCAAGGTGGACTTGCCGCTGCCGGACGGCCCGGTCAGGGCGACGATCTCACCGGGCGACATCTGAAAACTTACACCGCGCAGTGCAGCCGTCTCGTCGTCGCCGATGTGATAGAACCGATAGAGTTCGTGCGCGTCCAGCGCGTGCATCTCACTTCCACCGCAACGAGTTGGACATCAACTGCCACTGGTCGACATTGTCGGCGCCCTTTGGCGCATAGAGTTCGAGCGTGACGAGCTTGCCGTCCTTGAAATAGAGGTAGCGCTCATTTTCCAGGCGGACCTGCCTGTTGGTCACCGCGTTCGGTTCGGAGTTGGACGTGTAGACGATGCGGATTGCCGGCCCCGCCGGCAGCTTGACCTGCTTGACCGCCGTAACCCGGACTGCTCGACCGGTGGATTGCAGCTTCGGAACATAGTCCGCCTTGACGCTGTCGACGGTTGGCGCGGCGTCCGCCTTCGCCACGGAGACAACGACGCCGTCGAGCTTGTCGACGAAGCTGGCGCCGTCGGCATGATCCGAGCGCGCCCAGCCCTCCGGCACCTTCATGGTGAAACCTTGCGGCGAGGCATAGTCGATGAAGACCTGCGTATCGGGAATGTCCCCAGGAGGGTTCTTTTCCGCGGGGACGACCTTCTCGGCCGCTAACGCCGGCAGATTTGCGAAACCTGGAATGAGCGCGCCGGCAGCGCCCAGACATGCCGCGACAGTAAGCATCGGCAGGATCCGGCTGATTTTTCGATGAGCGGACATCATTTGAGCGGCCTTTCGAGTTGGCACGGCGGATGCGCTCACTATCGCGCATCAAGCTTACAGGCATGTCGCCTGGTTCATACGGATTGGTAAGCTTGGAGGGCAGTGGCTAGCCAGCCGATGATTTAGCAGCGGGGAAACTGACCACCACCGCGAGGCCTGGATGACGGTCCTCCAGGGCAATGGATGCGCCGTGCAGATCGGCTATGGCGCGCACCAGGCTAAGCCCAAGGCCGCTGCCGGGCGTCGAGCGGCTGTTGTCGAGCCGGTAGAGCCGTTGGAACACTTTTTCACGCTCCTCAATAGGAATCCCCGGGCCGTCGTCGCCGACTTTCGCAACAATGCGGTCGTCCTGCCGGGTCACCGACAATTCGATGACGGTGCCTGCCGGGCAATGCCGCAAGGCGTTCTCCACCAGATTGGCGAACATCTGCGTCAACAATTCCCAATCGCCTTGGATCTGACATTGTGCGCCTTGAAAGATCTTTGCCGTCAGCGACTTTCCGTCATCCTCGGCAACGTCCGCATAGATTTCGGCAATGCTCTCAACGACGCCATTGACGTCCAGATCGATGAAGCGCGCCTTGCGTGCTCCAGCCTCGATCTGGGCGATGCGCAGCAAGGCATCGAACGTCTCATTGATCTGGAGCCCTTCCGCCCGGGCGTCCGCCAAATCATCGGAAACCGCTTCGCCCAAAGCGGTCTTGTCGGCGGCGGCTTCCAAAATCATCTGCAGGCGGTTCAGCGGCGTCTTCAAATCATGCGCGATGTTGGCGCTGACCTGCTTCATGCCTTCGACCAGCGCCGACAGCCGGTCGAGCGCAGCGTTGACCTGTGCGGAAACCCCGTCAATATCGTCGCCGTTGCCAACCAGGGGAATGCGGGCGTCAAGCCGCCCATGCGACACGTCGACCATAGTGGCGGCGATACCGTCGAGGCGGCGCTGGACACGCGAGGCCAGCAAGGCGCCGCCGGCCACCGCCAGACCGGTGATGATGAGGGTTCCCCAGCCGAAGCTCATCAGCACAATGCTTTCCAGCTCTTCGGTCTCGGAAAGGCTGAAAGCGACCGTCAGACTGTTTCCGCCAACCGAACCGGACCAGGCCCTATAGACGGTGTCGGCTGGCACGCCGGGCATGGTGGCCTCAAACATCGAGAAGCCGTCGGGAAGGTCCGCCGCGGTAAAGTTGCCGGCAAGATGATTGCCGGCCGGACCGGTCAGCGAGAACAGCTGCTCTTTCTTGGTTGAGAGCGCCGCGTGGCTGTCGACCGTGGCAACCAGATCCTCCAGGTCGCTTTCGGCATAAGTTACCGCCACCACGGAATAGGTCTCTTTGATGGATTCGTCGAGCCGCTGGGCAAGGTCGGCGCTCATCAGCTGATAGACGATGGCGCCCGACAGGATAAAGGCAAGCACGAACAGGAAGCCGAAGGTCAATGCAAGCCGGAAAGGCGTGCTGCGCAGCAGGCTGGGGCCCGATCCATCCCGGTAGAAACGGGATGGGACTCTATCTTCTTGTTTGGCCATGATCTTTTCCAACAACCGGGCCCACTTTTTGGGATCATGGTCTAGATAGGCGCATGCAGACTGTAGCCGGTGTTGCGGACCGTATGGATAAGCTGGGTTTCGAACGGCTTGTCGATCTTGGTCCTCAGCCGGCTGATATGGGTTTCGACGACGCTCGTCTTGGGATCGAAATGGAAATCCCAGACGCGTTCCAGCAGCATGGTCCGGGTGATGACGCGGCCTTCGCCACGCATCAGCACTTCGAGCAGGCTGAATTCCCGCGGCTGCAGGTCGATCACATGCCCCTGCCTGGTGACGCGGCGCATGATCAGATCCATTTCGAGATCGGCGACCCGCAATGCGGTCTTCTGCTCCTGCGCCGGCGGCCGGCGGCCAAGGGCGTTGATGCGGGCGAGCAGCTCGGAAAAGGCGAAAGGCTTGACGAGATAGTCGTCGCCGCCGGCCTCCAGTCCTTCGACCCGGTCATCGACGCCACCGACCGAGGTCAAAAAGATCGCCGGCGTTCGCACCCCGGCGGCACGCACCGCCTTGATCATCGACAGGCCGTCCAGGCCGGGGATCATCCGATCCGCTATGATCACGTCATAGGCGTCGCGTGTCGCGGCAAACAGCGCGTCATGCCCGTTGCGCAGCAGATCGCAGACATGCCCGGCTTCGCTCAGTCCCTTGACGACGTAGTCGGCCGTCCGTGGGTCATCCTCAACAAGGAGAAGTCGCATCTCTGTTCCGGTCTGTTGCCGAGGCTTTGTCAGTGCGGCATGCTAGCACCGGCGGCGGTCCGTTCCTAGAATATCCGCCAGCGCCTGGTGGCTCGTCGTCGTTGCACATGCCCACAGTGTCATCCGACCGGATCGCGCGCAGGAACAAGCATCCTGCGCAGCACGGCGTCTTTCAGAATAAAATGATGGAAGAGTGCCGCACTGGCATGAATGCAGATCAGGACGATGAACACCGGCTTTGCCCAGGCATGGATATCGCCCATCCAGCCCCAGAGATGAAAGGCCAGAAGCCCGGAAACAGGAACAGCGACGAGAAAGCCGTAGAACAGTGCATGCGTTGCGCGTGAGGCGAAAGCCATCCATTTCGGCATTGTCGATTGCGGCTTGGGCGCACCGACAAAGAGGCGGACGGCCAGTCGCACGAACACCAGCAACAGGATCGCCAGGCCGACCCAGTAATGGGCGGACCCCATGGTCTGCTCGTAGGTTGACAGTCGGCGTCCTGCCGCTGCCGCATCGACGTAGGTTGTCATGTTTTCCCCGAACAGGAGCTGGAACAGGACAAGCGCCGCTACCGTCCAATGCAGGCTAATTTGGAGGCCGCTATAACCGGATTTCTTGGAGTTCATTCTTCTGTCCATGAGGTGAGCGCGATAGCTGCCCATAGCAACCCACGGCAGGGATCCGTGACGTTTTGGCGCGTTCTCGTCGCGTCAGGCGGGTGTGCAGATGCTTGATTCCTACTCCGATTCAAGCAGGATTTTGTCGGCCTCGTCGGTGTCCTTCTTCAGGCTCATGTAGAGAACCAGGGCGATGATGCAGCCAAGGAAGAGGATGCTGGTCAAGGTGGTGCCAAAGCCTAGGCCGCCATATTCGACCGGCTGCGAGAGCAGGTCGCCGAATGAAGCGCCCAGCGGCCGCGTCAGGATGTAGGCGAGCCAGAAGGCAAGGATGCCGTCCAGTTTGAGAACATAATGGGCAAAGGCGATCAGCGCGATGACGCCGCCAAACAACAGGCCGGTGGTGAGGTAGCCCATGTCGAACTTTTCGGCGACCAGATCGCCTGCCGCGGTGCCCAGCGAGAAGGTGAACAGTATCGCCAACCAGTAGAAGATCTCACGCCTGGTGGTGAAGATCGTGTGGATGGACAGGGTCCTCTCGCTGGCGTACCAGACCGCGAATGTTGCGGCGAGCGCGATGCTGAATGCAATCGTCGTCGTTTCAAGCCGCACCCCGAAATTGTCGACGAGATTGTCGGTGATCAGCGTGCCGACAACGCTGATCAGCACGACCGCCAGCCAGTAGGCCCATGGCACATAACGTTTCTGCGCGAATTGAAGGATGAGCGCGACAATCAGGATGCCGGTCATGATCAGCGACGTAACGGTGAGCCCGAGGCCGAGATTGACGGCGAGATAGTCGGCCGCCGTCTCGCCCATGGTCACCGCCAAGAGCTTGATCAGCCAGAAATCGACGGTGACATCGGGAACCCGGTTAAGAGCAGGCGCGACCCATCGGGCGGCTGGCGAGAGCATGGCTGTATCCCTGTCGTTGATGGAGAAGGTAGGGTCGACTTACTTGCCCAGGATTTTCATGGCCTGAGCGAAGAAGTCGTCGGCGCGCTTGTCGTCGTCGGCGTTGCAGCGCTCGATTCCCTTGGTCTCCAGCTCGGAAACCTTGGTCTTGTCCGTATCGCTGAGTTTCGCCGTTGCTTCTGCTGCCCTCAGATCCTTGAGCGAGGTTTCGCAAGGGGTCGTGGCTGCGGATGCTGATAAAATCGGGTTGGCGATGGCAACTGTACCGAGCGCGAGGGCGAGAACCAGTCTGTTCATGTGATATCTTCCCTATTTGGCGCCGGGGTTCCGGCAGTGTCGATCAAGCTCTGGCCAGTCGACCGGCAGCAGCGACCACCGGCAGCAGCGACCATAGGGAGGCGAGTTCGCCGGCATCTGTCCGGTGGTTTACTTTTTTGTAAGAATTCGAGAAAACCCGTCGATTGCCTCGCCATCAGGCGGCGGAAAGAGTAGCTGGTTACGCGCAACGACACTTCGGCCCACCCATAGACTTGCCAGAGCCGCGGGAAACCAATGACCTACGCCTCCCTCAAACCCTCCCCAAAGGCATTCGACCAGCACAAGCGCCTCATCGTTCTCCAGGTAGCGGCCGTCCTGGCCATAGCGCTGCTGCTGTTTGTCAAGCCGTTCCTGAGCGAAGGGTCGAGCGGACACGAGTTCGTCGAACTGCTGGGCGGCCTCCTCATCCTCATTTGTGTCGGTGGCCGTCTGTGGAGCATTCTCTATGTCGGCGGCAAAAAGAACGAAGAGTTGATTTCCGCCGGGCCATTTTCGATGACCCAGAACCCGCTCTACTTCTTCTCAACGATCGGCGCGGTGGGCATTGGGCTGATATATGGATCCGTCGTGGTGGCCGTGGCACTTGGCCTAGCCAGTTTCGTCGTTTTTCGGGTGACAGCGCGCAAGGAAGCTGAATTCCTGCTGGGAAAGTTTGGCCCCGCTTATCTGGCGTATGCGGAGCGAACGCCGCGCTTCTGGCCGAACCCGCTGTTGTTTGCCGACCAGGCCGAACGACAGTTCTCAACGCATGCCTTGAAGCGAACATTCTATGACGGGCTTTATTTCCTCGCCCTTTTTCCGGTGATCGAAACGGTCGAGCATTTTAGGAATGGCGGCTTCCTGCCGACACTGTTCACCCTCTATTGATCAATGCATAAATCTGCTGCCATTCGCCCACGCTCGTCGCTATCAACTGGGACAGTAGCGACCGTTTTCGCTAAAGACATAAGAGCATCGACTGATTTTCGGCACTTGGCGCAATACAGACCGGGAATTTGCGATATCGGATGGTCATTTACCGGAAGGGCACTAGCGGGACGGCGGCCAACGGAAAACCCATCTCCCAACATTGGCCAAAACATTTTCGCCGGACCCCTTTGTAGACGCACTCTTTCGCGATGTGGCTGTCGGCCGTTGAGACGGATTGCATTGAATGCGTATTTTACTTGCTGAAGACAATCGCGAATTGTCGACATGGCTTGCCCGCCTGCTGCGGCGCGATCATTACGTGATCGACTGCGTCTATCGCGGCGACGATGCCGACCTCGCACTCGCCAGTCAGGACTATGCGCTGGTCATCCTCGATCTGGCCTTGCCGCATCTTGATGGCATCGAGATCTTGCGGCGGCTGCGAAGTCGCGGCAGCACAACGCCCGTCATCATTCTCACCGCCAACGATGCCGTATCGAGCCGGGTGCGTGGCCTCGACAGTGGCGCCGACGACTATCTGGTCAAACCGTTCAACGTCGATGAATTCGAGGCGCGCGTCCGCGCGCAGCTGCGGCGTGGTCGGGCAAACTTCGACCCGATGGTGCGGTTCGGCACGCTCGCCTTCGACACGCAGGCACGTGCCTTCACCCTCGGCGAAAGCCCGCTTCACTTGACCGCTCGCGAACATGCCGTGCTTGAAACGCTGATCATGCGCGCCGGTCGGCCGGTCCAGAAGACTATGCTCGCCGAGAGTATCTTCGGCTTCGACGACGAGACAAATCCGAACGCCCTGGAAATCTGCGTTCACCGCGTCAGGAAGAAGCTGGAGGGCAGCGGCATGGCGATCACCACTCTTCGCGGTCTCGGCTACGCCTTGCGAATCGACGATGGCCACTAGAAGCCTCCAGCGTGAACTGCTCGCCTGGCTCGTCGTGCCACTGACGGCCGTCGTCTCGTTCAACGTGTGGACGACCTACAAGAATGCGGAGGAAACCGCCAATCTGATCACCGATCGAACCCTTCTGGCATCGGCTCGGGTAATCGCGGAAAACATTCGCGAAAACGACGGCGTGCTGGAAGCGCCGATCCCGCCGGCTGCGCTGGAAATGTTCGCATCCGATCAGCCCGACCGCGTCGTCTACCGCGTGACGACACCACGTGGCCAAGTCATTGCCGGCTATCCCGATGTCATCGCACCGCCTGGCCAACCCGCCGATCTCAATCCGGTCTATTTCGAAACGACGTTTCGCGACCAGCCTGTCCATGCGGTTGCCATTGCCCAGCCCATGGTCAGCAAGCAGAACCCGGGCAATGCAATGGTGGCGGTCGGTCAGACGTTGAGGGGGCACGACAAGCTGATGACCGGCCTATGGCTCAAGGCGCTGCGCGACCAGGTGCTGCTCGTCGCGGCTGCCGGCCTGCTCGGCGTTTTCGGGCTGCGCCGTGGCTTGGCGCCGATCCTGCGCCTTCGCAACGATGTGATGGAGCGCGATCCGGCGGAACTGAAGCCTTTCGCCGCCGACACTGTCCAGAGCGAATTGCGCCCGCTTGTCGAAGCGCTGAACGAGGGCTTCAACCGCATCCAGCGCCAGATGGCCACGCAGAGGCGCTTCGTCGCCAACGCCGCGCACCAGTTGCGGACGCCGCTGGCGCTGTTGAAGACGCAGGTCAGCGTCGGCCTGCGCGAACGCGATATCGGCACCAAGGATGAAATTCTGGCCGCGGTCGACATGTCTGTCGATGGCATGGCGCGGCTGTCGAACCAGCTTCTTTCACTTGCCCGCGCCGAGCAGGGTAGCTCTTCGCTGATGAAATCCAGCGTCGATTTCAGCGCCGTGGCCAGGGATGCTCTCGAGGGGTTGGCGCAGGCGGCGCTGTCGCGCAACATCGACCTCGGATTCGAGTCCGAGGGAGATGATCTCATCGTGTGGGGACATCCGACCTTGCTTCGCGAACTTGTCGTCAACGTGGTCGACAACGCCCTGCGCTACACCCCACAAGGCGGCTCGGTCACCGCAAGGATCGGCCGCGATGCGAGCTGGATCGTGCTGCAGGTGGAAGATACGGGACCGGGCATTGCCGAAGGCGACAAGGAAAAGGTGTTCGAGCGCTTTTATAGAGGGTCCGAACCGGACAGCGAAGGCACCGGCTTGGGTCTCGCCATCGTGCGCGAGATTGTCTCGTCGCATGACGGCGAGATCGCGCTCGCCAACCGCAAGCCGCTGCCCGGATTGAGCGCCCAAGCCAAGCTGCCCGCCTACCAGGCAGCCCAAGCCTGATTCAGCTTCCCGACTTGGTTCAGGTCATTGCGTCTCGTGCAGGGGCTGCGGACGCCATTTCGCCAGCCGGTCCTCGACCATCGTCATCAGATATTCCGCACCGAGCGCCACCACCATGACGATGACGATCGCGGCATACATGCCGGCCGCGTCAAAGGAGCCCTTGGCGATGTTGATAAGCAGGCCGATGCCGTAGCGCGAGCCGACGAACTCGCCGACGATGGCGCCGATTATGGCAAAGCCGAAGCTGACATGCAGGCTGGCGAAGATCCAGCTCATCGCCGACGGCACGATCACCGAGCGTGTCAATTGCCAGTCGGAAGCGCCAAGGATACGGGCGTTGGCGATCATCGCCCGGTCGGCTTCGCGCACGCCCTGGAAGGCGTTATGAAAGACCACGAAGAAAACCATGACGAAGGCGAGCGCCACTTTCGAGGCCAGCCCCAGGCCCAGGATCATGATGAAGATCGGCGCCAATACCACGCGAGGAATGGAATTGATCACCTTGATGTAGATGGAAAAGATATCCGCGGCCATGCGGTTGCGGCCAAGAGCGACGCCGATGATGATGCCGGTAGCCGAACCGGTCACGAAGCCGATTGTGGCTTCCTCAATGGTGACATAAAGATGGTACCAGAGCGGTCCTTCCGACGTTCCTTCCGTCGTCCATTCGTAGAGCCTGGCCGCGATCGTGCTCGGCATCGCGTAGAAGAACGGATCGATCCAGGCGAGGCGGCCGGCGATTTCCCACAAGGACAGGAAGATGACGAGGATGGCAATCCGCCAGAAGATTACCGTGCGGCGGCGGTGCTTCGCCGCCTTTGCGGCGGCGGCTTCGATTTCGGCGTCAGAGGTTCCTGGCCTGAAGCTTTCGGCGCTGACGTCGATGGCAGCATCAGTCATAATGTTCTCCTTCAGGCCGCGGCCCGCGCATAGCTGGTCTCGACCTCTTCCTTGAGATCGGCCCAGATTGTGCGCGAATAATTGATGAAGCTCTGCTCGTAACGGATATCGGCGACGACGCGCGGTCGCGGCAGATCGATGGTGTAGACCGACTTCACTGTCGCCGGACCAGCAGTCAGCACATAGACCTTGTCGGCCAGGGCGATCGCCTCCTCCAGATCGTGGGTGACGAAGACCACCGAGGCCTTGGCCTGCGACCACAGCCGCAGCAGCTCTTCATGCATGAGCACGCGTGTCTGCACGTCGAGTGCGGAGAACGGCTCGTCCATGAGCAGAATCTCGGGGCCGTTGATGAAGGTCTGGGCGAGCGCCACGCGCTTGCGCATGCCGCCCGAAAGCTGGTGCGGATAATGCTGCTCGAACCGTGACAGGCCGACGCGCGCCAGCCAGTCGCGCGCCGCGGCCATGGCCGTCGACCTCGGCCTGCCGCGAAACAGCGGGCCCGCCATGACGTTCTCGATCACCGTGCGCCAGGGAAACAGGGCGTCGCTCTGGAAAACGAAGCCGATGCGTGGGTCTATTCCCTTGACTGGGCCGCCCATGACGCGAACCTCGCCGGCGCTTGGGGCTGCCAGACCGGTGATCAGGTTGAGGCTGGTCGACTTTCCGCAGCCGGTCGGGCCGACGACGGCGACGAATTCGCCACGCTCGACCGTCATGGTGAAGTCGCGCAACGCGGTCAGCGATTTGCCGGTGGGGGAGAGGAAGCGGCGGCTGACATTGATCAGCTCGATCGCCGGAACGGTTTTTTCGGCAGCCATGATAAAGATACTCCAAGGCCCAGCGGTCGCCGCGCGGGAGATCGCCGGACGCAGAAACAGGATGGATCCGGCGCGAGGCTCGCGCCGGCGATGTCCGCTATTTCACGTTCTTGACGAACTCGGTGGTGTAGGTCTTCGACAGGTCGATCTGCTTGCCCTGCAGGTCCTTCTTGAAGGCCGAGAGCACGGTTAGCACCGTTTCCGGGCCGCCTTCCGGCATGACGCCGTCGGCGGTGAACATTGCTTTGCCGGCGTCCAGCGCCTTCACATAGCCTTCCTTGTCGCCGACATAGTAGTCCTTCGGCATCTTTTCGGCGATCTCGGCGCCGCTATGGGTGTTGATGAACTTCAGTGTCTTGACGAAGGCATTGGCCAGCTTCTGCACCGTCTCCTTGTGGGCGTCGACCCAGTCCGTTTGCATGTAGAGGGAAGCAGCCGGATAGGTGCCGCCGAGCGCGGCTTTGGTAGCTTCCATCGTACGCATGTCGACAAGAATGGAAGCTTCGCCGGTCTTCAGAAGCCGGGTGATCGTCGGTTCGGTCGTCATGCCGGCCTGAATCTTGTCCTGCTGCATAGCGGCGATGAAGGTGTTGCCGGCGCCGACCGGAACCGAAGTGAATTCACCGAGCTTCAAGCCGTTCTTGACGGCAAGATATTCCGTCAGGAAGTTTGTCGAGGAGCCGAGGCCAGTCACGCCAAGGCTCATTCCCTTGAAGTCGGCGGGCGATTTGATCTCAGGATGCTTTGTGGAAACGAGTTCGACTTCTCCGGGCGCCTGGCTGAACTGGACAACGGATTCGACGAATTTGCCCTTCGCCTGCAGATCGATGCTGTGGTCGTAGAAACCGACCACCGCCTGCACGGCCCCGGCCAGCATCTCGTTCTCGGCATCGACGCCGGCCGGCTCGTTCAGCAATTCGACATCGAGACCTTCGTCCTTGAAGTAGCCGAGCGCTTCCGCCAGCTTGGCGGGCAGATAGATCTGCTTCTCGTAGCCGCCCACCATGATGGAGATCTTATCGTCGGCGCGAGCCGATGGCGCGGACAGGGCTATGGTGGCGACGAGTGCAATTGTAGCGGCTGAATCAAGCAGTGTTCGCTTAAGCAACATGGCCTCTTCCCTTGTTCGTTTCCTGCGTCCCTCTCTTCTCCCATCGCTTTTGCGACATTGCGAGGACGCGGGGCATAGTTATGGCATCAACCTTTCATCAACCTGTCAAACGGGAACGCGAACGGCTTCAAGGTTTGGACTTCTGCCGCACCTGTGCAGCGCGGCGAACGCTGTGCAACAGGATGGCGAGGCAACCAATCAGCAACAGGGCAGCGCCGAGCAGCGGGGGCAGCGCCAGCAGCTTTACAGCCGCCGCGATGACTGCCACCAGAACCAGCGCCAGCAGCGCCAGACTGCCGTCATCGACGAACATGCCAAAGCATTCCTTGGCTGCGAGCCGAATGACGTTCATCGGGCGAGCTCTCCGGTGAGTGTGGGGTAGGTGCTGCGCAGCCAGCGCACCATGGCAAACGACGCCAGCGCGACGATAGCGAAAATGGCGAGCAAAGCGAGATCGGCGCCCGGCCAGTCGGCGCCAATCCCTTCGCCGGTCCAGAAGATGCCGAAGCTGGTCAGCATCAGCCCGACGACGAATTTGAGCGCATTCTCCGGCACCCGCGCCAGCGGCCGGTGGACCGCCAGGCCGATAAGCATCACCAGGAAGAACGCCGCCAGCGCGCCGAGGCCGGCGTAAAGCGTGTGCCCGTGCGCTGCTCCGACGGCAATGACGATGAACACCACCTCGACGCCCTCGAGGAGCACTGCCTTGAACGACGCCAGTCCAGCGAGGTAGTCGGCGCGGCGGTCGTTTGCCTGCTGGTGCAAGGCGGCGGTTTCCCTGGAGAACGCCGCCGCCTCGTCATGCATGGCGATGACGCCAACAGCGCGCAGAATGGCTTTTCGCAGCCAGCGCATGCCGAACAGGATCAGCAGCACCCCGACGACGAACTGCAGCGTGCTGATGGGTACGAGTGCCAACAGTGGGCCGAACGCCAGCACCAGGGCCGTCAGCACCACCAGCGCCAGTGCGGCGCCGGTCAGCGCCGGGCGCCAGCTGCGCGTCACCCCGACAGCAAGCACGATGGTGAAGGCCTCGACGACCTCGACGAAGGACGCCAGGAATGCCGCCGTGACCGTCGAAAGGATGGGTGTCAGTGTCTGCATGGAGGTTTCCTGTCTCGTTTGACCCAATGCTCATCGCAACCTCTAACATCCGGGATGTTGCGACGACCGTTTGAATCCGCCCATCGCGCCGCGATCAACTCGTGAATTCGCCGACCTCAACTAAGGCATGACAGGATCATCGTCAGCCCGCCGCCGCCTTGGACCTCGACGTTTTGATAGCTGCTCGTCTCATTGTTGGCACATAAGGAGCTAGAGAATTCTTGTCGCCAGCTTGTCCAGCCGGGAGTTCTCACGATAGGCCAATCGCACCATAACGGCACCTAAGACGCCCGTCACTGCGCCGCCGATTACGTCGGTCAGGTAGTGCGTCCCAATGTAAATTCTCGACCAACAAATCAGAAATGCCAGCAGGGACAGCACTAACGTCCGGCGCGGCAGAGCTTGCATCGCAAAGGCCGCAACGATTGCGATGGCTGCGGTCGCGTGATCGGATGGGAATGACCAGTCGGCGCTTGGCGCAATCAACAGGTGGGTCACACCGGCATCGTAGGGGCGGATGCGATGCACGAAAAGAAGAATGAACTGATTGATCGCCAGACCGAGCAGGAACGCCAAGCCGGCGGACAAGGCAGCATGGCGCACATGGTAGCGGTCGGCCTTTGCCCACCATTGCAGGGCAACAGCCAGCACCATCAGCGGAACGCCGATTTGTGAGACGGCGATCATTGCCTTATCAAGAAAAGGGCTGATCCCGGCTGCCGCGTTGATCCAGTGGGTTAGGGCTGCATCCATCGTTTCTCGTTTCCGCTGTTGTCGATCGCAAGGTGAATTTTGTGAAAGCAGTAGACGAACGCCGCATCCATCAGATTTTCGAGCTCAGCATCTGGCTTAAAGGGGCGCATGCCCTGATCGAATGCCTGGGCGGGATCCTGCTTTATGTAGTCACCACCGACACCATTGCCTCCTGGGTCAATACATTCACCCAAGAGGAATTGATCGAAGATCCGAACGATTTCATAGCTGGCTATCTGTCGCAGATGGCAAGCCACTTTTCCGTCGCCAGCAAGGAGTTTTATGCATTCTACCTACTTAGCCACGGCCTGATAAAACTGCTGCTCGTTGTCGGGCTTCTGAGAGGCAAGCTGTGGTCGTATCCGGCATCGCTTGCGGCGCTGGGCGCATTTATGATCTACCAAGTCTACCGCTACTCCTACACCCATTCGTTCGGCCTGCTTGTCCTGACCGTCTTCGATGCTGTCGTCATGGTGCTGATCTGGCATGAATGGAAGGTCGTGCGGCAGCACAAGCCGGCATGACAGCGAAGTTTCTCGTCGCTCAGTTGGGAACACATCAACCTCACCGGCATCTACACTTGGGATTGAACACCACATGCCCGAAGGCTCCAGAACGCTTCGCCTGCCAGCATCAATCCGACGGGCGGCGATGTTCATATTTACGTCCCTCCTCCGGTGTCGCCCGGTCCTCGACGGCGTCGATGCATAGTTGCACAGCCTCCCGCCACTTAGGCCCCATCTTGGTCCACTTCATGAGTTCCTCGGCGGCACCCTCGACATTGTTGCACCCGTAGGTGCCCCAGGTCGGTCGGTTTTAGCGTACACCGGAGGGGCGAACCAACGGGTTGCCATGACACCTTCTCCTACGGGGAAAGATACATCTTGGCTTCCTTAGCGGCAGCCTCGAAGGCCTTTCGTACCACCTGAGGGTCAATCGGATCGCCCTCCAGATCTGACAGGCAGAGGGTCACCGCCTTTTGCCAGCGAGGTCCTCTCCGAGTCCACGTCTTGAGCTGCTCAAGGGCTGCCTTGGCATTGTTGCAGCCACGCCTGTCGCCGGTTTCAGTCTTCACGAACACCGGAGGGACGAACCAATGGGTTGCCATTGAGGGATAATTAGAGGGGGTGAGAATGTTTGGAAGGATGTCTGAGCTGGTGATCGACTTTGGCTCGCGCGAAGAGCCACACGACCTGCTAATCAGGAAAAAGCATACCCTCCTCCTCGGCAGCCTGCTCGAACGCGTGGCGGGCCTGCATTGGGGACACCTTACCGCTCAAGGCATCCACACAGACGCGCACCGCCTCTTGCCACCTAGGGCCACGCTTGGTCCACAAGACGAGTTCCTCAGCCGCAGCCTGAACGTGGTGGACCGCGTAGCGGAAGCCTTTATGTTCCGTCTTAACGTACACAGGGGGTGAGAACCAGAGGATTGCCATGGGTGGAATTTAGCGAACGACTTCTTCTGCGGCCAGCCTCCGGTCGGGGAGCATTTGGTGGAATTCCTGAGCGGATGTCGAAGTAATTCGCGGTCAGCCACCAGCCCTAATCAGCTTCCCCTCCTCCTCGGCAGCAGCCAGGAATGCCTTGCGGGCCTCCTCAGGTTCCATCTCGTCGGCAATAACAGTCACGCAAACGCGCACCGCGAGGTTCCAGTGAGGGCCACGGTTGGTCCACTTCAGGAGTTCATTAGCTGCTGCCACTGCGTTGTTGACGTGGTGTGTCAGGCCGGGACCTTCAGTCTTGACGGGAACCGGAGGGGAGAACCAATAGGTTACCATGGGGTCACTCTTTGCCGACCGATGAAGTCCCCTAAGCAAGTTTTGCTCATCCGACAGCGTTCGTTCTGATGATAAAGTGAGCAGCTTTCGAAGGAAACTGCGGGCAGCTTCTGACCTCTGCATTGTTCTCTCGACTTCAACCATGATTGTAGCGACCCAACTTCTGTATTTTGTCGGGAACTAATAAGATATCAACCGACGATTTCGTGTGGAATGGTGGGCTCAGGAACGTTGGTAGGAATTTCTGAGCGGGGGATCGGATAACTGGCTAGCGCGAGGACCCCCGTGCCCGCTTCGTTTCCTGCACGGTGCGCGCCCGGCGCGGTGCGGAGCGTGCATCAAATTGTTCCTGAAGGCGCGACGGTGAAGCGGCATTCGGAACGACGCACGATAGCCGCCGTAACCGCCTTCCCGAGCAGTCCCTCGCCTCGGCGGTTTACGTCCGATCCACGCCGTCTGCGAGGGCCGGAATGGCGAGGTCATCGAAGCGGCGCCATCCTACAGCGAGTTCAGCGCGGTCTGAAGGTCAGGCCGCAGCGCGGCGGCTCGATACCGGCCATAGCCGACGTTCACGAGCAGCCCGTCCTCGCACATCCGGGAGAGATGGCATCGTGGGATGGCGATGTCAGTGAGATCGCGTCCGCACCTCGCCGCGCCCTTGCGCCAGAGCAACGGCGCGATCCCGGAGTGACGGCGGCCGCCCGCCTGCAAGGCGTAGCGCTTCTGCGCGGTCACGATCAGGTTTTCGCATTTGATGCCGCTGTGGCGCGTCTCGGCGTAGGGCTACGGCGAATTCGTATTTGTCAAGATGCGATGGATGTCGCGTCTTTCGGCGACATGATTTTGTCGCGGTCGCAGGCTTTAGTCAGGCGAATAGGAACGCCCGAGCTGATTTTGCCGCGAATTCGCCCCGATCTTGAAGAGGAGTACTGACACGTATGGTCGCTAGCCGTTTTTGCCAACCCTAAGGAGAAAACGAAGTCGCCGATGATCCAGGACAAACCCACGGTAGGCGTCGTGGTCCCGATGTTTAATGCCGAGCGAACCATTGGTTCTACCCTGATTAGCATCTGCCGTCAGAATTACCAGGCATTGGACATTATCGTGGTAGACGACGGATCGACGGACGAGTCCGCATCAATCGTGGCCTCATATGCCAAGAAGGATCACCGTATACGCCTCATAGCAAATTCGAATGGCGGCGTTGCGAACGCTCGCAACAGCGGTGCGGCTTCCACCAGCGCGGAGTTTCTGGCGTTTGTCGACGCCGACGATCTTTGGGCCCCTTCCAAGATCGCACTACAGTTGCGCGCCTTGCAGGAAGGTGGCTCTTCGGCGGGCTTGGCCTATTGTTGGTTCGCGCATATCGACCAGGATGGTCGAGTATTCTCGCTGCGCCATCGGCCCGACGCCGAAGGTCATGTACTCCAGCGCCTGTGCAGACAAAATTTTGTCGGTAACGGCAGTTCGATGCTCGTACGTCGCTCCGCATTCGAGCGAGCGGGACAGTTCGATCCGTCCTTGCGGGCCAGGAACGCACAAGGCTGCGAGGATCTTCTAATGTGCCTCAACATTGCGGAAACTTATGAGTTCCGGCTCGTCCCTCAGCACCTTGTCGGCTACCGAATGACGAACCTCAACATGTCAAGCGATGTCATGCAGATGCTTCGCTCGTGTGAAATTGTCCTTGCCGAATTTCGTGAAAAGTATCCCTCATTCGGGCGCGATTTCGATGCCCACTTGGTCGACATGATCCATTGGCTTGCCACAAGAGCTTTCATTGAGGGACGGTTTTTCGCGGCCGGCGAGCTGCTGAGGAGGCTTTTTGTGACGGAGCCGGGCGTTGCGATCTCCCGCCTGCCCAATATGCTGGAAGAATATTGCAGGGCCCGACTGGTTCCTCGATGGCTCAAGATGCGCGTGAGACGAATGCGAAACGACAAGAGCGAATTTCGGCCTCTCTATAGCGAATTGAGCTGGTGAAGATGTCCGACATGCCGAGTCGGCGCGCAAATTTGTTGAGCGCAGAACTGTACAAGCTGTTTGGCCCGGATGGCTGCGCAGGTATCCGCCACGTGGATTTGGATACCCAAGTCAGTCCCGAGGATTGCGATTCTGGAATGATCGTGTTGTGGCGCGGCGGGCTTCCGGTCGGGCATTTGCTCAGAGGGAGCGACGGTGAGTGCCGCACTATGCCGATCACGGCCGCTGCAGGTCCAACGCTTACTCCACCGGTTCTGCCGAGCGCCAGCGTGGTCATATGCACACGCGACAGGCCGAAAGAATTGCGGCGCTGCCTCTCCTCGCTTCCCCAGCAAAGTGTCCCGCCGGCAGAGATCATCGTTGTCGATAACGCATCGACAGGTAGCGAAACGCGCGAGGTAGCACTCGCTGCCGGCGCAATCTACGTCCGCGAGGATCGACCTGGTCTGGACATCGCTCGCAACCGGGGCGCCCAGCGTGCATCCGCGGAAATCGTCGCCTACACTGACGATGACGTCCTGCTTCACCCGCAGTGGCTTGAGCAGCTGATCACGGCGTTCGACAGGCCTTCGACCGGCGCGGTGACAGGCCTTGTACTGCCAGCAGAACTTGCCACCGAAGCACAGCGCTATTTCGAGACGTTCTGGAGCTTCGGGCAAGGCTACAGGCCGCAATTGTTCCGCGCGGCCGACTTTGCCTCTAGCAGGCACGAAGTGTTCCCGGCATGGAAAATCGGTGCCGGTGCAAGCATGGCCTTCCGGCGCGACGTGTTTGACCGCGCGGGGCTGTTTGACGAGCGCCTTGACGTCGGCCAGGCTGGATGTTCGGGCGACTCTGAATATTGGTATCGGCTGCTTGCCAATGGATATGACTGCCGTTACCAGCCAACCTCCGTCGCATTCCATTTCCACAGGCGGACTATGGAAGGCCTGGCCAAGCAAATCTATTTCTACATGCGCGGTCACTCGGCCGCATTGCTCGTCCAGCATGAGCGGACTGGCGTGAAGGCGAATTTGAAACAGGCTTTCAAATGGAAGCCACTTTGGTACCTCGGCAGGGTCCGCAGAAGGCTGCTTGGATGCAGGAGCGCTGAGGATCGTTTCATTTGGCATGAAATCGCCGGCTATGCTTCAGGAATCCTGTTCTACCTCCGAACCAAGCGCGTGTAAGGACGACGTGGCGGACAATCCCTCGGTTTCAATCGTGGTGCCTGCGCGGAACGCGGAGCTGACGCTGGCACAAGCACTCGATTGTCTCATCAATCAAGACATTACTGATTGGGAGGCGATCATCGTCGACGATGACTCGAATGATCGTACTGCCGCAATCATCGCCAGTTTTGTTGGGCGCGATGCTCGATTTCGCACGGTGAACTCCTCTGCCCATAGCGCCGCCGGCGCGCGCAATCAGGGGATCTCGTCAGCGCGCGGACGCTGGCTAATGTTCCTGGATGCCGACGATTGGGTAGACGCCAGCTTCCTTGCCAAAATGCTGGCCGCATTGAAAAACGCTCCCGATGCAGTGGCCGCTTATTGCGGTTCTCGGCGCGTGATGCCCGATGGCGCACTCACCCCGTCGAGCATCGCCCCCGAGGTTGCGATCCAACCCTTCGAGACATTCGCGCGCCGGTGCGCCATCCGTACTCACGCGCTGCTGATCGACCGGGCGACGATCGTCGAGTTAGGCGGCTTCGATGTGTCGCTGGCCACCTGCGAGGACTGGGATTTGTGGCAGCGCGTCGCACGTCTCGGGAACCGTTGGGTGATGGTCGACGAGCCGCTCGCCTACTATCGGGCGAGCCCCAATTCGCTCACCCGAAATTCGACGCAGATGATATCAGATGCGGAGATCGTGATTGCCCGCGGCTTTTCTGCCGACCCCAGAGTCAAACACCCAGCGTCTGCGCACGCCAAGGGAGCGAACCCGTTGGACGGCCGCGCCGCTTGCGAAGCACTCGCGTGGTTCGCCTTGTGGAACGCTGCGTCGGATTGCGGCAGCGGCGGCGGCTCGATCCCCTCGCGGATCCTGCGCGCGCTCCCGGCCAGATACGAATGGGCGCCTGAGATCGCTAAGGTGGTCTTCGACGGCCTGATGGTAGGAAGTCTATCGGCGCCGCAGCAATTGGCCGCCAGATGGGACAGGTTCGGTGGCCCCCTCACCGACTTGGTGATTGAACTCAGCAATCTCTGGAGCGACCCTGCCGCAGGCCGCCGGGTACAATATCATCTTGACCAAATGCTCCTCGACTTCGATGATCTTGCCGCACCGCGCAGGCTGGCGCGAACGCTGGGGATACGCGTCGATGTTCGGCATCCGGGCTCGACCGAACTTCCGGAAGGGATCGATCAACTTTATGTCTACCTAATGATGGAAGGGCAGATCGAAGCTCTCGTGCAGTTCGGTGTACTCGGGAGAGTGACAAGGCGTCATTGGATTGAATTGATCCTGGCTTTCGTGCCCCCTGAGCGGCTTCTAGGCAATCTCTCCGGCCATAGCCGCATGGCGTCCCGCTTCTGGAAGCGTGTCGCGCGGCTTGCGAGGCGATCGCCTGTAGATGCACCGCAAAAGGGCGCCGGTGCCGACAAGTCAAACATGTTTGCAGCCGAGGCATTGTTGTCCATGGCGGGACGCCGGTCTGATCAGGACAGCCATTTCGGCAAACTTGCGGGATTGGCCGCGGAAGCGCAGGCGCTGGTTCGGTCGAGCGCCGAAACTAAAGAGCCTTTTGCAGCGCCGCGGCGTGCACGGGCCGCGGATGGGCGCGACAATGATCGCACATCTTTCTGGAATCGCCATTTTGCGATCGAGGATCCCTGGAACTACGGTTCGCCCTATGAGCAGGAAAAATATGAGCGGCAGCTCGAAATTCTGCCTGCCGGTCCCATCGGACGGGCGCTTGAGCTGGCCTGCGCGGAGGGCCATTTCACGCGGCAGCTGGCGCCGCGCGTGGGCCATTTGACCGCAACTGACATCTCCGCCGTAGCGGTCGGGCGGGCGCGCGCGCGGTGCAGACACCAGTTGAATATCGAATTCAGGGTACTGGATTTTCTTGCGGACACGCTGCCGGGCGAGATGGATTTGATCATCTGCTCGGAAGTGCTCTATTTCCTGGACAATCTCGACGAGTTGCGGCGCGTCGCCTCAAAGATCGTCGAGGCGTTGGCGCCCGGCGGCAGTTTTGTCAGCGCGCACGCCTTCGTGCTTCGTGACAATATGGAACGGACAGGCTTCGATTGGGACCACAAGTTCGGCGCGCAACTAATTTCGGAGACGCTGGCCGCGACCGAAGGCCTCGTTCTTGAGCGATCGATCCAGACCGATCTCTATCGCATCGACCGTTTTCGCCGCCTGTCCCCGGCAGAATTTGCGGCGGATCCGACGCTCGACCACCTCCCCATCCGCGCGGCCATCGAGACGGACGTCGCGCGAAACATCGTCTGGGGCGGGGCACGGGCGCTGCGCGGTGAGGTTGCGCGTAGCGAGCGGCGGCAGCGCATTCCCGTTCTCATGTACCACGGCGTCTCCGATGAAGGTCCGGCCGCACTCGCCCGTTTTCGGCTCGCGCCCGCCGCATTCGCCAGCCAAATGGCATGGCTGCGCGCCAATGGCTTTCACGCGATCATGTCAGAGCAGCTCGAATGGTTCATTGCCAACCGTCACCCTTTCGTGGGCCGTCCGGTGCTCATCACCTTCGATGACGGCTTGCAGAACTTTGCCGACCATGCCTGGCCAATCCTGCGCGCCAACGACCTGACGGCCGAAGTCTTCCTGGTAACGGACTTCGTGGGTGAAATTGCACAATGGGATGCCGACAGCGGTCCCCCGGCACCACTCATGGACGCCGAGACCGTGCGACGCCTTGCCGGCGAAGGTGCCTTCTTCGGGAGCCATCTGGCGACGCATTGCGCCATCGATGGCCTTTCGAGCTCCGAGCTGGCCGCTGAGTTGCTGCGCTCGCGTATGTTCGTCGAGCGGTGGACCGGTCGGCCAACCGCGGCGTTCGCGGCACCCTTCTCTGTCACCGACCGACGGCTTGGCAGGCTGGCCAAGGAGTGCGGCTATCGAATCGGCTTCGGCGGCAGACACGGACCGGCGGACCTCGATTGCGATCCCATCGACCTTCCGCGCATCGAGATTCGTGGGGACCGTTCGCTCGATGACTTTGTCGCCATGGTAGAGGCGGTGCTCGAATGAACGGCAAACTCGTCAGCGTCATTATCCCCGCTCACAATGCGCAAGATACAATCGACGAGACGCTCCGCAGCGTTCGGTCCCAGTCTCACCGCGCGCTCGAGATTATTGTCGTCGACGACGGCTCGCGCGACCAGACTGTCACCATCGCCCGACACCACATGGAGGTCGACCCTCGCGTGCGGCTGATCCAGCAGGCTAACGCCGGCGTGGCCGCCGCCCGCAATACGGGTTGGCAAGCGGCGCAATCCGATCTGATCGCATTCGTCGATGCCGACGATCTCTGGGCGCCGACCAAGATTGAGCGGCAATTGGCCGCGTTCGATCGGGCAGGCGAGAAAGTGGGGCTCGTCTACTGCTGGTATCGAGTCATCGATGCTCAGAGTGCGGTAACGGATGATCAGCATCGGCCAAACTGGCGGGGCGATGTGCTTGAGCGCCTTTTCCACGGCAATTTCGTTGGCAATGGCAGCGCAGCCTTGGTACACCGGCAGGCCCTGATAGACGCCGATGGTTTCGAGGCTGGGCTGCGCGAGGCCGGCGCGCAGGGTTGTGAAGATATCCTCTTCTATTGTCGCGTTGCCGAAACCTACCACTTCGAAGTCGTCGAAGAGCCGCTGGTGGGATATCGCTATCTACCGGGAAATATGTCGAGCAACATGACCCGCATGCTGCGGTCCTGGATGCTGGTGGTGGACGAGATGCTCGGCCGCCACCCGGATGCGGCAACCACGCTGCGTGAAGGCCTGCATTTCTATTCGGCGTGGCTCCTGGAGCGGACGTTGCGCCTGAGGCACCCCCGCTATGTGCTGCCGATCCTGTCATTGCTGCTTCGCCGTCATCCCGCGATCGCCATGCGGATAATCGCCGTAGATTTGCCCCTGATCATAGCGCATTTGGCCAAGGGCGCTGCGACGAAACTGCTGCGCGGTCGCATGCCTGTCCGCCCACGCGTTACCGTGCGCTTCTCGATCGGGGAACTGAAATGAGCAAAGGGAAAGGAGCCATACGCCGCGGTGCGGTCCGTGCTTCGTTGCGCGATCTTTCGCATTTGCTTCGCATCGTTGGCAAGCCGCGCTGGGCGACGCCCGCTCTGCTCGCTGTTGGCTTTCTGTCATCCTTGGCCGAGACGCTCGGCATCACCCTGATCCTGCTGTTCCTCTATTTAGTGTCCAGCCGAATCACGGATGCTGGAAATGGCCTTCAGGGCCGAGCGCTGGGCCTGGCAGTCGCCTGGCTCGGTAGTCCTACCCGGCTCGCCTTCGCGATCCTCCTACTCATCTTCGCTCGTGGAGCGCTGGCGCTGCTGTATTCGTTGATAAGCTCCAGCATCGGCGAACGGATCAGCGAGCGCGTGCGCAACCTCGTCCACGAACAATATCTCACGGTCGCGTTCGGATCCATCCAACAGCACGAGCAATCGCAACTCATGGAGGTGCTCGGGACCGAATCGTGGCTGGTGGCGCAAGCGTATGGCGCAGTGACCCGACTCATCATCAACAGCTGCTCTATTTTCGTGTTCGCCGTCTTTCTCTTCACGATCTCCTGGAAGATCCTGGTGATCGCAGCCCTTGGCTCAATCGCGATCTCGGCGATCTTGCGCATCTTTTCGCGACCCGCGCGGGACCTGGGACATCGGGTGAAGAAAATCCATCAATCGCTCGGCGAGCATATGCTCATGACACTCCAGGCGTTGCGCACCATCCGCGCCTACGGACAGGAGGCGCTACACCAGCGTCGCTTCGTGCAATCGTCGGCGGCCGCGCGCGACGCATCGCTGTCCCTGATTCGCCTTTCGTCCTGGATCGGCCCAGCGACCGAGATCGGCTATTTGGGAATGTTGGGCTCCATCGTCCTGGTCTCCGGGTGGTGGCATATCAGCTTCGAGGTAACGCTGGCCGCTGTGGCCCTCCTCTATCGGCTGCAGCCGCATACGCAGGAGTTCGAGAGCAACCTGCTGTTTCTGGCGCAGATGCAGCCGCAACTGCGCTCGGTGTTGGAGATGGTCCAGTCCGAGGACAAGGAATATCCATCGCAAGGCACCATCGCACTCGGGAATTTGAACGCGAGTATCGTTTTCGAGCACGTGAGCTTTTGCTATGATCAAAATGCGCCGGTGCTCACGGACCTGTCGTTCGATATACCAGCCGGAGAAACCACGGCGCTGATCGGCGCAAGTGGCGCTGGCAAGACGACGATCGTGAACCTCCTCTTACGGCTGTACGAACCGACCTCTGGCGACATCAAGATTGACGGCACCCGGCTGCAGGACATCAGGCGGGACGACTGGCTGTCCAAGATCGCCGTAACGGGTCAGGACGTCGACCTCGTCGAGGGCACGGTGGCAGACAACATCCGCATGGCCAAAGCCGACGCGTCCCAAGAAGAGATCATTGTGGCTGCCCGCAGTGCCGGCGTCGCGTCATTCGTCGAAGACCTCCCCGATCGCTACGATACCTGGATCGGGCAGGAGGGGCTGCGATTTTCCGGCGGCCAGCGACAGCGCATTGGCCTGGCACGAGCTGTATTGCGCAATCCGGACTTCCTGATCCTGGATGAGGCCATGAACGCACTCGATACCGCGCTCGAGGATCAAGTACGGCGTGCGATTGACAGGCAGCTTGGCAAAAGGACAATTTTGCTGATCACGCACCGCATAGAAACGGCGCGTGATGCAGGCAACGTCATTTGGATAGAGAACGGCAGAGTCAACAGCCAAGGACCTGCCTCCGTCGTTGTTCCTCAATACCAAGGTCGCCAGCACGAAATCGTATGTGCCTCTGACGCTGAGGACAAAGGATGATGGCCCTGCTCTATTTTTCTTCAGTTGCCCTCAACGCTGACGCGCGTCCAAACCCGGAGCCTCTCCATCGACTCCGTCCGGCGCCGACAGTGAATCGAGAGCTGGTCGGCCGGTCTTTGCTGCTCTCTCGGCCACGGCAGCGTGGCGGACCTGTCATAATCGGCTACGGTACCAGGCCAGCGCCGTCTCGACGATCCTGTCTATTCCGGATTGCTCAGGCACCCAGCCAAGTTCCCGCTGCGCCTTGTCGGCCGCGGCCACAAGCGCTGGCGGGTCACCTGCCCTGCGCGGACCGTAAACCGCAGGAAGGCGCGATCCCGATGCCCGGCTGACCGCATCCACCAGCTCCTTCACCGTCGTTCCAGCTCCAGTCCCAAGATTGTAGACGTGGACACCCTTGTCGCGGAGCAGCTTCTCCCCTGCCAGGACGTGAGCACGTGCGAGATCGGTGACATGGACATAGTCCCGCACCGCGGTTCCATCGCGGGTATCGAAGTCGATGCCATTGATGGTAAAAATCCGGTCCCGCCTGACAGCCGCCTCAATAGCGAGGGGTATGACGTGTGTTTCCGGTTCATGCCGCTCGCCGACCTCGCCGTCGGGATCGCATCCGGCCGCGTTGAAATACCGGAGCACGACCGCGTCGAGGCCATGGGCATAGGAGAGATTATCCACCATCCGTTCTATGATAAATTTCGACCATCCATAGGGATTGATGGGCGACTGCGGATGCGTTTCGTCAATCGGAGAGCGAACCGGAACTCCATACGATGCGCATGTGCTGGAAAAGATCAGCTTGCCCACGCCGACCTTCAACATCTCCTCGAGTAACACCAGCGACCCGAAACTGTTGTTTCGGTAGTAGAGTCCGGGATTTTCGACTGACTCGCCCACATAGGCGTAGGCGGCGAAATGCGCCACCACATCAGGCCGATATTGTCGTAGAGCCGCCGACACGGCCTCGGCGTCGGAAATGTCGCCTTCGACAATCGGTCCCCATTTAACCGCGTCGCGCCAACCGCGCGAGAGATTATCATACGTGATCACCGACCAACCCGATTCGGCGAATGCCTTGCAACAGTGTGATCCGATATAGCCGGCCCCGCCGGTGACCAAGACGGTCTTCATTCGGCAGCGGCCGGCCGTACATAGCCCGACGAAACCAGGCCTTCAAAATAGGCAATGGTCTTGACAAGGCCGTCCCGCAATGCGGTTCTTGGCTCCCAATTGAGTTCGCGCAAGGCGCTCCCGATATCGGGCTGTCGCTGTCTAGGGTCGTCAACGGGCAAAGTCAAAAAACTGATCGACGACCGGCTTCCAGTAAGTTCGATCACCAGATTGGCGAGTTCTAGCATCGTGAATTCGACCGGATTGCCGAGATTGATCGGACCAGTAAGATCGTCAGCCGTCTGCATCATGCGAACCAGACCGTCGATGAGGTCGTCGACATAGCAAAATGAACGTGTCTGCTGGCCAGTGCCGTACACCGTGATCGGTTCGTTCAGCAGGGCTTGGACGATGAAGTTGGAAATGACGCGGCCGTCGTCCGGACGCATCCTAGGGCCATATGTGTTGAAGATGCGCGCTATCTTGATCCGCAGACCGTGCTGTCGCCGATAGTCGAAAAAGAGGGTTTCAGCACATCGTTTGCCCTCGTCGTAACAAGAACGGGGTCCTATTGGGTTTACCCTGCCCCAATAATCCTCGGTCTGCGGGTGAACGTCAGGGTCGCCGTAAACTTCGGACGTCGACGCCTGAAGGATCTTCGCGCGAACCCGTTTGGCGAGCCCTAGCATGTTGATCGCCCCGTGGACGCTGGTCTTGGTCGTCTGAACCGGATCGAACTGGTAGTGAACGGGGCTCGCAGGGCAGGCAAGATTGTAGATCTCATCAACTTCAACGTAGAGTGGAAACGTCACGTCATGGCGAATGATTTCGAAGGAATGATTGTCGAGCAAATTGGAGACGTTTCTTCGGCTTCCGGTGAAGAAATTATCGACACAGGCAACTTCGTGACCTTCACCAAGCAGTCGCTCGCACAAGAACGATCCCAAAAAGCCCGCGCCTCCAGTCACCAGGATCCGCTTTGCCTGTGGCATTTTCGGGTCTCCAAGACAAATTAGCCAAGCTCACAATCTCGCTTCACCGTAGCCCGATCTACCGGGGTCTGCTTTCAATTTGCGTTACCAACAAGACATTTTTGTCGAAACGCGACCCGTTCCCGATGTTCGCGGCGGAAGAAGGCTGGGTTCGATTCAGATTAGCGGTCGTGGGTCAGTTTGAAATTCCGAGCCGCTTTCCCATCGTTGTTGCCCTTGGGATCGTGTGCGGTCTGCCCGCCGGGCGCGATCATCAGCCTGCCTGTGGCATATTAAGAGCCGCACCTACAGGTCGGACACATGGCGCACCAGCCAGCAACTGCAGAGCGCTCAAATAGAACCCTTGCCAACGGAGAGCCGTCCATACACGGCCCAATTTTGAGCCTCAGGGCGGTGGTGACTGGAACGCGCAGCATGTCGGTCGGCCGACTTGACCGCCTACGCTCTCGAGCCCACCTTCTCGATGGCCCGAAAGATCGCTAGCGCACTGCTCTCGAAATGCTCGCTGTACTGGATCTTGCCGGGGCCGTGCTCAACGAGCTGCCACAGCGCCTGCTTGCGCTGCAGCAGGGGCAAGGAGGTTAGATTGCGACCGTCGAGATGGAGGATATCGAACGCGACGAACACCAGCCGGCTCGGTTCGAGCCAGATCGCAGCTTCCTGCGCAGGTCAATGGGGAGCGCCCTGCTCGCCTGGAACAATGACCTCGCCGTCGATAATGGCAGCCCGGCATGGCAGTTCGGCCGCCAGCGCGATGGGCCAGTATTTCGTGGCCCAGTCACGGCCGTTCTTGCTGTATAGACGCACGCCGCCTTTATCGATGATGATCTGCGTTCGGTAGCCGTCAAGGTTGACCTCCTGAAGCCATCCCTCATCTTCGGGCGGCTCCGTGACCCGAGTCGGGATCTGCGGCGGAATGAACTCCAGCTGGCCGCCGTTCACCTTGGCACGCTTACTCAATGACGCCACCTTTGATCGCGCGGCGGCTGATCGGCACAGACAGCCCGACATCCCCCCAACTTGGACGCCTGCCGCCTGTGCCGAGCCCCCGCCGAGCCATTGCGAGCATCTGCGCACGAGGCCGGATTGTCGTTAGCTTGGCATCCAAATACTTATCCTGGTGTACATATTCGCTGTAGGCGCCGCGCTCCTGCACCTTCTCACTATCGGTGCGGAGCTCCCGCATCGTCCCGGCTGACCTATACTATCTCGGGTTGCCGCAAGCCCACGCAGTCCCTTGGCAAATTTCGGGACCTGGTCAGTCCATCAAAAGCACCACAGCGGGATGCAGCTTCTTCAGATTCGGCAATGATTTCGACTGCCAGGGTATGTCGGGCGTTCCACGCACGACGAGTCGAACATCGGGATGCTTGCGCACCTCGATGGTAAATTTCGCCAGCAGGTTGATGCCGGAAGAGTTGAGAAAGTGAAGGTCCTTCAGATTGAGCGTAATGGAAGCGGGTTTCGAGGCAAGAACACTGGTCGCCAAAGCCGTGATAGGCGCACCGGCCTCGGAACTGGCAAGCCGCATTGCACCGTCGAAGAAAATTTCGCTTCCTTCAGTCCACACACGATAGTCGTCTGTCTTGATTTCCATAGCCTGGCTTCGTTTCTTCTAGTTGTGAATTTGCGAGATCGGAATGGAGGCATATGTCTCCACGCAGATCCGATCGCTTTCGTCGGCGGCGCTGAATATCCAAGCCAGGCGTGCGCCGTAGTCACTCATCAACGTCAGCAATCCAAGTCCGGAGCCTCCTACGTCGGGGTTGGCGGCATTGGCTTCAATTCGCTGTATCAGCAGGTCCATGGGGTCGCCAACCGTGATGTCCGCCAGGAGACTTTGGAACTCAGACGCATCTTCACCATCGACGTCATTCGACACTTTCAGCTTGAAGCACTCCGAATCCATCGACGCCTCGATCAAGATCTCACCCGGTGCGCGAAACTTGACGGCATTTTCGATGAGTTCGTTGACCAGATATCCAATGCTGTGCCGCACTTCCATGTAGTCATTGCGGGACGACCGGAAGCGCAATGCGAAAAGATCGGCGATGAAGTCCGAGGTCGTGGCACAATGACGCCAACTCAAGTCGAGAGGTCCGTCGAACAGCCGCACGCGACTGACGCTCTCCTTCATCCCGATTGCAACGTCAGGGGTCCCGAACAGCGTTGTCATGGCTATGTGTGCCTTATGATCACGAGGGTGATGTCGTCGTGGATCTTCTGGATCCCGATATGGGCCATGAGATCCTCGATGATCCCGGTTTTGATTTCCTCGGCGCTCCCGCCTTGACGTCTTCGTGCGCTCTGGCAGAGGCGCTCGAACCCGAACAGCCTTCTGTCTTGGTCTTCCGCCTCGGTCACACCGTCGGTGTGCAGCACGATCACGTCGCCACTGCCGAACAGGATGTCGCGCGTGGCAATGAACTTCGAGATGTCATTCTCCAGGCCAACCGGCAGACCCAGATCCATCGTATCGATGCGTTCGACGTCCCCGTCCGCACGCACGACGAGAACGTCCTCATGCTGGCCGGATAGCGTTACCCGCTCATCCTCGAAGTCAAGGAAGGCCAGCGAGAGATGCTTTCCGGTGTTCGTCCGCTCGATGTTCTTGTAGATCGCTCTGTTCAGCCGATCCAGAAACTGGTGCGGATCCGCCTCGCTGGTCTCCTGCAGCGCGCGTGCAACAGATTGGACCATCAGCATCAGCACGCCGCTCTCGAGACCATGACCGGTCACGTCGCCGATGCCGATCTTGACCCGTGACCCGTTCTGCAGGACGTCATAATAGTCACCGCCGACCTCGTCGGCCGGCCGCATATAGGCCGCGATCTCCAGCCCCGGAATCGCTTCGAGTTCGAATTGTTTCGGCAGGACCATCATCTGTATCTGCCTGGCGACCGCGAGTTCGGCGCCAAGGCGGACGTTCTCGTCCTGCAGCTTTTCGTTGAGTGCGGAAATCTCCTGATTGGCGTCCCCGAGTTCCCTGGTTCGTTCGTCGACGAGTTGCTC
Organism: Mesorhizobium sp. M1273; assembly: GCF_040318195.1. Taxonomy (NCBI): domain Bacteria; kingdom Pseudomonadati; phylum Pseudomonadota; class Alphaproteobacteria; order Hyphomicrobiales; family Phyllobacteriaceae; genus Mesorhizobium; species Mesorhizobium sp. M1273. The sequence continues at coordinate 14,969 of NZ_JAMYLV010000042.1, read as the reverse complement.
GAGGTTTTCCGTGTGAAAGCTGATCTGCTCGGCCATCCGGTTGAAAGCGATTCCTGCCGCTCCAACCTCGTCGCGCGTCGGAATGTTCACGCGGACTGAATAATCTTTGGACTGGAGCCGCTGGGCGGCGCTGGCAAGTGCCCTGAGGCCCGCGGTGATCCGTTTCGAAATTCCGAGCACGGCCGCAAAAACAATCAGAAGCGAAACGGCGATCGCCGCGATCTGAAACAGCAGGATACGATTGGTTGCGCGAGAAATACTCTCCTGCGCGGCGAACAGGGATGCATAGATCTCCCGTTCGGGAACGACGATCCCGACCGACATCGTTTCGGACTTGATCGGTCCCGAACTCCACAAGTTGGTCGGCTTCAATCTCTTGAGGACAACAATATAGGGAACGTGTTCGCCCTTATTGTCGAGCATGATATGCTGAATGACACCGTCATTGTTCTTGTCTAGAGGTAGTGACGCGATAGCCGGCTGCGTACTTCCCCGCAGAGACCTTTCCAAGCCGGTGACGCCCTGCGTGCCCGCATCGCTCGATGAAGTCAGGCCGATGATCGCCTGGCCCGACGGATTGATCGCCACCACGTTGCCAGTCGACATCGTGAGGAAGCCGAATCCGGTTTCAGCGATCTTCACCCTTTCGACGACTTTCGCGAGCTGATCGAGAGTGATATCTGCTCCCGTCGTACCGGCGATACCGGTGCGATCGCGCGTCCAAAGCGGGTGGAAAAAGCTGACGATCAACTTTCCCGTGATTGCATCGGTGTAAGGCGCCGTCTGGGTAATATCGTCAGGGACCGGACGTGAGGCGGGATCCCTGGCCCATTGCTGCCATGAACCATAGATTCCCGGAAAGAAGAACTCCCAGAATTCCGCCTTGTTGTGACCTGGATAGAGTCGGTCGAAGGTCTGTGCCTGATCCGTATACGGTACCGTCCGGAAGATCGGCCGTTCCTTTGGACCAATATAGTACATCTGCAGTTTGGACGACCCGCTGGCCATGAGAGTCGGCGCGACGAGATCGATCAGAGTACTGTCTTCTATTTCCTGCCGAACGCTGGGCAGCGGACTGTGGTCGGCGCCCAGCAGGTAGCCCCAGACGCTTACCACGGAAGGCGCGCCCGGCAGATTCTGCGCCCAATCGCCCTGCGCGTTGTAGACAACCTTCACGGAGCCGGGCGCCTCATGCGAAAGCGTGGCGCCGACCTGTTGCTGCCTCCTCGGATCGTCGATCTGGGCCTGCAGCACGCCAGCGAGCGCCTTGACGTCCCCGTGAACCCGATCGAGCAGCAGGTCAACGCTCAACGCTGTCGACTCGGCATAGGAACGAATGTATTCCTGGTTTGCGTTCGTCAGGCCCTCACCGACTTCCGAGGTGGCGTCGCGCGACAGCTTTTGAACGTTCCAAAGCGCCAGACCACCGCTCAGCAGGAGGTCGAACAGTACGGCGCCGCCAACGACCAATACGAATTTCGCTCGAAAGGAGCGCAGGCCGAAGCGCGGTGTAGGCTCGTTATCGGCTTTCATTGTGGCCGTCGCCCCGATGCGACCCAGATCGGCCAACCCGCATAACCCTTGGGGTGTAGTGCAGCGAAAATGTGATCCTGGAAGCCCTGCCGGAACCGTGCGACGAACTCCGGTCCGTCACCGCGTCTGCTCGCCATCTCCCCGGCATAGACATCCGCCCAGGCCGCAATGACGTCGACGAAGTCCTGCGGATCGCCGTCCAGGTTAGTGACCATGAAGGTCTCCACAAGGATGTCTTCGAATCCGGCTTCCACCAGGTATCGCCGACTCTTGGGCCCAAACTCGACGTCCATCTCGAAATGCCCGAACAGCTTCGCCACCTCGTCGTAGGTCCAGCGAATGCTTTCGGCGCGCGGCTCGCCGAGGCAATGCGAATTCTTCTCGTTGGTGATATAGACCCGACCGCCTGGCTTGCATATGCGGTAGAGCTCCTTGAGGATGAGTTCAGGTCGATTGAAGATTTGAAGCGAATGTCGGCAAGTGACCAAGTCGAACTGCGCTTCGTCGAGCAGCATCTCCGACGCATCGCCATAGGTGTACTCGATGCCCCGGATATCGAACTCCCGCATCACTTGTCGAGCATAGTTCAGGCTTGACATGGAGTGGTCGAGGGCGACGATCCGCGATGGCTGGAACTCCTTCTGCGCGAGCACGGCGAAATCACCGATCCCGCAACAGATGTCGGCCATGACGATGCCGGGCCGCATGCCGTGTCGCGGCAAGATTGCGCGCTCGTGGCGCCAAGTCATCTTTGTCTGAGTGCGCAGGATCGGTACGAACCCTCCTTCCTCAAGGAAGCCCTGCCCCGGATAGAATTCGGTGTCATACTCCTTGACCGTTATGTTCGGTTCTATTCCGCTCAGGCGACCGAATTTTCGCGAGGTCCATCCGACGACGCTTGATGTGATGACCACGAATTTGAGATCGGGTCGAGCGCGACAAGCGTCGATGATGATCCTCGATAAGGTGTGAAACGCAGCGTTGTTCATCTGCGTCAGGCGCCTGACATTGACGTAGAGAACGCCGCGCACACGGCCAATCGCATCGCGAAGCAATGCTATCGCGGGCCCAAGCTCATCGATCGCCTGAGGCCGGACCACTCCCGATATGGAGAACTCCTGGTTGTTCGCGTCGTATTGCGCCTTGAAGCGCGGGAGAAGGTCGTAAGGGTTCAATTTTGAAAGCCCTCGAGCGGAAGATCCACGACAAGCTTGATTGCATCGCCGTCGGCCTCCTCGGTCCAGAGTGTCGCGTTGTAGTCGACAGCCAGTTCCAGGAGTACGACCTCGCGGCTAGGCGCGAGATCCCCAGACAAGGAATTGAGGTATCGTTCTCTGGCCTCTATTCCAGCAACTTGCGATACGGCTTCTTCGTAGAATTGGCGCTCCTCCGGCACACAAGGAATTGTCAACTCGATCCTATCCGTCGCGCCATGGCGAGACACCCTGCATGCCAGTTCGCCTTCGGCATGGCGCGTACGAAAGGCGACTTCCAGCAATTCGTTGAAGGCAGAGGAAAAGAGATTTGCATGATGGACCGAGTCTGACCTGTTTTGACTGATCATCCGGGCCATGTATGTCGAGACATAATCGCAATGTTTCCAAGCGGAGACAAAAGCTTTGATCTCCAAGTCGATCTGGATCATCGGCTCAAAAGTCGGCTCGCCAGTCAGATCATGATGAACGGGTCCCATCGGCATCTCACTTGTTCCATCAGTATTGAGGCCTCGCGGGCCTCCGCGAAGAAAAATTTCACCGCGCCCTTGATGAGTCAGTCTCGCACCCACTCGAAGCTATGCACGGTATCTGCCTCGATCGTTCTACAAATCTCGACTTCACCGTTAACAAAGGTGCAAGGCGCTAGAGCGCTCGATTTGCCTCCCTCGCTCGTACCACCCTCAGCGGGGACCGCTTGATGAAATCGCTGATGGCCTCGGGTCCAAGCGGCTTTCCCAGGAAGTTGCCTTGCAGGCAATCGCAATTCTCCTTGATCAGCCACCGTGCCTGTGCCGACGTCTCCACCCCCTCGGCAGTGACATTTATTCCCAGGCCGTGCGCCAGATTCATGATCGATCGCACGATCGTTTGGCTTTTGAGATCGGTCTCCAAGTCCGCAATAAAGTACTGATCGATCTTCAAAGTATCGAAGGGGAAATTCTTAAGGTAACTTAATGATGAATAGTATGTCCCAAAATCGTCGAGCGAAATTCGTATTCCCAAGACGTTCAGAGTATTTAAGGTGTCGATATTATCGATCGTCTTCTCAAGAAGAACCTGCTCGGTTATCTCGAGTTCAAGTCGGTCAGCCCGGATTCCAACTGAGTCGATGATTTGAGCAACCGTATCCGTTAGCGAACCGCTAAGGAACTGAGCCGGCGACACGTTCACTGCGACCGTCAGCGAGGAAGGCCACGTCAATGCCTGGCGACAGGCTTCCTCGAGCACCCATCGTCCAATCTCGTCCATCAGACCGTCCGCCTCGGCGATCGGTATGAACACGCTGGGTGGAATGATTCCGACCTCGGGGTGCCGCCACCGCAGTAACGCTTCGAATCCGATCACCGACGCGGGAGGTCGAATGAGCGGCTGATACTCAAGATAAAGCTCGCCGCGCTCCAGCGCGGTTCGAAGGCTGCGCCTCAGATTCTCGCGTTGCTCGAGCAAGAGCAGCATCGAACGGTTGAACGTTCGAGCGCAACCGCGTCCATCCGTCTTGGCTGCGTAAAGAGCAATGTCGGCGGCTTTCATCAACTGCTCGCCGTCGGTCCCGTGCTCCGGCCCGAAAGCAATTCCGATACTCGAGCCGACGAAGACGGGAATGCCGTTGATGACAAACGGTTCCTTGAACGCATCGACAAGCGATCCAGCGAGGCGCTCGGCTTCCGCGGGCTGATCCTTTCCCAATTGGATGACAGCGAACTCATCGCCGGCATACCGATACGCAGATTCGCCGTCCTGCAGCGCATCGCGGATTCGACCTGCCGCGAGTTGAAGAAGCGTATCGCCTGCTCCATGACCGAGCGTGTCGTTGACCGCTTTAAAATCGTCGAGGTCGATTTGCAGCAGGGCGGCTTTCGGCTTTGGTCCGCCGATGGCCGCCAGTGCTTGCTGCAGCCGTTCACCGAATCGCCGCCGATTCTGCAGTCCGGTCAGCACGTCGTGCGTTGCCTGATGGAGCAGAACTACATGCTCCTGCTCTTCCGCCGCGCTCCGCCCGCCGCGTTCCCTTGATTCGATGATTCCCACACCATTTGCAGTGGGGAAGACGAAAACGGACCGGGGCGCTTCGCCTGATGATGACGGCAAGTCGATGCTTGCCGGAGAGCCGCCCTGGAACACACGAAGGAAATCGTCGCGATACCTCGCATTGAGAAAGCTCGGGTAGATCTCCCATACGGCGGCGCCCAGCGCCACCGCGCCTCCGTACACGCCCTTGAGCCTGGTTGCGTAGTGCGTCAGGCGGAAGTCGCGGTCATAGATTGACAAAAGTTCGGTCGTGTTCGCCAAAAGGTCAGCGAGTATCCCATCGCCGGCACGTGGAGCATCGCTCGAGGAAGGCCCCTCACTCTCCGTGCCGACGCCTGATGCCTGTGGGCGCAAGAGCCACCTCCATAGGCGGTGCAAATTCGCGCCCCCAATCTAGGAATAGCATAACTGTCAACCTTAGCAAACTTTCCACTCGCAGTCTTAACAAGTGCCGCATGCAGCGCAGTTGCAATGTATGCTCCGTCGTGACTGGCGACAAATTATCGGGTAACGTCGAACAGTCACAGTTCGTTAATAAATCGCGAATTGGCGGGAATCAGCTATGTGATTGATGGCGCGGTGGACGCGACACGAAGATATTGTGCGGCGTGGTCTTCCCCGCCCCGGCAAGCCTGTTTTGGGCCCGCCCCATCAGCATCGCCGATCCTGTACTCAGCTTCCGAGCGCTTTGAGCCAACCTTCAAAGGAAGAGGCTTTCTCCTGTCCGGCAAGCGAAACAGAGTTGGCGGGGCGCGGCAACACCACAGTGCTGCGGCCTTCGCGGGGGCTGTAACCGAATTCCTTGCTGAATGCCCGGCTGAAATTAGCCGCTGAACTAAACCCGAAGGCTTCAGCAATTTCAACAATGCGCCGGCTGTCCGCCGGATCGCTTAGCGCAACATGGGCTGCCAGAAGGCGGCGACTTTGTATGTAATGGAGAACACCACCGCTTGGTTCGAACAACTGATAGAGACGAGAGCGCGAGACGCCGAGCGCCCGGCACATCGAATCCGGTGTCAAATGAGCCGCATCCAGATTGTGGTGGACGTATCGACGCGCTCGCTCCATTAGCGCGACACCCGTCAATTGTTCGACGGCCGCAGCCTGTTCCGCCGGAGGCCCGAGGCAGGCAATAATCATGCTGCGTGTTGCGTGCACGATGCGGGGCAGATCGTCAGCCGTGAGGCTGCGCAGTCTTGCTTCTATGCCATTGACGTAGTCGAGCAAGAGGTTGGCAAAGTTGCCGGACAGAATTGAATTGTTCTTGGCGTCCAGGGTTGCCGCCGCATCGGCGAACAAATCGCGCGGCAAATAGAGAAAGAGACTTTCGGAGTCCGTTGTCCTCCCGCGAAACGGGTAGCCAAGCGATCTGATCTCCAATTTGCCCGGCTGGTTCTCCGCTACGCGGCGATCGACCTCCGTCCACGACCGGCCAGTACGTGGAAAGGCGATATACCAGTGATCGATCGAGCTGGACCGAAGCTTCGCGGCAGAACGCATATAACTATGTGCCGGTGCGCGCTGTTGAACGATCAGCATGCCACCGAGATTCCAAGCCGTGTGGTCCGCGGGAAAGCCATCGTTCAGCGATTTGTCATCCGGCAACCTGACCTCTATCAGCGGCGCCATATGCGCCTGCCAAGCGGCTAATTGATCCTTTGGCGCTAGTTCGAGCGTTGAAAAGGACAGAGGTTCAGACACCGACGCGAGCGACGAAGCGTCCTCATTGTGGGACTGACCTTCGCGTGGCCAACGACGCCGATCGAGGTCCCGCGGCTGCCTCGCAGGGGCCTCGTCTCTCCTCTTAGTGTCCATCGCGTGGTGCCATATCCGAATCGGCTATGCCCCATGCCCCTCTCAATCATGTGATGTACTTCAGGATCTGGCAAGGCTGGTGAACTCGAGTCGACTGAAACGGCGATCAAGCTGGTTTACGGAAGAAATGCATTCCGAGATAAGTTTCTGGATGGGAAGCTAACGACACTCTTCAACTTGGTACGTATAGAATCGGTCGTCGTGAAATTAGTTGAGGAGTCCACCGAAATGACCGCAAAGCTCGACAGCGAAGCTCGTCGCAGGACAATTCTTGATCAATACAGTAAATTTGGTTGCATGCGAACTCCGAAAGAGGCGGCGGAATTCCGGCAAGGATTTCATGTCCCAGAACAAAGCTGGACGTCTAGAGCTCGCGAGTGCGCGCTGATTTTAGGATTATTGAAAGTACCAGTCAGCGAGTCACCTCATTTCAACAAACGCCCCAGCGGTTCATCAGCAAAAAGAGGCCCGCCGCAACCACGGGCAGCGGGCCCTGAAAGGTTCGCACAGATGCTGCGTCCGCGTTTCGCTCGCACCTGCCTCAGCCATATTGATCTGGCCATTTGTGAAAGCGTGTTTGATCAGGTTTGCGCAGATGATCTCATCGACCCTTTAAGCCGGGACGCCGAGGCCTTAGCGGTGGCAATTGTCGCAGTCTTCCGAAACATTACTACCAACGAGCGCGAACTGCTGGAGGACGTTAGGTCTTTTCGTCCCTCAAAGGGCTCAGAGACGGCCCACTAGCTTGGCGGCGTTGGGAGGCGAATTGTTAGCCCTACTTTGGCATAGCCGGATTCGCATCTGTATTGGCCATTGACGCCCGCCAAAGTGTAGCCACAGCGCTTGTGAAGGGGATGGAAATGGGTTTAGCCCAAGACTTGTCTGATGTTGCCCTCACATTCGATTGTCCGGATTGCTCGCATCCGGCGGTAAGGAAGGGCTCTGCGCTAAGAACGATCGCGCACTTCAGATGCAACGGGTGCAACGCCAAGGTGCGGATCACTTATCCGCAGAAGGTAGCGATCTTTGAAAAGCACAAATTAGCCGCCCAAGGGGCAGTGCGATAAACCCCCAACGCTGCGGGCGTGATACCTCTTGGCATGTCCTTGGGCGGTGGCCCGGCATGTTCCCGGAAGCGCTTCCACAGCCGCTCCCGCATCTCGCCCGGCCAGAGCATGCGGCTTGAGCAAGCCGGCGCCATCAAGGTCTTCTCCGACGTCAATTCCGGCAGGAGCATGGACCGGCCGGGCTTGGCCGAGCTACTAGATTATGCCCGCGCTGGCGACACCCTGGCCGTCGTGCGGCTCGACCGGCTCGGACGCTCGCTGGCGGAGCTGCTGGAAACGGTGAAGATGCTGCGGGGGCGACAGATCGACCTTCTCAGCCTTGAGGAGAAGATCGATACGTCCTCGGCGCCGGCGAGTTGATCTTCCACGTGTTCGGCGCCATCGCTCATTTCGAACGACGGCTGATCTCGGAATGCACGAAAGACGGGGTGGCTGCTGCACGGGCGAAAGGGAAACGACCTGGGCGACAACCGCTCGACCTGAATCAAGCTGATCAAGGCCGAGGTATCGCCGGCTGAAGCTGCGCGGCAATTGGGTCTCGGCCGATCGACCGTTTATCGGGAAATGAGACGACTGGGCATCAGTCGGCCAGCGTAGCGAGCATTTCCAACGCTTGCAAACTCTCGCGCTGGGGAAACTTCAAGGGCAAATAGTGACCGAAGTCGACCTTCGCCGTCTCGGTCTTTATGGCTTCATAACTGCTCATTCTGGCCATTCGCATTGCCGGCCGCAACATCGAGCGGGCGCGACAGCAGTGGGTCCCTATGGCGCATGGACCATAGCTACCGGTGGCGAAACCATCTTCCTTCCCTACCTGTCGGGTGGAGTTCCGTCAACGGGAGTGCGAGTCCTTAATAAATCGTTGACGCAATGGCACCTACGGTGCTGCCAGACCTTGCTCAGATGTCACGGACTACCGGGATGATGTCAGTCATCAACATGATCGAAAGCGCAGCGGTAGTCATTCTCGCCGTGCTTTTCCTCGCCTTTCTGGGTGACCGTCTCGAGCGTTCCTTCTGGGCAAAGAGCATCGTCTTCGGGATCGTGTTCGGCGCGACCGGACTGATCAGCATGGCATCGCCGGTCGAATTCGCCCCCGGGTATTTTGCTGATGGGCGCAACGTCGTGATGGCGTTCTCTGGTGATTGCAAGGGCTGGGCGCGTCGACAATTTGCCTCAGGCGGCGTTTGTCCTATCGTCGGATACCATACTCTCGTTGATTGACTCAGTTCGCGATGGAGCAGAACGCAAAACTGCACGGCGAAGGCCCGCGAGTGCATTGCTTGCACAGCTAAAGCCGCTCGATGCAAGCGTTGTGAAGATGCGTCTTGAGCCTCGGTCTCAAGAGGAGACTGTTGGCGGACGCGGACGTGTATTTTAGTCGTCGTTCATGTCGCGCTATTTGATGAGCTCCCAGTGCATCTTTGACGTGATCAAGAGGCGTAACCTCACCGCTGAACTTTGGTTAGAATCCGCAGACTCGCGCGGCATCTATGCAGACGATATCTGCATCAGTGCAGTGACGCCCATGACCATCAGATGGCAACTTGAACAAGCGCTCACGGCGGCACGGGCAAAGCCGAAGCCGCCGTGCATCCCGTGCCGGTGATCAGAGACTTCATCGACCAGGCAAGCAGGCTGTTCGAAGATTTCGCGCGCGATGACCGGATCATTGCGATGGACCATCGGATCGCCGCACGCTGGGGGGATTTGCTTGACATGAGGATCACATATTGACACCCCGACGGTCGGCCATTCGATGTGCCTAGCGCGACAAAGGTTGAGATCGCAACAGCGTTGGTTGGGAGGGGAGATTTCCCATTTGTCTACGTGGACTACCATCAGGATGGGCACGCAGAATTCCCGGGGCTCACGGTAGAAAATCCTGAAGACTTTGTTCGCAAGTGAAATGGCGCAGTCCGCTCCCAATAGATTTCAGATCTTGGCACTGAGCGGTGGGGGCTACCGAGGGCTCTTCGGCGCCGAGTTTCTCGCCGCATGCGAGTCAAAGTTCAACGTTCGGTGCAATAACCGCTTCGACATCATTTCTGGAACCTCTATCGGCGCGCTTCTTGCTGCCGGCCTTTCAGCATCCGTTCCAGCGACGACATTGGCGGCAATAATGAAAGACTACGGACCGTCGGTCTTCGCTCGTGGTATCGCCACTGGGGTCAAACGGCTTGTGGTCGCGGCACTCTATAGTCCGGTTCCAATCCTTGAGGCTATTCGTAAGACGCTCGGCAAGCCCGTTGCCGAAACGCTACTCAGCGACTACGAACCTCCGCTCATCATCACGGCCATCAACTACTCCACAGGCGAAACGAGTATCTTCCGTTCCAAAGGCATTGCGGGGAAAGCGGCCAGCGCAGTGAGCATCGAAGATGCCATACTCGCAAGCGCGGCGGCGCCGACTTTTTTTCCGACGAAGAAGATTGGCCCTAGCGAGTACATTGACGGTGGTCTCGTAGCGAACGCACCAGATATCATCGCACTTCTCGACGCTTTGAACTTCTGTCACGTGCGGATGGAGGAGGTCTACCAGCTTTCGATCGGCACCGCGTCACGTCGGCAAGGTTCCGCAGTGCATGATAAATCTCGAGCTCCCGGATCTTTTTCATGGATAGCGCGCCGTGGCCTTATCCAAACAATAATGGCAGCCCAAGAACATTTGGTGCTGTCTCAGATGAGCAGCCTCCTTCGAAATCGATTTCTACGCATTGACGAAGAACCTGCGCAAAACCAGGTCGAAGCCATCAAATCACTGGATCTTGCATCTCCGGCAGCAACAGAAACGCTTCAGCTATTGGCGTCACATCGATCGATCGCAGTAACGGCATAGGAACTGAAGCCGAATATTCGCTCCGTAACTTATGCCAGTCGCGCCAACTTCGGCCTGAATCGCTTTTCCAGGGCGAAGGCTGTCATCAGAAGGCTTTCATCAAGAGAATACAGAAATGCACCAGGTGCCCGGCGACCCAGCGCTCATCGGGTGAGCGTGACGCGAACAGAACCTTGTCCGTATTTCCTGTCCATCTAGAGCCCCACCGATCCACTGCGGCGCCCCGATTGCTTCCGCGCTCCTATTTGCTGCAGGCCGGCTCGCCCGGATGCCCGCAGGACGGCTTCTTGCCTGGCGGCTGCTTCGGCAGTCGTCGCTCTTGCATCTGGGGCTTGGGCTGGACATGGAATTCCGGCTTCGGCTGGGCATGAAACTCCGGCTTCTGCGGCAGGCCTCGCTCTTGCATTTGGGGCTTTGGCGGCGCGTGAAACTCAGACTTCTGCGGCTTGGAGAAAACCTGCAGGTTCGACTTTTCCTGCAGCTTGAGCTGGCGCTGCGGATCCTCGTTCGGCTTGTTGACTTTGAAGTTCCGCTGGACGTTGACTTCCGCGCCGGCGGAACCTCCACCGCCGTTCTGCGGCTTGCGAAACTTCCTGTTCCCGTCGCCCGGCGCCAGATCACTCGGTCCGACAACGGCCTGGCCTGCGGACAGGTCCTTGCGCGTCAGCTTTTTCGGCTTGCCGCCACCCTGGTCGGAAAAGTCAGGTGGATTGTTCTCCTTGAATTTTTCCTGCGCGCTCTGGCCCAGCCGGGCTGGCGCACCGTTGACGGTCGGCAGCTTGCGAAACTTCTTGTTCCCGTTGCCCGGCGCCAGATCACTCGGTCCGACAACGGCCTGGCCTGCAGACAGATCCGTGCGGGTCAGCTTCTTCGGCTTGCCGCCACCCTGGTCGGAGAGGACAGCTGGGTTGTTCTTCTTGAACTTTTCCTGCGCGCTCAGGCTCTGCCCGGCCGGTGCACCGTTGACGGTCGGCAGCTTGCGGAACTTGCCGTTCTTGCCCAGCCCATTGCCGGCTCCGTTCTGCTGACCATTCCCCTGTCCGGTAACGCCAGCGCCGGCATTTCCCGTAGACTGCTGGCTGCCACCCAAGATCCCTCGCTCGCTAAGCAGCTTCTTGGACCTGTTGTTGGGTAAATTCTGCCCGTTGAGCACCGGCGGTTTGCCGTTGACGAGCGGCAGCGCCCTGCCATTCGCTCCCGGCAAAGCATGATCCATTGAGAGCGTCTTCGATAGCGGCTTTGCGCCTCCAGGCTGCTTGCCTTGCGCAGCCCCCTGGCCGAGCTTGCCCAGGGCGGCAGGGTTCCGGTTGGAGAGTGCAGCCTTCTTCTGCAGCAGCGGCGGCAGCGCCACTTTTGCCGTTAGCGCGGCCGCTCCTAGACCCTCGGCAGCGCCTAGCTTTTGGGCGGTAGTAAGGCCGCCCGGCGCGTTACCATTGGCCTGCCCAGCCTCACCGTTGATCTCGTTGTTGATCGTCCTGTTGTTGATGATGGTGGTGTTGTGGATGTTGTTGAAGACGATGTTATCGCGCGGTGGCACAATGTTGCGCGGCGGGTTGACCCATACCGGCACCGGCACGAAGACGGGCACCGGCAACACGAAAATATCGACTGCCGGCCGTGGTGGCGCCAACACAATGAAGTCCGGCGGAGGCGGCGGCAGGAAGATCACTGCGACAGGCGGCGGCGGCTCGAAATGGAAATCGGGATCGCCGAAATAGAGTACGGGCCGATCGACATAGATGATTTCCTCCTCCTCCGGTGGCGGCACATCGTAGGCGTAGACGGTGAAATCCTCCGGCGGCTCCAGCGCTGCATCGAAATGCTCCAGCCGCCGGCGGGCATCCCAGGCGTGCGGACCGTGCGGATAGCGATTGAGGTACGACCAGTAGGCTTCCGGCGTATCCTGGAGCCAGGTTTCGCGCCAAGTGATCGCTTCGCGCCGCGCAGCGATGATGGCACGCACGCGCTTGGCCATTGGATCGTGTGGGAAAGCGCCGACGAAATCCTCGTAACCGCGGAGCGTGTCGTGGTCGAGGGCCGCAACATAGGCGTCGTGGGCGTCGAAGTCGCGGATCTCCCTGGTCCGGTTGGCCCGAGACTCAGCCTCCGAGACCTTGGGCGCGGGCGCATCCGGAGCGCGGTCGAAGAAGACGAAGGGCGCCGTGATCTTTGAGGCGTTCCACGGAACTTCCGCGCCCTGGGTCACCCCGTTGACGCGAAGGCGCGTGCGATCGAAAACATCGTCAAGCGGCAGACCGCCTTCGCGCATCATCTCGGCCAGCGCCTGGGCGTAGGCGCCGTACGGTCCCTTGCCCTCTGGCGCGACGGTTCCCGGAGCGGCATTGAATGCGATAAGCATGTTCGGATCGGGATCGACCAGCGCGAGGCCGCCGGCCAGCGGCTGTTTCATCTGCGGGAATGCATTCGGCCGCGCCGCATCTAGCACGACGATGTTGACCTTGGTCGGCAGTCCGGCCAGCGACTTCGAGACATCTGAGAGCCGCATTCCCTGAAGCGGGACGTCGGTTGGATTGGCGATCTGGGCATCGATTGGCAAGAAATAGTTCTCGCCTTCAAACTGCACGCCACGGCCGGCGAGATAGACGAAGACGACCGCATCGGAACCGGCGGCGGAAACCTTGCCGAGGAAATCGCGCAGCGCGCCACGCAGCGATTCCTGGTCGACATCGCGGGCGCCGACCACATCGAACCCCGCCGCCTGCAAGGTCTGTGCGATCAGGCCGGCATCATTGGCCGGCGTCACGAGCGTGCCCGAAGGATAGGCGGCATTGCCGATGACGAAAGCGAGGCGTTTTTCACCCTGGGCGTGAGCCCCCGTCGCCGAAGCGGCCACGAAAACGACGAGGAGGAAGAGGCAGAGGAATTTCTGGAGCGTCAGCATGACAATCCGCCATCCGTACAAACAATAACGCTGCAGAGACAGAAATCTTCCGCAGACGTTGCAAAACAGAATCTCGCGCCGCTTTGCGGCACAATTTCGTCTAAAAAAAGCGGTTCAGATCGGCGGTATCCAGCAATTGAAAGCGAGACTTCTATCTCGCCGTGCATGAAACAGTCAAAATGGAACTATGAAGGTTCATGGGATTCGGCTCAAGCGTCATAAGACCGCGCGAGCGCGCCACGTGGCGTTGTCAGTCGGCGCTCCGGGACTGGATACCTAAAGCGCGATGAATGCCCGCCCTCGCGTTCTAGACCTCACATGGTCGTTCACGGAAAAGAGCGGGAAGCAGCTGGCAGGCCTTCGGATCGCACCTACTCCGCGCGCGCCCATTGGTGCGACCGCCAGCACATTGGAAACTGCCGCCAGGCAAGCGAGCCGCTGGCGACGCGCAACGATTCTCTGGGCCCGAGTCTCGATCGGTCGGCCGCTACCAGCCATAGCTGAAAGTAGCGCCACCACTGCCATTGCCGTTCTGCGCGACATTGGCGTCGGTGTTTCGGCCGAACTGGAAGATACCGTAGGCGTTCTCATTGCCGTTCTGCTGCAGCGTGGCGGAATGGCCATTGCCCTCCTGCTGGATGATGCCCAGATTGCCGCGACCGTTTTGTCCGATGCCAGCTGCGTTTCGCTGTCCGGACTGACGAATGCTGGCACCATGCAGGCCGCGATACAACGAATAGAAGCGCAGTCCAGTCGCCAGAGCGCGGGCGTCGCGGGCGTTGCCGGGGGCAAATGTCGCCGAAACCCAGCCGCCCGCGTAAGCCGGTGCGGACAACGCCGCCTGGCCGATGCTGCCGGCAACGAGAACGGCGGCAAGAGTTTTGAACATATTGCGGGTCATCTTTGGTCTCCATTTTCCGGCTGCCCAGCCTATGGCCAACCTTCTCATTTGGTGGCTGAACCCTCCCGGAATCCTTCGTTCAGCTGTCGTTCAGTCATTTTTTCTCCCGGCCTGACGCACATAGAAAAAGGGCGCCGATTGCCGACGCCCTTTTCGTAAATCTGGCGATGCGATCAGGTCGCGCCGCCGAGCCGCTCGGCACAGCTGATGCTCTTGCCATCGACCGTGAGCTCGAGCCTAGCATCATAGACGGCGCCCTTCGCGTCAAGGGTGACGGCGCCGAGCGTAGCTGGCTTGCCGGGCGCTGCGCTGAAGGCGCCGTCCTGCTCGATATTGGTGCCGCCGGTTCGACCGGTGCTTTCGACATGGAAGGAGTAGGTGCCGCTCACGCTTTTGTCGGCATAGGCGAGCGCCTCCAACGAGACCATGTCGACTTCCGGCGTAGCGCGGATCTCGCAGCGCACCGGCCCGAGGGACTGATCGGCGGTGGCCATGGCCGCCAGCGCGCCGGCCGGGATCAGAACCAGGGCGAGCGCCGCCATGACGCGGCGGGGATGCTTCACGATGTGTGGCATGGTTCGTCTCCTTGGCTTGGCTAGCGGCGGCCCCGGGAAATTTTCCCCGCCCCCCGGCCGGTGGCCGGTTTTTTGGGCCGGCCGGGCCCGTG
>NZ_JAMYLV010000041.1:0-48011 GCF_040318195.1 Mesorhizobium sp. M1273 | reverse complement strand
CCGCATGGACGGCATAAGGTCACAGCTGAAGTCGATCGGGCTCGAACCTTATGATTGCCTCAATCCAGGACTGATGGACTATATCGCCACCTGGACGGCCAAGCGGTCCGGCGCGTTGCCGGCCTAACGACTGATCAGACACTTTGGGGGCCGGACGAAATCGCCCGGTCCCAGGCGTTGGAACGAACGCAGGCGAGCGCGTAGACGGACACGCTTCGTAAGTCATTGCTGACGTGCTGTCAGCCTCAGGGGCGCTGGGCTCAACGGGAATACGCTGAAATTGGTCCAACCGGATCGTACAGCTTCAAGACCAGCGACTGCGATCAGTTGGTTCTGGCTTGGCGCGGCCCAGATCGTGGACTAGCTTGGATATCGCGGGCAAAGTCGCGCCCAAAGCGCGATGGCGGCAAGGTGGTGCTCCTTACCAGTACGATATCGAGCGCCTAGCGGGGCTTGAACGGCAACACCATCAGCTTGCTGCGTTTTGTACAGGAAACCAGCCCGTATACCAGCGCGACCCCAGACCAGCCGATACCATCGGTGCGGCCGCGAACAGGGCGGGCGTCGGAGAAGCGTCGTGTGGCGGCCGGCAACAGTGCGAAAGCCGGCGGTCACTGGCTGTGGCGCGAAGCCGGAAGTCGATCACGACCTGTCTCTGTTTCAATCGATCCGTCGCCAGCACATTCGGCCGATCTGGGCCACCGGGCAAGGCATTGCATTTCAGAACGGCCACATCTGCCGCGTGGCGCCGCGGAAATCATGGCCACATTCTGCTTTAGCCGGCCAAGATGGCAATGTACTATTTGCCAATAAGCTGGCCATGGTTGCAGGACTATTCTAGGCCAGACCAAACCGAAATGAAGCTGATGACCGATCGCGCCAGGTTCCTGATCATTGACGACCATCCGCTGTTTCGCGAGGCGCTGCATAGTGCCGTGCAGATGGCCTATCCGGAAGTCGACACGGTGGAGGCGCGCTCGATTGCCGAGGCGCTCGAGCTTCTGACGGATGCCAAGCCGTTCGACCTGGCGCTGCTCGATCTCAGTAT
This sequence comes from Mesorhizobium sp. M1273, assembly GCF_040318195.1. NCBI lineage: Bacteria > Pseudomonadati > Pseudomonadota > Alphaproteobacteria > Hyphomicrobiales > Phyllobacteriaceae > Mesorhizobium > Mesorhizobium sp. M1273. The sequence continues at coordinate 46,963 of NZ_JAMYLV010000041.1, read as the reverse complement.
GCCCGACGTGCATGGGTTTGACGGGCTGCTGCAGCTCAGGACGCGTTATCCGCGCCTGCCGGTGGTCATCGTCTCCGGCTATGAGGAACCGAAGATCATTTCCGAGGCGCTGTCCTACGGTGCGGCCGGCTTCATCCCGAAATCGGCGCGCAAGAGCGACCTTGCGGCCGCCATCCGCTCGGTGATGGAAGGCGCGATCTATGTTCCCGAGACTTATGAAGGCCGGCCGCGCGATGCCGACAGCACCGACCGCGCCGAGATGGTGCAGCGCCTGGCCACGCTGACGCCGCAGCAGCTCAAGGTGCTGCAGATGCTGCGCCAGGGCCTGCTCAACAAGCAGATTGCCTACGAGCTGCAGGTCGGCGAGACCACCGTCAAGGCGCATGTCTCGGAAATCCTGCGCAAGCTCAACGTCTACAGCCGCACACAGGCGGTGATCGAGGTCTCAAAGCTCGACAATGCCGAGCTGTTTCGCGATCCGGCGGGGTTTTGAGGGGTCGGTGCCGATGCCCCTGCAAACGAAGCAGCAAGGCGCTGCGATCAGGTGAATGTCTCAAAGGCGTTTGATCTGCTGCTCCCTATCCGAATGATATAGACGAAATGATTTCTCTCGTTTCGCCTACCTCATCGATGAGATCGTATTCCTCGCCTTGCGCGAGGTAGGTCACGAACGCAAAATCGTTTCCATTCGACAAATACCAGGCCAATAAGGGTTGATCTGTAGTCCGCGACGAAACGCCAACACACATTACGTCGCCAAATTTTCTCTCAAAATCCGCTCGACATCTATGAAATTGTTTCGACAAAACTCGACCATAAACGTTCTAAGAACATCGAAATCTGCATTTGGCTTTTCCCGCTTCGATATTTCGCAATAGAGAATTGAAGGGTGCCGCCGGCATCTGATTCTTTAAACTAAGGTAGGCGGCGATCCCTCGGGGAGGTTGTCAGTTATGTCTTCCCATCCGACGGGCAAGTCAAAGGTGCCGTAGAACTGCACTGTCATTGTGGGTTTCCCGGGGCCCCCTCAGTCGCGCATGGGCATGCCCGGCATAGTCACCGCACCGCGTCGGCGCGCATAAGCGTCACCCTTGTTATCCGGTTTGCATGAGCGTGATATGAGATATGTATTGAATGATGCGCCTCGTCGAAGCGGTCCCAAGGGCCGTATTCACCCAAAAAAGGATCTCTCCGTGCCGCGCCGCTTTTTGCGGGCACGCCAAAGATATTCAGCACGTCGTTGCGACTGGATGAAAAGGGGATATCAAGGAGGTCTCGATCCAAATTGTCAGCTTCTATGAATATGGTGTCTATTTTTTCATCGCGATCGCAGATGAAGGAAAATTTGTGACGCGCAGAAACGTAATCTATGCGGATTTCCGGAAGATCATGATCTACAGTTCGTTTGAATTTCCAGGATTCAAAAGGCGGTGACGTCAAAAGAGATGACGCCGGTTTTCCCAAGTAATCGAGGATCGCGTTAGCCATTCTCTAAGCCAGCAGATGCGCCAGCAACGCCCTTAGTTGCGCTGGCTTCAGCGGCTTGCGCATCAGCTCGATGCCGGCGGCGCGGGCGGCCTTGGCGACACTTTCCGAGCCGTCGGCGGTGACGATCAGCGCCGGCACGGCGCGGCCGAGACAATCACGGACTTTGGCGATTGTGGTGGTGCCGAGGTCGCCGCCGTCGAGATGCTGGTCGGCTATGACAATATCTGGCAACCAGTCGGTGTCGCCAAGCATGTCGAGCGCGTCACCGGTCGAGGTGGCGGGGCGCACCAGGCATTGCCAGCGCTCGAGCAGGGAGGTCATCGCCTGCAGCACGTCGATGTCGTTCTCGACCAGCAGCACCCTTGTGCCGAACAGACCGTAGCCGCGCGGCCGCTCCATGTCGACGGTGCTGGCGATTGGATCGGCCGTGTCGCCGATCCCGACCGGAACGTCGATATGGAAAATCGTGCCATGTCCGACCTTCGACGAAAACGTGACGGGATGGCCGAGTGCCGCGGCGATGCGGCGCACGATGGCCAGCCCCAACCCCAGCCCGCCGGCGGCAAGCCCGGCATCCGTCGGGATCACGCCGCGATGGAATTCCTCGAATACCGCCTCGCGCTGGTCGTCGGGGATGCCGCAGCCGGTATCGGCGACGTCGATGCGGATCGTGTCGCCGCGATGCCTGGTGCCGACCAACACGCCGCCCGAGCGGGTATAGCGCAGTGCATTGGACAGGATGTTCTGCAGGATGCGGCGCAGCAAGGTTCGGTCCGAACGAACGAGCGCATCGACCGGCCGGAACTTCAGCGTCAGCCCCTTCATCTCCGCGACCGGCTGAAAATCCGAGCGCAGAGACGAAAAGAGCGTCTCCAGGCTGACATCGGTGATGTCGGGCTGCACGACGCCGGCATCGAGCTTGGAAATGTCGAGCAAGGTGCGGAGCAGGTCCTCCATCGTCTCCAGCGATCGCTCGACCTGGCGGACCAGCTTTCTGCCTTCCTCGCTGGTCTGTACTTCAGCAAGCGCCGAGACCGACAGATGCGCGGCGTTCAGCGGCTGCAGCACGTCATGGCTGGCGGCCGCCAGGAACCTGGTCTTGGACAGGTTCGCCAGCTCGGCGTTTTCCTTGGCTGCGTTCAAGTCGATGTTCGACTGCTCCAGCCGGCGCAAGGTCGAATGCAGCTCTTCGGTGCGGCTGCGCACCCGGCTCTCAAGCGAAATGGCGGTCTGGAACAGCGAAAAGGCATTGCCTTGCTGGTCCATGGAACGCTCGACGCGGCTGATCAGCGCGGCGTTGATCTTCTTCAGCCTTTCCAGGTCGTCGATGTTCCTGAGCGGCATCCCGGATTTCCTACTCCGCCGCTTCGGCCGCATTGCGTTCACCGAAGGCGATGCCGGTGAAGGTCTGGTTCAGATGCATCGAACGGTACTGTTCGCCATAGGTGCCGAAGCCGAGGACGTTGTTGACCTTGTAGAGTTCCGAAATCTCGCGATAGACCTGCCGATTGCGCGCGTCGAGCCGGCGCAGCACGCAGTCGAAACCGAGGATCAGGTCAATGCCGCCAAGCCTTTCGCTGACGTCGCTGAGCGCGGCGCGGGTCGCCTCGACCATGTCCTTAGGCTGGGCGACGGCAAGCACGACACCATCGTCGATGGCGCAGAAGAACGACAGCGAGCCGTCCGCGTGCATCTTCTGGATTGAACGGCAGTAAAATTCGCCGCCGACTTTCACCACCACCGGGTGCGAGGCAAAACTCAGTGGCGTCAGCATCTGCGCGACGACGCCGACCGAGGCGGCATATTCCTCGGCGGCAATGGTGGCGTTGAATTCGCGCACGATGCGGTGGTCGGGATCGGATGCCGTCACCACCAGCTTCTCGTCGGTGGGAACGAAATTGTCGGTCTTGAACACGTGGAAAGGAATTTCCGTGGTGACCAGCACGATGATGGCGCTGTCGGAGGTCACTTTGCCGTTCGAGATCAGCCGTGTTGTCTCAAATTTCAAATCATCGCCAGCCGACCCACCGATCAGTGGGATGTCGTCGAGCCCCCAATGGATGGCGGAGGTCACCGCTTCTTCGGCATAAGACAGGCCGTCGATCAAGCAGAGCGCGAAAGTGGTGTCGGCCCGCTCGTGCCCGAGGCGCTCGTGTAATGAACGCCTCAGCGCCTCGACTTCGCCGGTAATCCCGTCCATGCCCGATGAGGACAGATTTTCGATCATGGTGCTGGCTGCCGAAAACGATACGGAGGGAAGCAGCATAGCCAGGATCTGGCCTTCCTCCAGCCCCTTGGGCGTTATCTCACCGGCTGTCGAGCAGCCGGCATAGTGGAGCGCCGGCGCGTGGGTCTTCAGCGCTTCCGACAGGGTGACGGCCTCTATGAGGCTCTGCGAGAAAAACAGGAGGGCAAACCCGGCGTCAATGGCCGCTGCTTCCGCTGCCACCGCCCGGGCGAACGCATCCGCGTCAGATTCGTCGGTCGTGAGCACCGAAACGCCGCATGCATAGCGCGTCCGTGACTTGGCCAGCGGCTTCCTCCTCCATTTCCTCCAACGCTCTTTTTGTGCGCGTCTGGCGCGCCGGCGTCGAGGTCATTGTTGTCTTGAAGCGGTGCTTTGGCAATGAGCCAACATGATGGATTTGAAGTTTCTGCCGTTTGACGGCGTCCGCGCTGCCGCTCACAGATGAAAGGCCGCGTCGCACCGCCATCCGTGCAACGAAGGCCCAGCTGAATTTGCCGCAGGCGAATGTCAAGGCTCGACGTGCCAAGAATGGGGCAGGATATCGCGCTTAGCCGTTGCCGCTTTGGACAGGGTGCTAGTCTAGCCTGGCGGTTGTCGTGGTCAATCCGGGGCAGGTGACAGCCTACGCCAATGCGCTCGGCAAGCGGGCCAGGACCGACACCACCGATGCTGCCGTAACGCTGCCTTCGTTGGGTCGAGCAAGCGGCAAGTGCCCGTTGCGCGGCACCGAAGCCGAGGCCCTGGCCGGGCTCGTCGCTCGCCGCCGTCAGATTGTGCGGATGATCGCAGCCGAGAGAGCCATGCCCGCACCGCCATGGCAACGCAGGCACCAAAGAGCATCCAGCCAAAAGGAAAAAGACCGGCTGGAGAAGGTGTTGTTTCGCGGTTATTTCCGATCGCTTAGACTCAATTAGGCGACTTTGAGATCTTTCATCGCCTTTTCAACGACATCCTTGATCGGCCTTGATACATCTTCGGCAGCCCTGGTCGTCACGGCCTGAAATTCCTTGGCCTGCTCGACGGTCTTTTCGAGCTGCGTGCGCAAGAAGGCAGTCTGCAGTTCGATGAACTCGGACGGCGACTTCACGGCAACCAGGGCTTCGAGGTGCGAGAAGCCGGCTTCGGCATTGGCGCGCAGAGCAGCAATTGTCTTCAGCGACAACTCGTTGCCGACGGTCTTGGCGGTTTCGAAGCTCGACTGCAGAGCCTTCTGGGTCGTCTCGGTGCCTGACGCAAATTTCGCATAGGCTTCTTTCGACTGCTCGACGCCCTTTTCGGCGACAGCGCGGACCTGGTCGGCAGCCTTCGACGCGTCGAAGGTGGGGAATGCGGTATTTTCAACGGTGTCAGCAGTCTTGGCCATAGTTTCCATCCTTTCCGGTGGACGGCCTTTCACAAAAGCCGTCTCGTTCATTTACGAAACTGACGTTACGGCATTTATAGTGCATTGCAATATTTTTGTGCGACGCACCATCCCTCTTCCAGCGTTCCGAGGGGGCATGCGGAGGGTCGGTGGCATCTCGAGATCGCCGGTTCTGCAGGAAGAACTCTTCTGGACGGACCCCCTGATCCAGCATAGCCTCGCAACAGAGCACGACGTTTTGCCACCTGCATATCTACTTCAGCCGCTATTCGGCAACCGTCCAAGCCTACGTCAACGAAAGCGTTAAATTCGTGCGCCGCAAACTTTCAGTCGGCGTACCCGCTGGGCACAAGGCGATCGCTTTCCTTAGCGCGCCATCGAGAAGTTGGCTCGATATGGCGGTGGTTGACGCGAAGGCGCGCCTCTACCGCTTCCAGTGTGCCGTGAAGTGACCACCCCTGGTGGTCTATCGGTTAGCCAAGTTCCGGATCAGGGCGGATGCCTGAAGAAGACAACCGCTTCCTATCATCCAGGCATACAGTCCCACATGATCCGACGGGCTGAAGCCGGTGGGCAAATGCACGATAGGCATTCGAAATGACTTATCGTCGATCACCAACCCAACGGATCGAAGATCCGGTGGCACGTTTCCGGGAATTGCCAAAATTGGGGTATCCTTGTCCCAGACCAAGCTTGTCGCCAGCGACTCTTCATTATAGGCAACCGAAACATCCGCCCTGTGCCCCGGTGGGCGCCAAAGCTCCAGTTTGAGGTCATAAACGCAGCCTGTCAGACCATTTTCGACCGGCACCATCCAAGGTTCCAAGGTGGCGGCCGTCGTGTCGGAAACGCCACGAGATCCACCTATGGTTTGGAGCTGACCAGTGGCATTCCCCAATAGATCCGAAATCGCAGTCAAACTCGAAGAAGCGCCTGCCGCCTCGTTAGACGTTGATCCAGAATCCGATGCGTCGTCGGTCACCACAATATCCGCGGGTCCCGGCAACGCAGTGACCGAGCCATCGTCACCCATCAAAGTGACAGTCGATCCACCCTCGATATGCACGAGGTCGCCCAGTCTGAACAGTTTGCCGAGCTGAGGGCTGTCCGCGGGAGGATCGACAGCGACAACGACATACTCGCTGGCCGCAAGAGCGCTCGAGCAGGAACCAACTGCTGCGATGGCCGCAGCCAGTAGGAAAATGATTTTGGGTTGCCGATACATGACGCACGTTCAACCATACGCTTGTTTTACTTGCCTTCAAGATAGATCCTATCGCCAGCCTCACCCTGCTTCAGTCTCCCAAGGTGATAAGCAACGAGGCCATCGTTGGGATATTGAATGGCCAGCGATGCAAAGGCAGCAGCGGCAGTCTTGTCGCGCGCGGACATCAGCAAGTAAGCTTGCGAGTAAGCCTCCACCATCTCGCGATTCATACGCCCGTCTTCCAGCAACTCGAAGGCTGAGATCCACTCAGTCTTGCCTTTCAGACACAACACACCGGACGGCCGAAGCAGGTAGTCATCGGAAGAGTTCGCCACCTCCTCGCTGATGCAGTTCACGGTACCTAGAAACTTGTTCGCGCCTTCGAGCCTGGCAGCGGTGTTCACCGTATCGCCCATGGCCGTGTAGTTGAAGAATCGATTGCCCCCAAAATTTCCGACAACTGCAGGTCCTCGATGGACGCCGATACGAGTGACGCCAACGTCATGGCCTCTAGACTTTAGATCTGTCCGAAATCTTCGAGACATCGCGACGGTAGCAAGCGTTAGTTTTAGGGCCCTTTCGGCTTGGTCCTCCTGCACACCCGGTGCGCCAAAAAAACCAATGACTGCATCGCCTATTAGTTTGTCTATCGTGGCGCCATGTTCAATGAAGAGACCACAAACCGCCTCGAGGTATTCATTCAGAACCGTAGCAAATACCTCTGGTTCCGTCCGTTCGCCCAAACTGGTGAATCCCTCAAGGTCGGTGAACACGCACGTTATCAAGCGTTCGGATCCGCCGAGGCGCAGTGACGCCGGCTTGCTGACTAGCTCTGCCACGACTGCCGGGCTGAGATACTGAGAGAACGCGTTCTGGACGAAACGCCTTTCTTTCGAGTCCCGGTGCCATGCCAGAATTGCGACGAATCCGGAGAGCCCTAGCAGCAGCATCGACGGCGCGACCATAGGTAACAGAATTCCGGCCTTGGCAAACGCGGTTGCTTCTAAGATCAAAACCGAAACGACTGCGCCGATGATGACCACAGGTTTCACCAACACTGATATGCGGAGCCAAGCGACCCAGATGCAGAGCGCCGTCGCGAGAACGAAGGGCGCAAACGCCGCCACCGCCTCTGGCGTAATGATTTTGTCGCCCTTGATCAATCTCGCCAGCGCATTGGCATGAATAACGACACCCGGCAGCGCTCCGGCAACAGAGCCGTTCAGCACGGCAAAGGGGGTTGCATGACGATCCTGCAGCGGGAGGTCAACGCCGATCAAAACGAACTTCCCGGCGAACCAGGCCGGGGGCGCGAAAGCGGCGGCGTGCGCCGGATATATTGTAAATCGTGCCGGATGAATGCCTGTAGCCCGATAGTAGACCATCTTCTCCGCAGCCTGCGATGCCGATATGCCGGCGGTCTGCGCGAGCGCTGATGCAAAGCTAGGTTGCCAGTTGCCATTCACCAGGCGCCCTGGAAATTCTTCCCGCACAACCCCGTCGACCCTATCATGAGACAGGGCCGCCAGTCCGCGGATGGCGCTTGGCGCGAAGCGACTAAGGTACGACAGTTGCTTGTCGGTAAGGTCGTCCTCGTGTGATGCAGATGCGACAATTACGGGACTTTCGGCCGCCTCGATAACCTCAGCCAGGCGCCGATCCTTCTCCGCCTCGGTTGGCTGATCGAAAAGCAAGTCAATGCCTATTGTTCTCGGATGAGCTTTATCGATTCTCTGCACGAGGTCGGCCAAGGCACCCCGATCCAGCGGCGATCTATAGGGAAATCTTTCCAAGGTCTGCTCTGTGATCGTCACGATCACGATGTCTGTCGGGGGCGCAACGAAGGGCGAGATGGTCGTCATCAAGACGTCGCGCAGCAGTTTCTCGCCCGAGGGAGAGAATGTGGCAATGCAGGCTCCCAGAATGAAAAAGAATCCGAGCGATGCGAGAAGGCGCCCTTTTTGAACCTTTCCGATCGGCGTGAAGACGGCCAAGCTGCGTGCAATCCGTTTCGGTCTATCGGCGTGAGTTTACACAGCATAGACCGCCGGCGAAGTGAGGGCTAGCGGTAGGCCCTTCGCTAAGTCCGTTGGACTGTCCGGTAGTGGGTCAGTTTGAAATTTGAGGGCCTCGACGCGGCCGTCGCCTTCGGACGTTGGCTCATATATGCTTAGCGGAACGCATGGGAGGGAAGGATGCGTGTCACAAGCCTGTTTTTCCTATTAACCGGTCTCACGATGCCAATTGCAGCCTTCGCTCAAGGCGAAGTATCGGTCGAACGAGGGTTGCAGGTATCAATCATCGGCGGGTGTCACGATTGCCATACCGAAGGCTACAGCGAAACAGAAGGCAAGATTGATCCTGAAAGGCTTTAATGGGCAACTCGGTCGGTTGGCGCGGTCCTTGGGGCACGACCTATGCGACCAATCTTCGGATAGATGCTTCGGTAATGAGCGAGCGTGGATTCGTAGGGATGCTGAAGCGCATTAGAACGTCTCCACCGATGCCTTGGTACAATCTTCGAGCGATGGAGGAGAGCGATATGCAATCGCTCTATCAATACATTAGGTCGCTCGGCAAACACGGGAAGCCGGCCCCCAGCCGCATTCGCCCTGATAAGGAACCGACGACGCCATATGTTCAACTTGTGCCACCCCAAATGCCGAAGAACTGACAAATATGCCCAGAGCTGAGGAAGAACGGCGCCCGGTAAAAAGCGCAGCGTCAGATTTCAAACTGATCCACTACCGACTATCCGTTGGACTTGACACTGCGAAGCACCGGGCTCAGTCTCGCAAGATTGCTCCGGTTTTGTCCAGTCTATCGACTGGTGAACCCGCTGAATGAGCCGAGACTAAGGATATACAGCCATGATGGCGCTTCGCTTCGCCATTGCGCTTCTTCTAGTTTCGCTGAGCGCCCAAGCGTGGGCAGAACGGCGCGTCGCGCTGGTCATCGGTAATTCTGCCTATAGATACGCGGTTCCACTTTCCAATCCAAAAAATGATGCGGTGGATATGACCGCAAAACTGCAGGCGTTGGGCTTTGAGGTGGTTGCAGGCGAGGACCTCGATCTGAGCGGGATGCGCGGCACGGTTCGAGATTTCATCGGCAAGCTGGATGGTGCCGACATGGCGCTTCTCTTCTATGCCGGCCATGGCGTCCAGGTGAACGGCACCAACTACATGGCTCCCGTTGATGCGCGGCTATCCACATATAACGACCTCGACTTCGAAGCCGTGCCCATGGACCTCGTCTTGTCGGCCATGGAGCGAACCACGAAGGTCAACCTGGTATTTTTGGATGCTTGCCGGGACAGTCCTTTCTCACAGAACCTTGGGCGCTCGATGGGTACGCGATCAGGGTCGGTCGGTCGGGGCTTGGCAAAGCTAGGCACGGGCGTTGGATCGCTCATAGCCTTTGCAACGCAGCCCGGGAACGTTGCGCTGGACGGCGAGGGAAGGAACTCGCCGTTCACATCTGCGCTGCTGAAGAATCTTGGTACGCCTGGCCAGGACATCTCCCGCGACCTCATCAACGTCCGTAGGGATGTGCTTGAAGCAACCGACGGCAAGCAAGTGCCATGGGACAACTCCTCGCTGACGGGCGACGTCATTTTGCAACCGTTGTCCGGAAACACCGCTGTCACGGCGGGTGCGAAAGGAGGGGACGTAGAAGTCGCCTATTGGGAGACCATCAAGGAAAAAACGGACAAGCGCTTCTTTGAGGCCTATCTCAGACAGTATCCAAGCGGCGCCTTTGCGGCGTTAGCCAGCTTGAAGATCGACGAGATCGAACAGGCAGCAACAGATCGTGGCAAAGCCCCCTCGATTTCCATCGCGGGCGTGGCGGTTGCAGAAGCTCATCCTGATTTAGATGTGACGCAAGCTTTGGCTGATCCGCGCGCGTTGACAAAGGCAACGCAAACAGAGCTAACGCGAGTCGGCTGCCTTGTCGGACAGGCAGACGGCAAATGGGGACCGGGAAGTCGGAAAGCTCTTCAAGCCTTTGCCGAGCAGCGGGGATTGAAGCTTGCCAGCCTAGAGCCGACGAAAGAGGTGTTGCGCGCAATCAAGAATATCCCAGAACGTGTCTGCGCTCCGGTCAAGGTAAAGGCTTTTGATGGCGCGTGGGCACTGACGCGGCGCGCAGGTAATTCCGCCTGCGATTACACTGAACAGTCAACGACAATCTTTATCGATGGAACGGAAATTTCCGCGATGGTGCCTTTGGCCGGAACAATCACCGCCGACGGGGCATTCGACATCTATTTAAGTTTCGTCGATGACGATGGTGCGCCAAGGCAAAACCATATCATCGGCAGGCTTCAAGGTGCGAAAGGCAGCGGTGAGTTTTCTCGAGTCGGAGGCGAGTGTGCAGGTGTCGTAAGACTTGACAAGCGTACTGAATAGGGCCGGCATTTGCGGGTCCGTGCAAACGCCGACCAAACCATTCGGACGTGGTCCGTCTCATTGAACCAACGTTGAAGTCGCGTGGACTTTGCCGTCGTCGCGCACCTCGTAAAATTTGTCGTTGTCAATGTAGATAAGATGACAAACTGGTTTACCTTGGTCTTGTGAACAGGCCTTGTCGCCGTCGAAAGTCAATGGAACTTTGACCTTTATCTTAGTTTTGTTGTTCACCAAAGCTTCGCCAATGATCTGTTTTTTCTTCCAGTTCCAGACAAGAGTGGCAGTTATGGCAGCTCCAGCGTCGTATATAATTACATTTACCTTTTTCCCATTAGCAAAAGTCTTAAATTCTTCCATCGATGCTTTCTTCGCGCTACTTGGTAGATCCTCGGCCCAAGCGGACATAGCAAGTGAAAACGTAGCTACGACAACAAGCGATAACAGTTTCATCCTATCCTCCCCATCCCCCGCCGGTTTGACTGAAATGTCTATATATTCTTAAGCGAGGAGACTGAAAATTATCATGATAACAAGCTTTCAAGAAGCGGAAATCAGCGCGTCCTAGATGTCGTTGGGGACATTTGCTCAAGTTGAGCGAAGCCGCACATTCTAGCATGTTCCCTAGGATTTGCGCTTAAGCCAACGCGTTCTCGGTGTTTACAATGCGCAGACCGCCCGAGCGTGTGATGCGTGGTGTTTGGATTGCGAGCCTCTTTGCACTTACCGCCGCGTATGTTGCCGACCAAGCGGGCCTTGAGGGCATCGTCTCGAAGCGCGCCGACAGCCCGTATCGAAGCGGCCCGACGACGAATTGGCTGAAGACGAAGAGCTTCACAGTCCAGGAATACGAACTATTGGGCGTCGAGCGCGAGCCGGGCAAGGCGGCATTCGCCTTCCTGGCGAAGCCCGGTACCGGAAAATATGCCGGTTCGGCTTTCATCACCTTGAACCAGGAGATGCGCGCACGGCTGTGGAAGCGTGTCCAAGAGCACGCCGGGCCACCGCCGAAGGGCAAAAACGGCCGGCGACCATGGGTCAGGCCGGGCTGAAAGCCCACGTCAAGCATCACGGGGCGAGTTCGGATTTCGCCACGCCTCACTGCAGGATTGAGAGAGGAGTGATACCTCCAGCGAACACGGCACGAATTAGCCGGCAAACCGCGGCGGGCGGGTGCCTCGGGGACAAGATGGTAGATTGCCAATGCGTTTGCGGGTGTGGCCTTAAGTCGCAAACTATTGGCTTCAGAAGCAGGGCGTCGGGCTTCATTGACGGTGCTGCCAACACCATATGGTGATCCATAGCCTCCCAAACGAGAGAAGCTCGCCCCTGACGGGTCGCACTGCGGCCGTCACCCGGCAATTGCTGTGAACTAGGAAACCATCATGCCTGAAAATATCAGACTAACTTCGAGAGATGTCCCCCTCATTCAGCTAGGCCTCTATCAATGCCGCTTCCCGGTGAGCGAAGACCCGTCAGTACCCGGTGGTTATCGTTTTTGTGCTGGGCCAACTTCGCCGGATCGCGTCTACTGCGATCACCACCACAACATTGTGACCGCCGTGGACCCTCGTCGAGCCCGTTCGGGTCTCCACCTCGCTCAACGACGCGCTGCGTAAGTCTGACTGGCGGCGGCCTCCCGGCCAGGCGCTATGCGCTCCAAGGCCTTGGCTACGACCATTCCGTCGGCTCGGTCTGGCGCATCCTCCCTTATGCCGTCTTCGCCGATGTATCCCCCCGTCGCCCGATTGAGAACGACGACTTCTCGCCGAAGCGATCGCTTCGTAGCCCGACTGGAAGCTCAGTGTGCTTTTGTAGAGGTCGAGGGTCCAATCCAACGTCTGGACTCCACTGGAGTGCCTGCACTCGAGAGCGATTGGCTCTGCGGCAGCCGATAAGGACCAAATGCGCCATCTGCGGAAGTTCGAGGCATCGCCGATGAACGGCAGCCATCGGGCCCGTCGCAGAAGTTGGGGTGCGAGCGCACTATGGCGCAAGTCGGCCCCATTGCCGACTTTCCCGCACCCAATATTCCTATGAAGGATGATCTTGCTTTGAGGGTAACCACCGTCCACAACGCAAAGGCTTCAACGGTTTTTATGCGGCCAATCGGACTTCTGCCGGGCCACAACCGGACAGCCGTTCACTCCGGCAACCCCGCGAACCGCATGTGTCCGATCCAGCGATCGAGGGCCCCGGGGGCGAGGTAGTTTTTCTCCCATTGCCTGCGTTGTTTGCTGATGGAGTCGCCGGGCGAGTCTTTGAGGAAAACCGCAAGTGCTTCCTTTGCTTCCCGCTTGTTTCCCAGACAAGCGTGGATCCCGGCAAGCATGCGCTGTGCGCCGCTCGGGATTCTAGACATTTTCCGCATCGCCGTCAGCGCAGCCCCGCAATCGTTCTTTTCGTAGAGCGCCCAGCCCATCTGCCAGTGGAACCAGTCAGGGTGGAAGGGATCGATGCCCTTGGCCTGCTCGATCCGATCAATCGCTTCGTCCGTGCGGCCAACGTTCAGCAGCACGCCTGCACTCATGACGAGGATATTCGAGTCGCTGGGGTTCAGGGCGATCGCCTGATCGTACCGGGCAAGGGCCTGCTCCATCTCGCCGGCTTCGGTGTGGATGCTGGCGCGGATGTTATGCGCCTCGGAATCGTCGGGAGCGAGTAGAATAGCCTTGTCGGCGTATTCGGCAGCCCGCTTCAACGCCTCGTCGGGGTTATTTTCCTGCTTGTGCCAGAATACCGCGTCATTGCGATAGGACCAGGCCATCCCGATATAGCCGAACTGGGCGTTCGGATCCGCTTCGATCGCCTTGAGGCTGAACTGCCTTAGCAGATCGTTCCCCGCGGCAGAGAAATTGATCTCGGCCCTTCCCATCAACTCGGCCCTTCCCATCAGGTAGTAGCGGAGCGCGCTGACCTGCGCGGCGTCACTCCTTGGCAGCGGGCGCTGGATTCTCTGCCCGACCCGATCCGCAAGCGTGCGGATGATTTCCTCCTGGACGACGAAAAAATTGCCAATCTCCCGGTTGTAGGTGTTGGCCCAGACATGCGATCCGTCATGCGCATTCAGCAACTGGGCGGTCACTTTCAGCCGGTCTCCGACCTTCTGCTGGCTGCCTTCGAGCAGGTAGTCGACGCCGAGTTCATCTCCGATCTTCCTGGTGTCGACCGGCTGGTCGCGGTACCTGAAGCTCGAGTTTCGGGCGATGACGGCATAAGTTTTGCTCCGCGAAAGCTCGGTGATGATCCCCTCGGCGACGGCATCGCTGAGATATCCCTTATCCGCGCCGGTACTGAAGTCGTCGAAGGGAAGGATCGCAATCCTCGGCATGTCGCTCGAAGGAACTGGAGCGGCTCGCCATATTTCCGCGCCGTAGTATGCGCCGATCGCTGCCGGAGCGAGAACGATTGCAGCAAGAATGAAGCCGCGCTGCGAGAATCGTGTCTTGGCACGTTCCGTGTCGGCTGCGGCGTTTGCGTCCGCCGCGTCCGACGGATTGGCATTCAGCCGGTAGCCTCTCTTTGGGAGGGTTTCCACGATCACGTGCGCGTCGTCCCTCAATGCGCGGCGAATATCGGCAATGCATTGAGTGAGGCTGTCGTCGGTCACGAAGGTCTCGGGCCAAACCGCCTGCATCAGCGCATCCTTGGACACGATTTCGCCCGGTCGCGCCGCGAGCACCGAGAGCACCTCGGCGGACTGGCTGCGAAGATTGACCGCTTTGCCTTCGACGGTTCGGAGTTCTTTGCTTTCCGTCAGGAAGGCAAAACCGCGAAACGTGATCGTTTCAGCAGATTTCAGGTCAATTTCACGGGCCGTTCGGGACATTTCACCTTCCTGGCGCGCTTCCTAGTTTAGCCCATTCGGCCTTCGCCTCCAAGCGATCCCAGCAGCACCGGATGAAACGGAGGACGACATGAATCGCACCAAGCTCATCATCGCTCTCGCTCTTCTTTTGGCAACGCAAACGGCTGCAAAACCGGATCCCCGCATCGCGAGATTCTGTGGTCCTGACCATGTCAACGAGGTTGCCTCAGACGACGTCCGTCCCAACCCCGGCGGTTATTGTGTCGCCAGCCTTAAATCGATGGATAACCGGGCCATGTTCACCGCCATCGCTGTCACAATCCTTCTGACCAACCAGGGGGAGCTAATCAGGCTCCCCGACGTGAAACCCATGACCTCCATGGCGGAGTGCAGAGCTTGGACCCATCAACAGGAGTTCATGCGCGTACTCCCCGGCTATCTCGCCACCTTCCATTACTGCGACAACGCATCAGAACCATGATTTTGCAAGGCCTGGCTGTTCACGCTCGGCCGAAGGATGGCACCACTCCTGCCGGGACCAAGGTGTCGAGATCGGGCCTGTTCCGCCGATCTGTGCGAGCGAATATTTGCTGCGCGTCAACCGTGCCGGTGGAGCGCCCGGTGCCAAGATGCCGATCCATACACATCCGGGACCGGAGGCCTTCTATGTGCTGAGCGGCAAGCTCGGCCAAAGAACGCCCCCCGGAGTGAGCTATGCCGAAGCCGGCACGACCCTGGTCGGACAGGGGGTCGACATGCCGATGGAGGTGTTCAGCGCCGGCACAACCGCTCTTGATGAGCTGGCCATCTTCATGGTGGACGCCAATCGGCCGTTCTCGTCGCCGGCCAGCCTCGACTGAGGCGACGTTTCGCGGGGTGGCGCGCATGTTTGGTACGAACTGAGGCGGCACCCCAGCGAAGATCCGCAAGATTCGGGAAATTTGGATTTTCGCTTACACGCATCATCGAAGCCGTCGGGCGGCACTGGGCGCGGCGCTATCCGCATCTCAGCCGCAGCTCGCGCGTGGCTCCCGGATTATATCGAGTCCGGCGGGACAAGAAAACAGTTCTCATGCTCTTGGGTCGGATGGAGGCAAATATGATAGTCGCCGTCCTGCGACGGAATCTCATCACCATATGGGATGAAATATCGCTGTTGCCGCGTGATCTTCCGATGATCCCCGGGCCTCAGGATCACAACCCAGCCACCGGGACGAACATGAACCGCGCCGTTTGGGATTCGCTGACACTCGCCACGTTCGGCGTCGCCGTGACAGCAGGCCAGCGGATAGCTCCACCCTGACGGGGCATCATGCGCCCTCGAGGGAACCAAAAACCCTAGCGACGAAAGGGCCGCAAGGACGACCGCGGCAGTGGCTCGGCGCCGCGCTGTTCCCTTTTCCGGTTGCCGCTTCGGCCACATGTTGAAGTGACTATATGCCTGCTAATTAGCACTAGCTAATAAAAAGATGCTGACGCGTCATCTTATGCACCCGTTCTTGCGTTCCGTTTCGGCATGCTGTCTACCCGGTTCTATCCCGGTAGTGTGTCTCAGTTTGAAATTTCGCGTTCGCTTCGTTACGCCGCTTCCTGCCTTTGCGTGACAACTGCGTCATCCAGCGGGCAGTGCAAGTAAAGCGCCACATCACGACCGATGCGGAATCCGTCAAAGACGTGCGAAACTTCGTAGGAGCAAGGTCTTCGCGAGTGCCGGGCAGGGGATATTTGTCACCACCGCCTCTCGTTCTCGAAAGTACCGAGGAAGGCCCGAGAGACGAAGTCAAAGCTGCACCTGGAGCTGATCGACGGAGAGCAGTTGCTTGAGATGCTTTACACAACCAACGCGCCGAAGCCTGCCCTGCCTCGGCCGCAGGTCAAACTCGACCAGGAATGGCGGGACGTCCATGGCCCGGGTCATTCTCGCACTCGACTTTTTACTGATTACATGAGCGGATGGCCCCGTTGGGGGAGCCGCAGACGCCCTCGGCCGAAAGTGTCTGGCATGTGGTCTGAGATCGATCGGGTCGAAGCCAATTTACGCCTGCTGCGCTTCACGCTATTGCAAGACATTCAAATTTGAGCTTCTGCACTCATGCTTTGTCGAGAGTATCTCCGTAAGTTTTAGCCGTTCTGAATCGCCGTCGGCGACGATGACGACGAAATAGGAGAACGCAATGGCTCGCAATCACGTTGAACGTCTTGGAGAGTTTAGGGAAATCTTGGTCGCGACGCGGCGCGAAGGAGTCCGTAACGTGCACCATACTCGCGACGCAATGCGGGCAAGTGGCTTTCAGATCGGGGACAGCGACGGCTCCAGCTACGGAGCCGAGCTGAAGGTGCTCCAAGAGGAAATTGAGGCAGTCGATCGCGCCATCGAAGACGAGAAGCGGTTGGCCCTGGCCCTCGAGAGCGCGGCTCAATCCCGCCGACCGACTAAACCGAGAATCGTGAAGGGAACATAGAGTCAGGTAAGGCCCTTGGCGCCCGTCGCGTCGATCGCCTTCGGTACAGTGTCGGGCTCGTCGCCGCCGTGGCGCAGCGCCCTAAAAGCGGACGTTTCGCTTTCGGCCCCTAGCGCAACGCAGAGCATCTGCTCGGCAAAAATCGCTCCTGTGAACTCCGACGTCGCATGCCGGACCAACAGGTTCGGCCAACATCAGGTGTGACGCAGTCCCAACAAACATGCAGTTCAGACAATCGATTACGCGTCTTTGTTGAAGTCGTGCCATGCGGCCGATCCGAAAGGATCGGCCGCATCCGGCATCCTTCACCTTCACTGACTGAAACACGCTTAAAAAAATCGGGCCCGAGTAGACTAAGTTCCATGGACTAAGTCAGAGGCCCGCAATGCGCACCGTCAATATCCACGAGGCCAAGACATCTGTCTCGTCTTGTCGACAGGGGGCCAAAGGCGAATCCTTCATTATCGCCAAATCCGGCAAGCCGATGGTTAAGGTCGTTGCCATAGACGCACCTGCGGCCGGCGAAATGCGTCGGGTGGGGTTTATGGCCGGGCGGTTTTCAGTTCCGGACGATTTTGATCGCATGGCCGATGACGAAATCGAGAAGCTGTTTGGCGGCCATGCATGAAACTTCTTCTCGAGACCCATCTTCTGCTCTGGGCGGCGGGCGAACCCGAAAAGCTTCCGCGTGCCGGCCTCGCTGAGATCGAGAATGCCGACAACAACTTGACGTTCAGCGCCGCAAGTCTCTGGGAGATTGCCTTTAAACGCGGTCTGGGGCGCCCTGACGTCAGGGTTGATGCGCGTCTTTTACGTCGGGGCCTGATGGACAATGGCTATCATGAGCTGCCAATCACCGGCGAGCATGCCGTTGCGGTGGAGGGGCTTCCACCCATCCACAAGACCCCTTCGATCGGATCCTGATTGCTCAATCGATTGTGGAAGGCATTACTTTGCTGACCGTCGACGATCTGGTCGCGCAGTATCCTGCGCCCGTCCGTCGTCTCTGATCAAGCGGACCCCAAGCGGTAGGGTAGTCCAGTTATCGCTTCAGATCACCCATGAAAGCCTTTACTCGAGCAGAGTCGACTTGGTTCCACCAGACGCCGTCGTGCTTCAGCGCGCTTGCGATGATGACCCCGTCGACAATGGCGAGAATATCCTTGGCATTGTCCGGCGTGACACCGCTGCCGACGAGCGTCGGCAGGCCGGCGGCCTGCTTGATCATACTTATGTAGCCCAAATCCGCGGCGTGGCCGGTGCGCTGGCCAGTGGCGATGATGGCGTCGGCGTCGAAGAAGACCAGGTCCTTGACCAGTTCCTCCACCGGGCGGTCGGCAACGATGGCGTGTGCGCCATGCTTGACATGGGCATCGGCGAAAATGCGGATGCCGTTGGCACGCAGCCTGGCGCGGTAGCGTGCCGCGCGGCCCGATTCGCCTTCGACAAAGCCCTCATTGGCGACGTAGGCATTCGCCCATTGATTGACTCGCACGAAGCCGGCGCCGGCTGCGCTGGCGATCGCCAGGGCCGGGATCGCGGCATTGGCCAGCACATTGATGCCGATCGGCCTGCCGAGTTCGCGGCGGATGCGGTCGGAAACCACGGCCATATAGGCCGCCGTCTCCGGGCCGATATCATCAGGCTTGGCGAAGGGGATGTCGCCATGGTTCTCGACGATGACGCCGTCGCAGCCGCCGTCGAGATAGGCCTTGGCGTCGTCGAGCCCGCGCTGGTAGATCGCCTCGATAGCCTCGCCGTCATAGCGCGGCGCGCCGGGCAGCGGCGCCAGATGAACGACGCCGATCACCACTTTTGTGCGGCCGAAAAGGTCCACGAGCGCGTCGCCGCCGGATTGGCCGAGCTGGGTCATGAGAGCTCCATTTGATCGATGAGCGCCGCCATCTCGGAGGCGGAAGGACAGGATGCCAGCGTGCCCGGCCGTGTCACGGCGATTGCGGCGGCGGCGAGCGCCAGCTTCAGCGCCGAGATGACCGGCATGCCCCGGGCAAGCCCACCGGCCAGACAGCCGCAGAACACATCGCCCGCGCCGCTGGTGTCGAGCGCTTCGACTCGCGGCGCCGGCAAACGAAGCGGCTCTTCATGGCCCGGGCCAAGCAGGAGACAGCCTGCGGCGCCGAGAGTGATGACGACGGTGCCTGCGCTTTTGGCCACCAGCGCATCGGCCGCCGCCGCGATGTCATCCCGGCCGGTCAGGGTTTTCGCCTCAGATTGGTTGACCACCAGAACCTCCGCCAGGCCGAGATCGGGCAGCGAGGCCGTGTCGATCGGGCTGGCGTTGAGAACGGTGCGCGCACCGTTTTCCTTTGCTGCTCTGAGGCAGGCATTGGTCACGGCAGTCCGCAAATTTCCCTGGCACACGAGGATGTCGCCGGGGGCGATCCAGCGGACAAGTGCTGTTTGCGCCACCGGATCGAAAGCTTCGCTGCAGGCGACGCCGCTGACAATGAAATTCTCTCCGCCTTTATCGACGACGATGGTCGAGCGGTCGCTCGGCAGCTCGAATTCGCTCACCTCAAGGTCTGACAGCTCGCTGTCGAGGCGGCTCCTGATCCATGCGCCTGCGGGGTCCTTGCCGAGCGCCGTCCAGAACGTCATCTCTGCACCAGTCCGTGCTGCTGCGACCGCCTGGTTGGCGCCCTTGCCGCCGAGACCGTCGGCGTAGCTCACGGCATTCAAGGTCTCGCCCGGGGCAGGGAAGCGGCCGACACGAAACATGGTGTCGACGCAGGCATTGCCGACGACGTGGACATGCATGGCTCAGCTCTCACCGGTCGCCCAGCCCAGCATCTGTTCGAACAGGGTCTTGTAGCCTGGCCAGGCGATGAATTGCGGCGGCAGCCAATGCGGCCCGACATCGGATGTCCAGGCCACGGTGCGGCCCTTGCCGTAACGGCCGGTGACAAGCAGCGGCAGCGAGCCATAATCCGACGACACACTGGCCAGGACCTCGGCCCCGTCCTTCAGCGTCACCTCGTTAAAACCGAGCAGGATCGGCCAGTCCGAGCCGAGGCCCCTGAGGATGGGATGGCTCGACCCTGGTTTCGGCACGGGCGCAAAACCTTCGGGAACCTCGACGCGGTCGTCGTAGGCCAGGCAATTCACCGGCAGCACGTCCTCGACCGGGGTCTTGCGGTAGCGCGCGCCGCCGTTGATGCCCTGGAAGCTGTAGTAACCGCCGAACATCAATAGACCGCCGCCGCCGCTGACGTAATCACGGAGCAGGCGCAGGCGGTTCGGCGTCGGCTTGGAGTGGACCCAGGTGTCGGGATGCAGCAGCAGCGTGTTGGCGCCGATGTCGGAGAGCACGACCGCGTCATAGGCCGACAGCGCCTCCATGGTCTGTGGAAAGCCGCGCTGCGCCTCATGCGCCGGCATGAACGTGACGTCGAAGTCGGTCGCCTTCAGCGCGCCCAGCAACTCGTCTGCGCCGGTGTGGTAGGTAACGGTCGGAAACTGGTCGAAACCCTTGATATGGGTCGCGGTCGACACCCAGGATTCGCCGGCAAGCAGGATCTTCTTCTTGGACATTTGAACTCCAGTGTAATTCCAGGCCGCTTAGAGCCGCGCGAATACGCTTTTCGGATTGGCGATCAGCATGCGGTCGATGGCCGGCTGCTCGACGCCATGGCGTTTCAGGCGCGGTATGAAATGCTTCAGGATATAGCCATAGCCGAAGCCGCCGAAGCGCGTCAGCATGATCTTGAGGAACACATCCTGCGACAATAGCAGGCGGTCGCCGAAGCCCGCCTCGACAAGGGCGGCGATGGCGCGTGCGTTCTCTTCGTCGGAGGGCGATTGCGCGTCCTGGTCGGCATAATAATAGTCCATGCCGATCATGTCGTATTCGAGGAACGCGCCGCGCCGGGCGAGGCTTTTCTGGTAGTCGGGATCGTCGTGGCTCGGGTTCATGTGGCAGAGCACGGTGTGGCGAAGATCGGCGCCCTCGGCCTCAACGATATCGAGCACCTCGTGCGCCAGCCGCTCCCAGCCAGGCAGATGGATCGACAGCGGCACGCCGGTTATGCGCGAGGCGCGCGCCGAAGCCCGCAGCGACTTGCGTTCCTCCGCGGTGAAATCCTTGCTGACGCCGACTTCGCCGATCAGCCCGGCCATGATCGGCGGCTGTGTCTCGCCGCCGCCGACATCGTTGAAGATGAACTCGGTCACGGCGTCCACATCCATCGCCTTCAGCCATTCGGGATGGGTGTGCTCGAGATAGAAGCCGGTGCCCATGACGATCTTCAGGCCGGACATGCGGCTGATGCGGGTGAGCTTTTCGGGGTCGCGGCCGATGCCGATATTGGTGGCATCGACGACGGTGTGGCCGCCCAGCGCGCGATAGCGCTGCAGCTCAGACAGCGCCAGGTCGGCGTCGTCGAGCGAGACGTTGTCGCGGTTGACGTATGGGTTCATGCGCAACTCGCCGATGATCTCGATGTTCACCGGCTGCTCGGCGATCGCCATGTCATCGGGATGGCAGGGGCATTTCCAGCTGCGCGCACCATCGAGCAAGATGTGCTCGTGCATCAGCGTAACGCCCATCTCCTCGACCGGAACCGGGCCGAGCACGGTCATCACATGGCCGGTTTCGACGCCGATTGGCAGCCGTCGCCTGGGCACCGCGTCATCGAACAGATCGCTCATCGGCTCAACGGCTCCGCACGGCGCCGCGAAACAGGCGGAAGTTCAGCCAGATGGCGATCAGGATGATCGTTCCGGTGACTATCGGCGTCAGGAAAGGCGACAGATGCGCCAGGATCAGGCCGTTGCCGATGACGGCCACGGTCAGCGCGCCGAGCACCGTGCCGATGATCGTTCCGCGGCCGCCGAACAGACTGGTGCCGCCGAGCACGACGGCGGCAATGACTTCCAGCTCGAAACCCTGGCCGGCATTCGAAGATCCCGATCCAAGCCGGGCAGCAATGATGATCCCGGCAAGGGCTGCCGCGGTGGCGGAAATCACATAGACGAAGAGCGTCGTCTGCCGCGTGTTGACGCCGGCGCGCCGCACCGCCTCGGCATTGGCGCCGATACCGGTGACATAGCGGCCGAATGGCGTCTCGTTGAAGGCGAGATAGGCGATGGCCAGGACCGCCAGCGCGATCAGCGCCGGCACCGGCACGCCAAGAAACCAGGCGCGGCCCAGCACGGTGAAAGCGCTTCCGGGCTCGATGGGGATGGAATAGCCGCCGGTGATCAGCAGCGCCACGCCACGGATCACCGAAAGCCCGGCAAGCGTGACGATGAAGGACGGGATGCCCTCATAGGCAATGAAATAGCCCTGTACCGCCCCAAGCAGGGCGCCGAGCGCCAACATGGCGAGGATAACGACTGGCCACGGCAGGCCAAACTGCAAAACCGTCGCCGACAGCGTCGCCACCAGCGCCAGCACGGAGCCGACCGAAAGATCGATGCCGCCAGTGGTGATGACGAAAGTCATTGCCGCGGCGACGATCAGCAGCGGCGCCGACTGCCGCAGGATGTTCAACAGATTGGGCGATGTCAGAAACGCGTCGGTCGCAACCGAGAAGATGATGCAGACGACCAGAAAGAACAGCGCGATCGAGACGACGCTGCCATTGGCGAGCAGCGCATCGCGCCAGGTGCCCCTGCGTACTCGTGAGGGCTGGGCGGTGTGGATCGCGTCGCTCATGCCGGCGCTCCACCGCGATAGCCATTGGTGGCGGAACGCGCACTGAACTTGCGGCCGACGATCAGATTGACCACGTCTTCGATATTGGTCTCGCCGATCAGCCGCTCGGCGACATTGCGCCCTTCATACATGACCTGGATGCGATCGCAGACGAGGAACAGATCCTGCAGCCGGTGGGTGATCAGGATGACGCTAACACCGCGCGCACTGACCGCGCGGATCAGTTCGAGCACCGCCTCGACTTCGGCCACGGCAAGCGCTGCCGTCGGCTCGTCCATGATCAGCACGGCCGGCTCGAACGAGGCGGCGCGGCCGATCGCGATCGACTGGCGCTGCCCGCCGGAGAGGTTTTCGACCTTGAGCCGCGTGTCTGCAATGACGATACCGAGCCGATCGAGCATCTGGCGCGTCTCGTCATGCATGCGCTTCTTGTCGAGAAAGGAAATGCCTGCGATGCGGCGGCGCGGCTCGCGGCCGAGAAACAGATTGCCGGCGACATCGACCGTGTCGCACAGCGACAAGTCCTGGTAGACCATCTCGACGCGCGCCGCACGTGCGTCCGCCGGCGAGCTGAAGATCACCGGCTTGCCGTCGATCTCGATGGTGCCGGCGTCGGGAACCACTGCCCCCGACAGCACCTTGCTCAATGTCGACTTGCCGGCGCCATTGTCGCCGACCAGCCCCAGCACCTCGCCCGGCTTCAGCGTCAGCGACACGTCATCGAGCGTCTGGATGGCGTTGTAGCGCTTTGAGATGCCGCTCATCCGCACCCGATAGGTCTGGCCACTGCTCATATGGAATTCCACGCGATTGCAAGGGATCCGCGGCGCAGCCTCGGGCGGCGCCGCGGCTCGGTCGCCGACGCAGTTTACTTGAACATCGCGCGATATTGGTCGACATTCTTCTTGGTCACGATCGTCACCGGGATATTGATGATCGGGTCGATTTTCTCGCCCTTCTTGATCTTGCCCAGCGCTTCGACCGCGGCCTTGCCTTCGCCGGCCGGATCCTGCTGCACGACCGCCACCACCCAGCCGTCGTCGATGCCCTGAACGGCCTGCTTGGTCAGATCCCAGCCGAACACCTTGACGTCGCCGGTGCGGCCCTGGCTGGTCACCGCCGAAACGGCGCCGAGCAAGGCCGGCTCTCCGGTCGCATAAAGCGAGTTCATGTCCGGATTGGCCGTCATCAGGTTTTCCGAAGCGCTCAAGGCGGTCTCCTGAACATTCTGGCCGTCGACTGTGTCGAGGAAGGTGACGCCCTGGCCGCTTTCGGTCACCGCCTTCTTGAAGCCGTCGAGCCGCTGGTTCTGGATGAATGAATTGAGTGCGCCGACGATGCCGATCTTGGCCTTGCCGGCCATATCGGTCTTCACATAGTCGGCGTAGAATTTGCCGATGTCCTCGCCGGCCTTGGTGTTGTCGACGCCGATGAACGAAATATTGTCGCCGTCGGGGATCTGCGCGTCGATGGCTATGACGGGAATGCCGGCCGCCTTGGCTGCAGTAATCGCAGGCTTGACGCCGTTGACGTCGATGGCGACCAGAATGATGCCGTCGACTTTCTGCGTGATGTAGTTCTCGATCGCGTCGTTCTGCGCGCTCGGCACATTGTTGGCGTTGAAAATTACCAGCTTGGCGCCAGCGGCGTCGGCAGCCTTTTGCGCGCCCTCGTTGATCTGGTTGAAGAACAGGGCCTGCTGGTTGATGTTGACGAGAGCGAACGTATCGGCAAGCGCCGATCCCATGGCTGCCGAGCCCATGGCAATGGCGGCGGCACAGCCGGCGAGAAGTTTGAACAGACGCATTTCGGTTCCCCTTACTTGCGGACCAGACCTCGGCTGGTCCCGTTGGTGCTACAGGCACGAGGCAAGCATTCAAGAGACTTGAATATTTGTCAATCCAAATGAACGCAGAGCGTTGCTCAGAAAGTCGCCGGCGTGTTGACCCAGAAAATGCTAGCGCGTTCCTCGCCGATGTTGCGGTAATGATGCGGCAGCTCCGACCTGAACACGAAGGCATCACCCGTGGCGAGAGCATGGCGCTTGCCGTCGACGATCAGTTCGACCCGCCCGGCGAGCACGTAGCCGACTTCCTCGCCGGCATGCTGGATCGGACCTTCGCTCGAGCCCTCTGCCTCGATGTGATGGATGTTGCATTGCAAGAGGTGGCCAGGCGAATACGGGATGATGCGTTCGAGCGAAATTCCTTCCCCACGCCGTAGCGCGTCGAGCGCGATCAAAGGCCTTGCGCCCGCCCGGAATACGATCGCCTCGTCGTCGTCGACTTGCTCGAACATCCAGCCGATGTTGGTGTCGAGAACCTCGACCAGACGGTGAAGCATGGGCAGGGATGGCGAAGCCTTGCCGTTCTCGATCTTGGACAGCAGGCTTTCCGAGCAATTCGCAGCCGCGGCCAGCCTCTTCAGCGTCATGCCACGTGTCTGGCGGGCGAGGCGCAGCCGAGTTCCAAGTCTTGCGGCATTTACTGTGGCGTCCGTTTCTGATTCTGGCCGCCGTCGATCGATTTTGTTCATCTGTTCGCCAACCATTCAACGGTCAAGGGCAACTATCGCGCGAGCAAAAGACCTCGGCTGACGATTTGCAAGTGCTGATGCGTCAAATTCGAGACTGCAGCCGCAGCTGCCCCATCCGGCGAATGCCGCTCCCGCATGAACCGTGCTGATGATCCCGCGCCAGTTATCCCCTATCGCTTGGCTGTCCATCGTGGTCGAAATCGCCAGCCGTTACCGCGTTTGCGTCACGTGGCGAGTGGACTTGGAACGACAATGCGGGCAAGGCGGGCCACGCAGCCAATCTATACAATCACGGCCGCGCCGACACGATCAAATCTGGACCGTCACCGAATTGCGGAGCGCGCCCAGAAGTCACCCGCGGCGGCGCCCATGGAGTTACGCCCAGGGGCGCAGGCTCTCGATAGCCGCGACGTATCCAATGAAATCCCTGGGGCAGTCGCGCACCGCTTGAGCTTCGGCAATTTTGAAGAAAGTCCAACAGAATTAATTGGACTAGCACATTGCATATGTAAGTTGCGGAAGCGACGCGCGGTTAATGCTTTAGAAGTATAGATACATCGACACGAGGTGCGAAGAAGCAACGCCAATACAGCTGGTTGGTTACAACATATTTATTTTCGCAGATATGGTATTGCCCGTCCGGGGATTCCTGTACCCGGTCCCGTGGGATGGTGAAATTATGCGGCAAATAAGTGTACCCCCCGTCCACCCTGGACCGCACCGAAGACCGAGGTATGGCGCGGCAATCTGAACCGCCGCAGCACTTGAATTTGGTCTGTGGGTCAATCTTATCTTCGTACCAATCATGGGCGTTAGCGGCTGATGCGGCGGCGATACACATCGCCGTGAAGATGAGCCTTCGCATGGCATTCCTCAAGTATCTGGCAGGCGCTGCTCGTTGGGTTTCCCATGTATATTAGCTTTCCATTGAAAAGACCATTGGCCCCCGACCGACTTAACCCGCTCCAGCAAGCGACGCTCGCAACGGAAGACCGCATTGGGTCACGTCAGGACGACACTTGCGCCGACCAAGGTCAGCTCTTGTCGCTCCGGGTTGGAAACCCGACCGTCTGCTCTGCGCCTGAGGTCGGTCGCCTACGCTGCGCCAAGCGCCTTCTAAAAGCTGACATCCGAACGCCAAATGAGAATTTCAGTGTAGGCGTTCGAATCAGGCGGGCCTGTCGGCGTCGGGTACCAGCTTAAGTAGCTCTCCGCTTGATGGGTCCCTTCATGCTGTCGTGGCCGAGTCCGTAGATTGTGGTCTTTGCGCCATCTCAAGCGGTTTGCGGTCACCCTAGCGGCGCGGACGACGTTCTTTGCTGAGGCGGCTATTCAACAAGCGTTGCACTTCCGCCTCGACGCGGTTGAGCGAAAGCCCTGCCAGGCCAAACCTCTCGAAGAGCGACGTCAACAACGGGAGCATGCATTCGGCCAATCGGCTCTCGATGTCGTTTGCAGAAAACTTTGCCTCCAGCACGGCTTCATCGCTTCGCGCCGCATGACCTTCGACAAGCAGATCACTCAGCGGGTTAGCCCAGGAGCGCAACACACGACCGCGCAGGCCCGTGAACATGGCGCGGAAATGAATCGTCACGGCCGTATCGGCATCTTTGCGAAGGAGCGATGCAAGCTTTTCCGCGTGCAACAGAACCTCACCCATCCGCCATAGCGGAAGCGTCGTGTCGAGGATCGTTCCAGCGGGGAATGTCTCGGCACCGTCTTCCTGATAACCGCGGATCAGGAACATGCGCCCCGAAGGTACCGCACGCCAGAAATCGCAATGCGCAGGATCATTAAACCCGCGCTCGACTTCCTCGCCTTGCGGTGCAAGCCAACATTCAATCAGTCCATCAACTTCACGCGGCTGAATAGCCTCTCGTGTCGGAAGCCAGAACGGCGGCCAGCCCGTTTTCCGAACCACGGCCTTTTCAAGAATGCGTTCAAAGGCGGTCAGCTCCGGCATCTTGAGATCGCCCTCAAGCCAGTAGTCGAACCGATACCAGCCATTTGGAAACCGCGCAGGCGAATCCTGGGGGAGCGGAGCAACCAGATTACGCCAACGCTCAAATGCATCGCGCACGAACTGGGCTTGCGTGTCCCCCTCGGTAGGCTCGTCCACCAAACCCACGACGCGCAGGATATCTAGCGCTTTCGCCAGTGTCAGGGTCGTTTCACCACGCTCGAACGCAGCCATTGTCGGATGGCTGACACCCGCCAAAGCCGAATGATCTTTTTGTGTAAGACCTTCCGCCTTGCGACGGCGCAAGGTTTCTTCCACGTACCGTTGCCACGCGAGCGAGGCTATGTTTCCAGTATTCTCAGGCATGAATTGTCCACGATCTCTTTGAATCTATGCGCGAAGCCGTCCGGCGGCTCCGCGACGGGCGGACGGATAATGGATGCAGCTTTCTCCACCTGCCGCTTTAGCTGTCTGAATGTCTGGTCGATGGCCCTATCCGGCAGGCCGATTTCCTTGCCGAAGGCACGGAAAATCGCCTGGTTGGCCGCTTCCAGATGGATTTTCCCACCGCCGATTGACAGCGCCAATGTCTGGTCGAACCCGTCATAAAATGCGGTGTTCACCACATCATAGGCGGGGGATAGCCGTAAGCCCGTCGGCGTTTCCAGAAGGGAGAAGTTTTTCAGGTGGGCATCGCAATTCCCAATCAGGGTGAAGACGATCAGGCGGTTGAAAAACCGCAAGAGGTCGATTGGCGCGCGCGATGAGTGCTGGCGAATGATCGCGGCAATATCCTGGTAGGCCGCATCATACTTACCTGCGTAGTCCTGCCCCTTGGGCTTGCGGAGGATCTGCGCAGAGTCTTCGAGGCGCAGTTTCTCACCGTTCGGTTTCCGGTCGAAGCGGGTAACAATGAGCGCCGTTTCGTCAACAGCCGCGACGAGTGAGGTCGTGAACGCGGTCACTTCCCTTTCGCCAAGGACGGCGGTGGTCCATTGCAGGCTCAGGAGTTCATTCCGAACGAGGTTGTCTGTCCGTCGGAATTGAATTTAGCGATATAGGGCGCTGATCCCGTCGCACTCGCGGGAACAAACCTGTTCTCATCGTCCTTGGTGACAAGCAGTTTCTTCTGCACACCTGAAACCGTGCGTCCGGGGCTGGGCGTGGCTTCGGTGATTTCCGGGAGCTGTGCGGCACCGTCCGGCGGCCGGATGGTGACGGCCCCGATGCAGTCTGCGCCGTAACGAAGGAGCAGCCCAAGGTCGTCTTCTTCAACGACATGTGCCGAACGCGCCTGTTGTTCGCGTAGCCATCCTTCCGCCCCGAGGTGCTGGAAGAACGGATGCAGGCCGACCTTCCATTCATGTTCGCGTTGCGTGGAGGGGAAGCAGCAGGCGATATCGCCTTTATTCCAGTCTGCATGATAGTCGAAGCGCGTTCCGCCGTTGGCCGTTTCGACCAACGTGCCGGCGGATTCATCCTTAAACAAAATATCTGCGCTTCTAAGTGCCATTAAGTTATGCTTTCGCTCTCTTCCTTGTAATTGCCCGACGGGGGAGCTAGGGAAGCCATATATCCATTATGGTGTATCTAAGAAAATCAAGTTATAACTCGATTTGTGAACTTCGCGCGAAAGCAAACAATCTGTAGCTTTATATTCGTCCGATCTGCGCCAGTCACGGCACGCCTGCGAAACTATGACTCGAATCTAGTGTAAAATCCATTCGCGGAAGGCCGTTTAGAATTTTCGGAAACGCGGCGAGCGCTGCAAAAAGGAATTTCATAAATCGTTCAGGCGTCTCGGGGAAAAATCCCGACCAGCTATGGCAAGCACCAAACGCGCAAACGGTTTCGCCCAGTGCGGGTGACGATCCTGTGACGCATGGACTATCGAGGACTGTGTCCTTAGGAGGGTGCATTGTCCAGGACCTGAACGTCTCCTTTTCGGCCCCAAGTTGTCGATGCGGAATGCGCCAATGTCGGCCGTAGACGTCGGTCTTGCCATTGCCCGGAAGCAGACGTCGCCCGAAGCGGGCGATCGTGGTTGCGCGACATCTCGAGCACAGACTAGCTATAGTGGAGCGTTACGGCGACCCAGCAGCAGAGCGATGCCCAACGCCGGAAGCGTCGCCGTCGCGACGACGAGGAAGACGAATTGCAGGCCGGCCGACGCGGCGACCAAGCCGAGCGCCGGGCTGCCGAAGCCGAGCGCCACGTCGAGGAAGACGGTGTAGAGTCCCATGGCCAGGCCGCGGCTGCGTTGCGGAAGACGGCCTACGGCCTCGGCACCGAAACCGGGATACACCAGCGAGTAGCCAAGGCCAGTCAGGCCCGCTCCGATGGCGGCGAGAACAGGCCCGGGCGCAAGCCAGATCAGCGTCAGCCCTGCCGCCTCGACCGCCACGAAGATCACAACGACGCGCGCGCCCCCCAACCTGTCAGGCAGGTGGCCGAAGCACAGCCTTGCCGCGATCAGCGACGCGGCATAAGCGGTGAAGGGAAGCCAGACCGGCTGCCAGCCGCGTTCGGCAAAGAGCAGCGCGCCAAAGGACAGGATCGCGCCATAGCCAAGGCTGCTGAAAGCAGCTCCGACGCCGGGAAGCCAGACCGCTTGCGCCACGCTCGCCCATGACTGTCGCGGCGCTCGCGGCGAGGCTGGTGCCACGCATAGGCAGGATGGCAAGCAGCGTCGCAAGCGGCAGGCCGACCGTCGCGAGTGCGATCGCGGCGAAGCCGCTCGCCGCGTAAAGCGCAGATCCGATCGGCGCGCCTAGCGCGAGCGCCGCAAACATTGCCATGCCGACCCAGGCTATGACCTTTCCGGAGTTCTGTCCGCCCGCAAGGGAGAGGCCCCAGGCGACGCCGCCGGTGATGATGAAGCTCTCAGACGCGCCCAGTACCGCCCGGCCGGCGAAGAGCGCCGATGCGGACGCTACCGGCCGGTCGAGCAATGCCAGCGAGCCGAGGTAAATGAATCCCGCCAGGGCAGCGGCAATGAGGCCGACGATGACGGCCCGCTTGCCGCCGCGCCCATCGGCATAATTTCCGGCTCCAATGCGCGACAGCATCGAGGCGACGAACTGGCTGCCCGTCACCAGCCCGACTGCGAAGGGGCCGAAGCCGAGCTGCTGGTGAAGATGCAGCGGCAGGACGGGTAGCGCCAAGCCGATCAGGAGGAAGCCGGCGAAGACAGCCGCCATGATTGGCACCAGTTCCGCCATCGTGCCATTTCGGTCAGAAGTCCGCGCCATTGTGGCCACCGGTGACATGTTGACAGTCGGGCTGTTCCGATCAGTAACGTTCGTAGGTCACGCGCCAGCCTTCGGCCGGATTGTCCGGGGTGAGGACCAGTTTGTTGTCCGAGACTTCGAATTTGCGTTTCATGCTCTTCCCGACAAGGTTGCGGACCAGGGAGGACTCGATCGTGATGACGAAGGTCTTGTCCTGGTCGTTGATGGCGACCGGCCCGTAATAAGCTTCGTAGCCATTCGCTGTATAAGGCGTGTCCGGCGCCTTGGCGTCGGGGTTCTGGGCCTGCACCGAGAGGGTGCCGGCCTCGGTGAAGATGAGCTGGCCGGAATATGGCACGGGCTTGAGGTTTCCATCGGCACCGGCTTCGAGCGACCTCATGCGCCATGCGCCAATGATCGGGGACTCTTGGGCGAAAGCCGGCGTGGCGACCGAAAGCGCAAGCGCAGCGATCTTCAATCTCATCGTCATATGTCGTTGTTCCTTTTCTGATTTGTGGGTGCGGACAGGCCGTCCGCCCAATCTTCGCTCACACCGAAAGCATGACCTTGATGGCGCGCCGCTCGTCCATGGCGCGGTAGCCTTCAGCGACCTCGGCCAACGGCAGCTTGAGGTCGAAGACCTTGCCGGGCCTGATCCTGCCCTTGAGCACACGGTCCATAAGGTCGGGCAGGAAGCGGCGCACCGGCGCCGGGCCGCCCAACATGCGCTTCTGGCCGAAGAAGAGATTCTGGCCGTCGAAGCTCACGCCGTGCGGCACGCCGACATAGCCGATGGTGCCGCCGGGGCGAGAGCAGGCCAGCGCCTGGTCGAAGGATTCCGCCGTGCCGACGCATTCCAGGACGGAGTCCGCGCCGACGTCCTTGGTGAGCTCCTTGATGCGCGCGACGCCTTCCTCGCCACGCTCGGCCACAATGTCGGTGGCGCCAAACTCGCGGGCGAGTTTTTGGCGGCTGACGTGCCGGCTCATGGCGATGATGCGCTCGGCGCCCATCTCCTTGGCCGCAAGCACGCCCATCAGGCCGACCGCACCGTCGCCGACCACCACCACCGTCGATCCTTCTCGGACCTCGGCTGCGTCGGCCGCATACCAGCCAGTGCCGAGCACATCGGACACGGCCAGCAGGTCGGGGATGAGTTCGGCCGGCGGCACCTCGGCGGTGGCGACCAGTGTGCCATCCGCCAACGGCACGCGGGCATAAGGTGCCTGCGCGCCCGACATGAATTCG
This sequence comes from Mesorhizobium sp. M1273, assembly GCF_040318195.1. Lineage (NCBI taxonomy): Bacteria > Pseudomonadati > Pseudomonadota > Alphaproteobacteria > Hyphomicrobiales > Phyllobacteriaceae > Mesorhizobium > Mesorhizobium sp. M1273. The sequence continues at coordinate 15,328 of NZ_JAMYLV010000041.1, read as the reverse complement.
CGTTGCACGCAGGACGACTGGAAGCCGAAGCGGCAGTGCGGGCAGGTATTGTCGGAGAGACAGAACGAGCCGACGACGAACTGGCCGGGACGGACCGTGCGCACCTCTGCGCCGACCTCGACGACGATGCCACAATATTCGTGGCCCATATGCATCGGGCCGTCGACCGGCTGCAGCCCGCGATAGGGCCACAGGTCCGAGCCGCAGATGCAGCTTGCCGAGAGCTTGATGATGGCGTCCGTTGGCCGCATGATTTTCGGATCGGCGATTTCCTCGCAGCGGATGTCGCCCGGTTTGTGAAGAACAGTTGCGAGCATTTTGGTTCCTTTCGAGTGGAGAAGATCAGGCGCCGTAGTCGGCGTCGCTGACATGTTCCAGCCAGTCCACGACCTTGCCGTCTTTGACCTCCTGGAGGGCAATGTGGGTCATGGCGGTCTGAGGCGACGCGCCGTGCCAGTGCTTTTCGCCGGGCGCGAACCAGACGACGTCCCCCGGACGGACTTCTTCGACCGGGCCACCCTCGCGCTGCACGCGGCCAAGCCCCGAGACGACGATCAGCGTCTGGCCGAGCGGATGCGTGTGCCAGGCGGTGCGGGCGCCGGGCTCGAAGGTCACCTGTGCGCCTTGGACCCGCCCGGCATCGAAGGGATTGAAGAGCGGATCGATCCGCACCGTTCCGGTGAACCAGTCAGGTGGCCCCTTGCCGGAAGGCCTCGTGCCAGCGCGAAGAATGTCCATGGTGATCTCCTCTGAGTCCTCAAATGCGTTCGATGCGAAGCGGGAACTCGCCGCGAATGTGCAGGGCCTGCTCGCCCTCGTCGAAGCGGCCGAGCCTGATCAGCCCGGGATGGCGATAGTCCGCGTAGAACATGGCCAGGTTGCCCCAGGGCATGAAATAACAAAGGTCATAGGGCTGCTCGTTGGCGAACGGACCGCTTCCCTCTTCAGTCAGCTTGCGCGGCAGATAGGCGATCTTCTCGTTATGCGCGTAGTCCTCGATCTTGAGGTGGAGCGGCAGCATGGAGAAGAAGTCGCGCGCCGACGGATTGTCGTAGAGCGTGGCGGTCATGGTGCGGCCGTTGAAAATCATCCTGATCTTCATGTCAGTGGGCTCCTGGCTGACTGAGGCTTCGCCTTCTTGGCCGGCGGCTGCGCGAGGCAGGGCCGCCACCGCGAGCGCGGCGCCGAGCAATGTCCTGCGGCTGAGCGGCGCACGCTCGATGGTCATGGCAAAGATCTCCGGGCCATATGCGATGCGGCAAAGGCGGCGAGCGCTGATCCGCAGAGCAGCACCGCGCCTAGAGTGAACGCTCCCCACCAGCCGACCGTATCGAAGAGCGTGCCGCCGATGGCGGCACCGCCGGTGATGGCGAGCTGGATGACGGCTACCTGCAGCCCGCCGCCGGCCTCCGCGTCGTCCGGCAACGTGCGGCTGAGCCAGGTGCCCCAGCCAACGGGCGCGGCCGTGCCGAAAAAGCCCCAGGCAACGAGCAGCGGCGCTGTAGGAATTGGCATCGTACCGAAGGCGATGAGCGCTACGGCCAGCGCGGCCATGACAAGCGGGATGACGATGAGGATGCTGAACAGGCGCGTGCGCAAAAGCCGGCCTATGCAGAGGGTGCCGAGCACCCCGGCCAGCCCCATCGCCAGCAGGATCGCCGAAAGCTCGGCGATATCGAACTGAGTGACGCTCTCGAGGAAGGGCCGCAGATAGGTGAAGAGGGCGAACTGACCCATGAACAGCATCATGATTGACGCCATGCCGGTGGCGACAGGAAGACGGCCGAGGAGCGCCAGCGGACTGCCAGGACGCTTCCTCCGGCGCGGGGGCAGCGCCGGCAGGCTTGTCCACTGCCAGACCAGCGCCAGGACCCCAAGCGGCACGACGAGGAAGAAAGCGCCGCGCCAGCCGACATAGGCGCCAAGAAAACTGCCCAGCGGCGCGGCGATGGTGGCCGCGATGGCATTGCCAGCGTTCAGCATGGCGAGACCCTTCGGAACCATGTCTTGCGGCACGAGGCGCATGACGATCGCGGTCGACATCGACCAGAACCCGCCGATCGCGATGCCGAGCAGCGCCCGGCCGACCATGAGGAACGCGTAGTTCGGCGCGAAGGTGACAACGAGCCCGGACACGATCAGGAGAAGGGTAAAGCCGGTCACGACCAGTCGGCGGTCGATCCGGCGCGTGAGGCCGGCGACCAGCAGGCTGGTCACGACGGCGAAAGCGCCCGAAATCGAGATCGCCTGTCCCGTGCGGCCCTCGGTGATGCCGAGATCGGCCGCTAGCGGCGACAGCAGGCTGACCGGCATGAATTCCGACGCGATGAGCACGGAAACACACAGCGCCATCGACAACACCGCGCCCCATGCGGCGCGGTCTTCGACAAGCCTTGTGTCGTAGGTCGTTTCCATGATTGGCATCCTTGCAAGGCGACTGGGGCGGATCAGCCGCCCGTCCCGTCGCCATGCCGGAAGATATTGCAGAGGAACCCATTCTATTAGACTAAGTAATTCGCATGGACTTATCTGCTCATGATATAAATGTCCGATCGGAGGTGCCCTATGCAGCGCGATGGCATGAAGGATCTGCTCTGGTTCGTGGCGGTCGCGCGGGAGCGCAGCTTCACCAAGGCGGCGGCCAAGCTCGGAACCTCGCAGTCGACCCTGAGTTCGACAATCAAGGAGCTTGAAGCTCGTCTAGGCGTCCGCCTGCTGACACGTACGACGCGGAGCGTCGCACCGACCGAGGCCGGCGAGCGACTTTTCCAATCTCTTGTTCCCCGCTTCGAGGAAATCGAAGCCGACCTCGCAAGCCTGGTGGCCTTTCGCGACAAACCCTCCGGAACGGTCCGTATCACGCTGTCCGACCATGCGCTCCAGACGACCGTCTGGCCGAAGCTGCAGCCCTTGCTCGGCGACTATCCTGACGTGTGCGTCGAGCTCTACAGCGACAACGGCATGAAGAACATTGTGGAGGAGCGCTTCGACGCAGGCGTGCGGCTTGGTGAGAGCATCGACAGGGATATGATCGCAGTGCGCATCGGGCCGGATTGGCGGCTCGTCGCCGTGGCTTCGCCCGAGTACTTTTCCCGCCATCCGGTTCCGACCGCACCGCAGGATCTGGTCGATCATGACTGCATTAATATGCGGCAGGCGACGTTCGGCGGATTATATGCCTGGGAATTCGCCAGGGATGGCCGCGACCTTCGTGTGCGGGTGGAGGGCCAACTCACCTTCAATTCGTCCATTCCCATGATCGAGGCTGCGATAAGCGGTTTCGGGATCGCCTATGTCCCGGAAAACCTCGTCAGCCACCACATCGCCAAGGGATGCCTTAGGCTCGTGCTTGACGACTGGAGTCCGCCGTTTGCGGGCTATCACCTCTACTACCCGAGCAGGCGACAGCTCTCGCCTGCGATGGCGGTGATCGTTGAGGCGCTCCGCCATCGCATCTGACGGGGTCGGGCAGTTTGCGTCTCAGCGCCGCAAGAACCGATTTGGCTGCCTCGGGGTCGTCCAGAGTGATCACCAGGGCCTTTGCACAGTCAATTTTCGCGGCGGCCACCATCTCCTCCTGCGAAGCGTTGCCGAAAAAGACCGGTAGACGTTCTTTCCGGGACCGCTCTACATTTTTGGCGTCGAGGTCGACTGCAACCCACCTGTATCCACGCTCGTCGAGCAATCTGCCGATCACCCGGTCTACCCGCCCGAACCCGGCAATGACGAATGTCCGGACACGGCGGACTGAAGCAACGCAGCATTTTCCACTTTGAGGCGAAGTAATTCTCAATTATGGTCCGCCAGGCTTTTGGCATGAGGGGGAATATTGCCGATGGTTTTATCACGCAGGGGTGTCGTGCTCGGCGGCCTGGCGCTGGTCGCGGTGGGTGCAACCGGCAATATTGCTCAAGCCGCGGCGGCAAAATCCTTTTTCGCCGGTACCGCCAGCGACAACAATTTTGTGTATCGCAAGACCAACTTCGCCAAGATCGACAAGAGATGGCACCGCCAGATCGTCAAGTATTTCAGCAGCGAGCCGGTCGGCACCGTCGTGGTCGATACCCGCCACCATTTCCTCTACGTCATCATGGAAAACAAGACCGCCATCCGCTACGGCGTCGGCGTCGGCAAGGACGGCTTCAAATGGTACGGCCGCGCGACGATCGACCGCCGCGCGCTGTGGCCGCAATGGGTCCCGCCCCCCGAAATGCGTAAGCGCAGGCCGGACCTACCGCCCATGGTCGCAGGCGGCGCGTCCAACAATCCGCTCGGGCCGCGCGCGCTCTATCTGTACCGCGACGGCGCCGACATCGGCTACCGCCTGCATGGCACGCTGGAGCCGTGGAGCATCGGCACCGACGCTTCCAGCGGCTGCATCCGCATGTTCCCGGAAGACATCATCGACCTCTACCAGCGGTGCCCGATCGGCACCGCGGTGCAGGTCCTGCCGCACATCGCCGACCAGGCGCCCGCTTCCACCACTGTCGAATGATTGGCGCTCATGAACCGCATGATTGAAAACACGCGCCGGCTGCTCGCCGCCGGCCTGCTGGTGCTGGCCGCATCCTGCTCGACCAGCAACACGCTGGCCCCTTCCACGCCCAACGTCACCAACACCGAGGTTGCCGGCTTCCAGAACGTGCAGCCGGGCAGCGAGGAGGATTTTATCCTCAATGTCGGCCGCCGCACCTATTTCACGCAAGGTTCGGCCGCGCTCGATTCTGTCGCCAAGGCCACCCTCGACACCCAGATCGCCTGGTTAGCAAAGCATCCGCGCTGGCTGCTCAAGCTGCAGGGTTTCGCCGACGACCCCGGCGCAAGTGAAATGGCGCTGTCGCAGCAGCGCGCCGATGCGGTGATGGACTACCTCGCCGCCGGCGGCATAGACCGAAACCGCATGTGGGCCAAGGGCTACGGCAAGGACAGGCTCGTCCGCGAGTGCCCCGACACCGCTTGCAGGTCGCAGAACCGCCGCGTTGTGTCTAATTTGCGCGATGAGAGGGACGAGCCGTAGGGGGCTGCTGTTCTGCTTGTCACCGAAGCAGAGCCTCACAAACAACGGCGGTATGGCTGCTTTGCGCCGCAATGTCGGCCATAGAGGCGAACTTTGCCTCCGCCCGGAAGCAGACACTGACCGCGCTGAAGGTCGTGATCGCGCCAGAGCCTGCAAAGGCACAACTCGGCACACGAGGGCGAACATTCCGCTGCGGAAACAACTTGAAGAAACGCTTCGCGACCCATAGCATGCCGCGCCATGGTGAAATCTGATCGGGAGGTCAGTGAGATCGGTCGGGTTTTTGAGCCAGTGCAAGGTAGGGAGGATAATAATTATGGCTTCCGAAGTACAGGCAAACAACGGTGTTAACGTAGAGGCGCTGCTCGGCGCACGCGAAGCGCTTACCAACGCCCCGGAGGCAGCGCAGTTCAAGTGGCGCGCGGCCTGCGAATGGAAGGATGGCACCCACAGCCACTCGTCGGTCGAGAGCTTCTACGGTCTCGGCGAGGATCAGCATCGCAAGACCACCTTCACATTCGACGCAGACCATCCGGAGGTCTTCGCTTCCCAGGACAAGGGCGCCACGCCCGTCGAATACGTGCTGGTCGGACTGGCGAGTTGCCTGACCGCCGGCATCGCCGCGGTTGCCCAGAACCGGAACATCCAGTTGAAGTCGGTGAAGGCGACCATCGAAGGCGACATGGATCTCGCCGGAATTCTCGGCATCGACAGCGACGTGCGCAACGGCTTCAGCGGCATCACGGTGAAATACAACATCGACGCCGACGCCAAGCGCGAGGACATCGAGGCTATCGTCGCTCAGTCGCAGAAGCGGTCGGCGGTCTATGACATTGTCACCAATCCGACGAACGTCACGGTCGTGGTGAATTGAAAGGCGCTTCGAACCGTAGACTCTCCTGATGAGAGGGTGCGATTAGTTCCGTCACCACAGCGATCGTCGGCGCGGGGCACGCGGGGCTCGCGATGAGCCGCTGCCTCGCGGAGCGCTCTATCGACCATGTGCTGCTGGAGCGCGGCGAGATCGCCCATACCTGGCGCACCGAGCGATGGGATTCACTGCGGCTGCTCACCCCGAACTGGCAGAGCCGGCTGCCGGGCTTTCGCTATGACGGCGACGATCCCGACGGCTACCGGACGATGCCTGAGGTGATCGACTTCCTCGGGAACTATGCCAAGGCGATCTCGGCTCCGGTCAGAACCCACACGACCGTCACCTCGGTTCGCAGCGACGGGGCGGGATATCTTGTGCGCACGGACCGCGGCGAGTGGCGGTGTCGGACCGTCGTGCTGGCGTCGGGCGCGTGCAACATCGCGCGCCTGCCCGACGTCGCCAGCCGCGTGCCGCCGTCGGTCGCCATGCTGACGGCACAGTCCTACCGCAATCCGGGTCAGGTCGCCGACGGTGGCGTGATGGTGGTGGGCGCGTCGTCGAGCGGCACCCAGATCGCACAGGAGCTGCAGCGTTCGGGGCGTCAAGTGACCCTGTCGGTGGGCGAGCACATCCGGGCGCCCCGCGTCTATCGCGGCAAGGACCTGGAATGGTGGATGGACGCCGCCGGCGTGCTCGACGAGCGTTACGACGAGGTGGACGACATCAGGCGGGCGCGACGGGTTCCTTCGCTACAGCTTGCCGGCACGCCCGACCGCATCACCCTCGACCTCAATGCGCTCGACGACCTCGGCGTCCGGCTCATCGGTCGTCTTGCCGGCATCACCGAAGACGGCAAGGCCCAGTTTGCGGGGTCGTTGCGCAACATGTGCGCGCTTTCCGATCTCAAGATGGCCCGGCTGCTCGACCTCATCGACGAATGGGCGCGCGCCAACGGCCTGGACGCTACGGTCGGGCCGCCGGATCGCCCGCCGCCGACCCGTGTCGAGGACAACCCGCCGCTCGGCCTCGATCTTGCCGGGGGCGCTATCAGGACGATCATCTGGGCCACCGGCTACCGGCCGGACTACTCCTGGCTGGAACTGCCGGTCCTCGACCGCAAGGGCCACGTCCGTCACGACGGCGGTGTAGCGGAACATCCGGGCCTGTACCTAATGGGGACGCAGTTTCTGCGCCGCCGCAAGTCTGCTCTGATCGACGGCGCTGGCGACGACGCGCGGGATCTCAGCGATCATCTGGCATCGTACCTCGGGCAAAATTCAATCTGATAGCAGAATCAACGTCTGAGACTCCAGAGGGAACAGGTTGGTTGCCGCGACACCCCCGAATTCTGCGCCCCTGCAGTCATATTCCCAAATGCAGCTTTGGCTTCCAGAAGGGGCGGAACAACTCAATCTTGGGACAGCGGTTCATCACCACTTTCAAGCCCGCTTCCTCCGCCAACCGGGCGGCAGCGTCATCGCGCACCCCAATCTGACCCCACAGAACCTTGGCATTAATTGCGATGGCCTCCTGTGCAACTTCCAACAGATCTTCGGAGCGGCGAAAAACCTCAACCATATCCACAGGCCGGTCGATGGCCGCTAGTGACGCGTACACCTTAAGCCCTCGAATCTCATCCAGACCGGGACTGGGGTTGACCGGGATCATGTCGTAGCCGATTTCGTGCAGCACCCTGAGTACCCCATAGGAAAATTTAGTTTTATCGGGGCTGGCCCCAACCATCGCGATGGTTTTGACCGATTTCAGAATGTCTTGCAGATAAGCCTCCGAATAGGGCTCATCATGATTCATATGGGTCATTTCTTTGCTTCCAACGGGGTCGCAATATCGGCTTTCAATTCATGAGCGGCCAGCGGGTCAAGGAAGGGGTTGCGATAGAGCTTGTCGTGGCTCTCAACGCCGACCTCCAGCGTGCAGTCGCTCATAGGGCGGGCGACGCAGAGGATTATATAGCCATTGTTGATCTGGCGATTGTTCAGCGCCCGCTGCGCTTTTTGATCGACTTTGCCGCTGATTATTTTGGCCGCACAGGTTATGCAGCCGCCATACTTGCACCCATACGGCAGATCCACGCCCTGCTCGCGCAAGCTTTGCAAGAGGGGCTTGCGGTGATCGACGTCAAAGGCCGCACCGCCTTGATTGGCGAGAATGATGGTGAAGCAGGTCATACCCAGATGTCACTCGTGCAATCACCCCCGGGATAACGGGTTTCGTGGCAGCGGCTTGGTCCATTTGGTTCCTTACCAAAATCAACAACGAATAGCGGATCGATTTCCATGCCGCCGTTTTCTGTATCGCAATTGACCATCAGCATGCATCCGCCATTGGTGCGGATTTCCGGATAGAACTGATTATCCCACGTCGAGAAGAGTGAGGTCGTCACGTAAAGGCGCTTGCCGTCGAGGCTGAGCTGTATCATCTGAGGCCCGCCAGTCACTTTCACGCCATTGACCTCAGGCGCACGGCCGAGAAGTCCGCCCATCCACACTTGTCCGGTAAGCTTGGCGTTGTGAGGGTCCGAGATGTCGTACTGACGAATGTCGCCGTGCAACCAGTTGCACAGATAGAGGTATCTATCGTCCATGCTGAGCAGAATGACCGAGATCACGCCCGGTATTGGTATCGGCCATTCGGGATGCGGCTCATTGCCGACATCGACAATTTTTTCCCATTGCCAGTCACCCGCCGCGTTCTTCCACCAATGGATGATATTTGCAGAAAGGGCCGCGCCAACAAAGCCGTGACTGCTGTCGGGGTTATGATGGAATCGCACTTCCAGTGGGATCAAGCCATCTTCACCGAGGTAGAATGTTTGCTTTGGCTCCTTCTTTTCAAAATCCCAGAAATGGATCTCTCGGCCATATTTCAGATGACCAACCTCTTCCAGGTCAAAGCCAGGCATGAAGGTATTGGGCGCGGCCCATTCCGAGCTGACCATTACGTTGTGTCGCGGCTGGTACCAGAAATCATAACCAAACTTGATCCTGCCCATGGAATTTTCCCAGCGGCCGACAATCTCGAACTCCTTGCTGAGTTGCAAATAGCCGCCGGGGGCATTGCCCTGGGCGTCACCAAGCATGGAAACGATGATGTCCGAGCCGAGGCAATGCACCGTGTGTGGCGCCGACAGGTTAGTCCTGGCTTTGATTTCAGCGCCGTCTATCACCTTGAACAGTGTCGGGCTGCGCGGATCGGTACCGCAATCGACAATATGCAGATTTGACGAGCGCACACCCGGCACGATCAGATATTTCCGCTCCATGCTCGCATCGCCGTGGCACGACGAACAGGCATTCCAGCCCGAGTGATGAAGCTCATCGCCAATACCCGGCATTTGCAAACGCGAAATCACCTGGCTGTAGGTCGAACTCTCCGGGTCGACATCAATGGTGCACAGATAGTCCGGCTTCTGAATGCCCGTGCCGGTGTAGATGGCAATCGTATAGAGCAGCTTTTCGCGAGGTGCCGTCATCGCCTCGGCTGGAGAAGCATAGCCCGGTCCACAGCAATGATTGGTCATGGCTACTTCCCTTTGAACAGATCACTGGCCAGCCCCAAAGGGGCAAGCTGGAATGTTAGTGCATGCTTGGCATTGGCGCTATGGCCGGGGTGGCTTGTGAAGTGCGCACGTGACGTACAACTTGGCTACAGAGCTCCCGTGGGACCACCCAACGCCAGCTTCTTATCCCGAGGGAACGTTGGCGGAGTGATCGGAGAGCAGTGCCTGGACCAAGCCCAAGTGAAAGCGCCCGGCTTCTTTCCACGGTTTCAAGACAGTATTCCAGCGGTCGGGAACGTCTGGGTTGGGGTCAGTTCGAGACTTCGTACCCCGGATTGGATGTCTGCATTCTCGCGCGTTCTTACCGCAATTGATCGGACCGCTTCCGGCCATTACCTGATCCTCAATCGCAATCGCACATGGCATCCTATCAGGTTGAGCTACCATCGGCGCAATGCGTGTGGGGTCTGCGCGGGCGTGCAAAATGAGAGCAAGTCTCCTTGCAATCGCTACCTCGACGCTGCTGAGCGAACCCAGCACTGCGTGCACGATGCCTGGTTCTTTGAGTGTGGAGGAACGAGCACTCGCCGACGGTGTCTTCGTCGGACGCTTGCACGGCGTCTCCGCGGTGCGGCGGAAGCGGTGAGGCCACCGCTGGTGACGACCTCCCTCAGCCTTGCCTCTCCGACCTGGGCGTCAGCCCCGGAGCCCGACATCCTGCGCCAGCGACGCGGGCGTGCACACAAAGGCGGAGGCGGCATAATAGGCGCGCCCGACGGGGTTGACAGCCAGATGATCGTGCGCGAACGGCTCGACGATCATCCACCTGCCGTCCGGATTGAGCGAGCTACGAGCATGCGTGGCATGGCGTCGAGGCTGCCGATCTCCCCCACAACAACGGTACAACAACGGGGTAGTTGCGCTCTCTCCCAAAACGCGGCTCCGCCTCGCTTTTTTATTGATCACGGCAAAAAAACAACGCTAACTGGCTCCCGCGAGGGGCCATGCTGACAAGTGATGTAGTGGGAGCAATCCCGTTGTTTTCGGGTTTGCCGGCGGCAGAGCTGGAGCGGGTGGCGCGGACAGCGGCCGATCTTCACCTCAGCCCCGGAGAGTTCGCGATTCACGAGGGTGGAGAGGCCGCGCTGTTTGCGGTTCTCGCCGGCAAGATCGAAGTCGTAAAGACCTTCGACGGCATCGAGCGAACGCTGGGTTGGCGTCTGCCGGGAACGATCTTCGGCGAGGTGCCGATTGCGCTTGGCTCGGGTTTTCCCGGTGGCTATCGCGCCGCCGAATCTTCCCGCGTCATGCGCATCGAGGTTCAGCAGTATTATTCCATCGCCGCGGTGTCAAAGGACGTGGCCCAAAAGGTCAGCGCGCTTGCCCGCGAGCGGATGGGCGGGCTGCAAAGCGTCACTGCCGAGCCGCAGAGGCCGCGCGTCACATTGGTCGGCCATCGCTGGGACACGGCGTGCGGCGAACTGCGCCGGTTTCTGGCCCGCAACCAGATTTCGTTCACCTGGCTGTTGCCCGACACGTCGGATGCCGAGGCTTTCTGGTCTGCCCTCAGCAGGCCGGCTCTCGATGGTCCCGTTGCCCGGCTGGCGGACGGGGAGATTATCGAAGCACCCGCCGTGCGCGATCTTGCCATCCGCCTCGGGCTGCAGACGCGCCCGCGCGGCGCCGAGTACGACGTCGCGATCATCGGCGGCGGACCGGCCGGTCTTGCGGCTGCGGTCTATGGCGCCTCCGAGGGGCTGCGCACCATCGTCGTCGAACGCGAGGCGCCCGGCGGGCAGGCGGGAACATCCTCGCGCATCGAGAACTATCTCGGCTTTCCAAGCGGCATTTCCGGCGACGAGCTTGCCAGCCGCGCGCTGCAGCAGGCAAAGCGGCTCGGCGCCGAAATCCTGGTCACCCGTTCGGTCGCCGGCATCGACCCGACGACGCACGAGGCGGTGCTCGACGGCACCGATGTCGTGCGCGCCCGCAGCCTCATCCTGGCAACCGGCGTCGCCTGGCGCCGTCTTGCCATCGACGGGTTCGACCGGTTGATCGGCAAAGGCGTTTATTATGGCGCCGCGCGCAGCGAGGCGAGCAGCACGCATGGGCAGGATGTCTACCTGATCGGCGCCGGCAATTCGGCCGGCCAGGCGGCGATGCATTTTTCCGGCCATGCGCGCAGCGTGACGCTGCTGGTGCGCGGCCCCGCGCTTGCCGACAGCATGTCTCACTATCTGATCGAGCAGCTCAGGGCGAAATGCAACGTAAAGGTCCAGCTTCACTCCGAAGTCCAGGCCGTGCACGGCGAGACGCACCTGACGGCGATCGACATTCTCGACAAGACCGGCAACGAGGTGAGCCGGCACCAATGCGGCGGGCTGTTCGTGTTCATCGGCGCCAACGCCGAGACCGAGTGGCTGCCGGCCGACGTAGCGCGCGATGCACGCGGTTATGTGCTGACCGGCGACGACGTGAAGAAGGCCGGGCTCTGGTCGCATGGCCGCGACCCCTACCTGCTCGAGACCAGCGCGCCCGGCATCTTCGCCTGCGGCGACGTACGCCTGAGCCCGGTCAAACGCGTTGCCTCGGCGGTCGGCGAGGGCAGCATGGCCATCGCCTTCGTCCACCAGTATCTGGCCAATGAAGAGAAAGTAGACCGCAACCAAAGCTAGAGGGTCAAGTAACCAGAATGTCATCAGCCGGTCGATGCGGCGTGAAAACCGCCAATTAAGCATCGAAAGCACGCTTGACGGCTGGCCGCACTTCGCCGCGGGCTACATAAGCGGAGAGGTTCGGATATTCGTCCAGTATACCCGATCCGTTCAACCTGCGCAGCACGCCACCATCAGAAGGTCACCGGCGCTGAACGCACCATCGAGCCAGGTCGGCATTGCCCAGGCGATCGGAAAGTTCGCTGAGCCGGCCACGGATGCGATCCTCGACCATGGGCAGGCGCTGCTTATGCCAGGTCTCGTCGCGGGTCGTCAGCGGCCCCAAGGCTGGCGGGCAGCAATGCGCCCCTTCCTGGACATTACCAAAGCAAGACCACGGGGAATTCTGACCCACGTCCCGAACTTCATGGCCTTCGTCTCGCTGGAATGTCTAACGCGACTCCGTCATGATCTTCCGGCCCTGTCGAGCGACGCTGCCAAAGCCGTTGACGCCAACGCAGGTGATGGGGGCAGGCTAGACCAGTGCAGCAGATCCGCCCGGCGACTTTTCTTTTTGCGGCCCGAGCCCTGCGCGACATGGGCGATGGCTTCATGGCCGTTCTGTTGCCGGTCTATCTCCTCGCATTAGGCTTCGCGCCTCTGCAGGTCGGCATCATTGCAACCGGATCGCTGCTCGGTTCAGCGCTCTTGACCATCGCCGTCGGACTCCTTGGTGCCCGACACGATCACCGCCAACTCCTGCTTGCCGCCGCCAGTCTGATGGTCGCCACGGGTGTGGCCTTTGCTGTGGTCCACGACTACGCGCTGCTTTTGGTGATCGCCTTCGCAGGCACCATCAACCCGTCGGCCGGCAGCGTCAGCGTGTTCGTGCCCTTAGAGCATGCCGTCCTCACACGCGAAGTCACCGACGCCGCGCGGACCAAGATGTTCGCGCGCTACAGCCTTGTGGGTGCGCTCGCAGCCGCGGTTGGCGCGCTCGCTTCGGCGACACCTGATCTTCTGGCTCCAGCCGGCCTCGACCAACTCACCGGCATCAAGGCGATGTTCGTGCTCTATGCGTTGCTGGGCCTGCTCGGCGGTCTCCTTTACGCGCAGATCCCGCGGCGCCGTCCATCGTCGGACTCCGGCAGCACGTCCGCGCTTGGCCCCTCGCGGAATATCGTTTTCAGGCTTGCGGCCCTTTTTAGCCTTGATGCCTTTGCCGGCGGCTTCCTCGTCCAGTCGCTGCTTGCCCTGTGGCTTTTCGAAAAATTCGACCTGTCGCTTTCGGAAGCGGGCTTTTTCTTCTTCTGGTCCGGGGTGCTTTCGGCGTTCTCATTCCCCGTTGCCGCCTGGCTGTCGCGGCACATCGGACTCATCAACACGATGGTGTTCACACACATTCCGTCCAGCATCGCCCTGATGCTGGCGGCGCTTGCGCCGACGCTCCCTCTGGCCCTCGCCCTGCTGCTGATCCGTGCCGCGCTTTCGCAGATGGACGTCCCGACGCGCTCATCTTACGTCATGGCGGTCGTCACGGAGGCGGAGCGGGCAGCCGCCGCGAGCTTCACATCGGTACCGCGCAGTTTGGCTGCCGCAGCCAGTCCCGCCCTGGCGGGCGCTCTGTTCGCTGCCTCGTTCCGGGCTTGGCCCCTGATCATCTGCGGTGCACTGAAGATCGCTTACGATCTGCTGCTGCTGATGCAGTTTCGGCACCTCAAGCCGCCGGAGGAACGGTGATGCAGCCGCCGGTTTGGGGTGTTTGACCAGGATGGCTCAATCGCGAAGGAAAACGTTGGAAAGTTGTCGATCACTTCCGGCTGTCGCGGAGCGTGAAATGTCGCCTCGCTTCCTCGTGATATTGTCTGCCGCACTTTATCTGACATCAACGGTGTTTGCCGGGGCAGGATCACCCGTTCCGTCGAACGTCTGCTATGCGTGGAAAAGCCGCTGCAGAAGGTCCGCATCGGTGAAGGTTTTTCGATGTGGGCCGCAGCGCGAGGGGTGCGGGCTGGGTCGACATCGGCCCGCGTTGAAAAACCTCCCAAGGAGGAAGCCGCGGGGTCATCTTCGGCTCTGCCGAGATGTTCGGCCCGAATGATTGGGTCGCGCGCAAGGGGATCGAGTCCCGCTCGCGCCCCGATTATTGGCCGTTACCAGCCGTAGCTGAAGATGGCGCCGCCACCACCATCGCCGTTCTGCACGACATTCGCCTCGGTGTTCCTTCCGAACTGGAAAATACCGTAGGCGTTGTCGTTGCCGTTCTGCCTCAGGATGGCGGAATGGCCGTTGCCCTCCTGATGGATGATGCCCAGATTGCCGCGGCCGTTCCGGCCGAGGCCAGCAGCATTACCGTGTCCGGACTGACGGATTCTGGCGCCGTGCAGGCCGCGATACTTCGAATAGACGCGCAGGCCGGTCGCCAGGGCGCCGGCGTCGCGGGCGTTGGCAGGAGCAAATGTCACCGACACCCAGCCTCCTGCGTAGGCCGGTGCGGACAGCGCCACCTGGCCGATGCTGCCGGCAACGAGAGCGGCAGTAAGGGTTATGAACATATTGCGGGTCATCTTGGTCTTCATTTCCGGCTGTCTCAGCCTATGGCCAACCTTCCCGAATTGCGGCTGAACCATCCCGGAACCCGTCGTTCAGCTGTCGTTCAGTCATTTTTCCCGGCTCGGCACACATAGAAAAGGCGCCGAACGCCGACGCCCTTTTCGTGAACTGGCCGGTGCGATCAGGTCGCGCCGCCGACCCGCGCGGCGCAGCCGATGCTCTTGCCATCGACCGCAACTTCGAGCTTGGCGTCGTAAACGCCGCCCTTTGTGTCGAGCGTGACAGCGCCGAGCGTAGCTGGCTTGTCGGGCGCGGCGTTGAAGGCGCCGCCCTGCTCGATGTTGGTGCCGCCGGTGCGACCGGTGCTTTCGACATGGAAGGAATAGGTGCCACTCACGTTTCTGTCGGCATAGGCAAGCGCCTCAAGCAAGACCATGCCCCCTTCCGGCGTGGCGCGGATCTCGCAGCGCACCGGCCCAACGGACTGGTCGGCGGTGGCCATGGTCGCCAGCGCGCCGGCCGGGACCAGGATCAGGGCGAGTGCCGCCATGACGCGGCGGGAATGCTTGACGATGCGGGGCATGGTTCGTCTCCTTGGCTTGGCTAGCGGCGGGCCCGGGATCATTTAGCGGGCCCCCGGGCGGTGGCGGGTTTTTTGGGCGGGCCGGGCGCAAGCTGGGGCCATTGCGCGGGCCCCCGTGGGGGCCATT
>NZ_JAMYLV010000040.1:0-49544 GCF_040318195.1 Mesorhizobium sp. M1273 | reverse complement strand
CAGCAAAGTGCGTCGTCCACATTGAAGGCTCGTCCGCGGAGCTCCATCATGCGGCGACTGATGTCGACCGCGAAGACAACCATGCACCCGGCAGCGTCGTCTCGACGCAATTACATGCTTGACGTCCCAGCGGCGATTAGACAACCCCATCACTATCGGTGTCTCCGCCTCCGAGCGTTACTGGCGCCCGTTCTCGATCACCTTCCAGCCGACCCGCATAGCCCTGGTTGGAGACGTCCAACTGGACGCCAATTTTGCCTTCTCGCTCCATGCAAACAAACACCTCTGTCAGAATCGGAGGGTTCTTCGCACGATTAGGTCAGGCCGGTCAGGAGGGGCTAAGTCGCTTACAGGAGGTGCCGGCTCAGCTCGTTCGAACGTTTCTAGATGTGGATCTGCGTGAGAGCGGAGGCCGTTGCGGCGCGGCGATCAAGGTGAGATCCGTCTTCTCTTCCAGATCGCCGCGCTAAGGCCGTCTACCACATCAGGTCAAACTCCAAAAAGGAGGCCGCGCATAGAACCCCGCCCTTGGCTTCAGACAACAGCCTGCGCTGGTTTTCTAGTTTCAGCACAATGGTCAAACGGTCGCCAGCGGCGTAACCGGCGAGCCCACAGCGCCAGGGAGGCAGAGCGGTGCTGCAGTCAGGAGGAAATATCGTCGTTGCCTTTGCCGCATCCACTTGGCGAGCTCCGAAAGATACCAGAGCTCCCCCAATGCGATCCCGACCTTGAAAAGGCAGAATTCGTGGAGTGGCAATGAGGCATGTTTTTCACCATCGGCTTCCCGTGCGGGAAGTGCCTCTATCCCGAAATTGTCCGAGATGAGCGCGGAAAGCCCAGTTCCATCAATCCACTTGAGCAGGCGTTGGTCGCGTCCATCCAATTCGGGGCAGTGGGCAAGTTGTACGGCAGAGCGGTCGAGCGTGCCAGCAGATGAGACGATAAGGTCACCAAAACCTGAGTAAAAGCACACTAGATCTCCCGGCTCGACTTCAATACGATCCGCCTCGATTATTCGCATGATATCGTCATAACCAACGACGCGTCGGCTGCGGCCGAGATGGTGACATAGATCAATCATTAGGCCGCGTCCCTGCAGGCCTGCTCGCGCCATTGTCTCTACACCGAGACGAGATGTCCGCGCGCTGCCCGTCGCAGGATCTGGCGCAATCACATCAATGCCGGCGCGCCAACCGTTGTAGTAGACTGGCTCAGCGACTCCATCCGCATCGGCATCGAAACTCTGCCCCACATGGGCAAAAGTATCCCAATGCGTCGAGTATTGAGTCGCCAATGTTACGAAATCGTCACTGACGATATCGGTTGCCCCGACCTTTTCCTTAGCCAGCGGATAGTTGTAGTTGAGGGTACCTTCTTGATCGCGTGATAGAGCGAACAATCGGGGCGGATGTCTCAGACGATGCACAACATTGCCTCCCGGCAAATTCAGTGGAAGGCTCAGGCAGAATGTCAGTCCTTCCTCGACATAGCCGGCCGCGCGCTTGCGGGCGTCCGGCGTAAGAAAATTGAGCCGCCCCAATTCGTCATCGTCACCAAAATCGCCCCAGTTGGACCCGTCGGGTCTTCGTTTCCAGCGGCTAGGCATAGCAGGCTCCAGATTTTTCAATGGATCGTAAGGTTTGCCGCACGGTCTTGCCACAGCTCGATCGGCACCTTGGGTTCAGCCAACTAAACCACTAGCCACGTCGCCTGGACACCTACCAACCCAGATAGGGCTCAAGCGTGAAAGTCGGGGTGAACAACGAGCGAGTACTGAGTCGGCGAGAATCCAGCGCTCTACAATCCGCAGAGCCGCCTCGGCCTACGCCTTATATAGCTTTCAGCTCCAGCCCGTGCGGGGTCGACCTGGCTGACGGTCTGCGTTGCGCATCCATTCCGCCTCTGAAGGGCAAGACGTTGGAGGCGATCAGCCGCGGCCGGCATTGAGGCGAGGATCGAATTCTCTATCGGGCCGCGGAGGGAACTTTCCCAACATGCTGCGGTCATGATGGACATGGGCCAACCGATGCATCGCGGCCGGGCAGGCGGCATTCCGGAACGCCGACCTGGTGCAGTTGATGGCGCTGCTTGACCGCTTTCTGCGCATCTGGAAATGGACAATGATCGTGTCCCGCGGCGTGGTGTAGTTGGCGGCATTGGTCGCCGTGCTCTCCGGTCTGCGCCCGGCTGATCAGCGCGCCAGGGCTGGCAGGTTGATCACGGGATCATCGCTCATCGGCGCGGAACAGCTTGATCAATCGATGGAGGTGCTTAGCCGGGGCGACGCAGGAAATCGCCAATTGCATGCGCGCGGCGGGCGCGCTTCATCCCACTCACTGATCCACCTCGTCAAGGAAGGATCGCTTATTCGGCTCAAGGTACAGAAATCTATGCCGAGCGCCTTGAGGCCTTTGAGCGCCGTGCGGGTTCGGCCATATATTCTCCCGTTTCGCGGATTTCCAGCTCATTGCGCTGGATGCGCGCTAATGCATCTGCGCCCAGTCTTGAGACCGTGAGCGCGACAAGAATGTTCGCGATAACATAAGCGCCGGCGACGGAGTCCGGAAAGGCGTAGCTTCGCGCCGTCATGAGGAAAAGATGATCCGAAAACCGTGCTATTGGCGCTTTCTCACTGTCGGTGATGGCAATAACCGTCGCTCTTTGGGCCCTCGCATTTTTCGCCACGTCAAAGGTGACCCGGCTATAGGGGTAGGAAGTAAACCCGATGACCACGTCATCTTGCGTGAGGTCATCGAGTTCCAATCCTGATCCCCCACCGGTGTCGAGGAGGTGAGTGTTTGGTTTGGCCTTCCGCAACGAATAGGAAAACGAATAGGCGGGGGCAAAGAAGGGTCGGCGGCCGATCACATAGACCCGTGAGGCTTCGACCAATGCCTGTACCGCTGCTTCAAGCTGCTTCTCGCTCAGCGCAGTAACCGCTGCTCTTTGCACCTCGATTTCGCGCTCTGCGAACTGTGCAGCAAAACCAACTGCACCTTCCTTCAGGCCAAGGGAAACGAGCTCCGCAGCGCGGCCCCTGTTGCTGCCCTGACCGTTGATCAATTCAGCAATATGGACCTCGCGGAATTCATCGAAACCCTTGAAGCCAAGATTCTGCGCCAACCGCACCAGCGTTACCGAAGGCACCCGGGCGCGCTTAGCAAGCTCGCGCATGGAGCGGAAGGGTATCTCGTCGCGGTGGGCAATAAGGAACTGGATCGCGGCAGCCGCAGGCCCGCGAGCCTCCGGCATGAGTTGCCGCAACTTCGCGTCTATGTCGGACGGTTTGGGATTCATGAACCTACGATCCGCATTGGTGATCATACGCTGCCACGATTCTCACGAGGAAGCAATTGATCCATATTGACGGATATTGAACTGTATGATCCAATGATTCTGCCGCAGTCCGAGAGCGTCTTCGAACGGCAAGATGGAGCGCCTCAAGCGCGCGGAAGCTCGGCGGACGCAGGAAGAGCTGCGGGGAACGAGTCTGGCAAAACATCGTGGGAGCAAAACATCGTGAAGCGGAGAATGCTGGGCTGATATGGATGCTGCTGCCGATCTTTATCCTGGCCGACGGCGCCGCGGCGGAGCGGTTCAAGTGGTGTATTCAGGGGCGCAGGGATATGTCGTGCTAGAGCGGTTCGCCACGATTGTCGATGAGATGATGATCGTATCAATCGGCTTCTTTTCTGTGATTCCTGACATGGTCCTTCCTTTGCCGACGGCATTTTTGATGAACCTTAAAATAATGCAGGATGTGGGAAGAAACATCTCAGATTTGGCGGAGACTAGCGGAGCTCGCGTGTCACCATCGCTCGAAGAAATCCATAGGAGAAAAGGAAGTGGCGAAAGAAACTTGGCGAGTTGGGATTGATGTCGGCGGCACCTTCACCGATGTTGTTGCCGTCGGTTCCCGTTCCGGCATTCGCATTCATAAGACCGCATCGACGCCAGACGATCCTTCCGTGGGTGTACTTGCGGGGGTTTCCGCGCTGGCGGAGAGCCGGGGTCTTACGATCCGGGAGTTCCTGTCGGCATGCACCCATTTCGTCCATGGCACCACCGTCGCCACCAACACACTGCTCGAAGGAAAGGGTGCCAGGACCGGTATGCTCGTAACTCGAGGCTTCCGCGATGCAATCGAAATCCGCCGCGGCTTTCGCGAGAACGTCTGGGACTATCGGACGCCTTGGCCCGATGTGCTAGTGCCACGTTGGCTGCGCAGGCCGGTAACTGAACGGGTGCTGAAGGACGGACGCATTGAAGCTGAAGTCGATCGGGCAGATCTCGATGACGCCATCGCACGGTTCAAGGCGGCCGGCGTTCAGGCGGTGGCCGTCTGCTTCATCAACAGCTACCTTAATGACGCCAATGAAGAACTTTGCGTTCGTTACCTTCGCGAGGCAATGGCGGATTGCTTTGTGTGCGGATCGGCGAAGCTCGCGCCGGTCATGGGCGAGTACGAACGTTCCTCGACGGCTGTCGTCAACGCCTATATTGGCCCAAGGGTCGTTCCCTATCTCCGACAGCTTGACGAACGCCTTAGTGAACTTGGGATGTCAAATAGACTTCTTCTCGTTCAGAGCAACGGAGGCGCGGCCTTTATTGACGATATAGAACAGCGCCCGGTTGCTTTGCTCCTCTCAGGACCGGCCGCTGGTGTCGGCGCGCTTGACTATTTCTCTGGGAAAGATGGTCTTTCCGGTCTCATCACTATGGAGATTGGCGGAACGAGTTGCGATGTCATGCTCTATGACCGGGGAAAGGTTGGTGAGACCACCCGGCTTGACATCGCCGGGTACCCGGCGATCGCGGCGAGCGTTGAAATCAATACCGTCGGCACCGGCGGCGGCACGATCGCCTATGTCGATGCTGGCGGCATGCTCCAAGTCGGACCGCAGGGGGCCGGCTCGCGCCCGGGTCCGGCCTGCTACGGGCTTGGGGGAACGATGGCCACGGTCACCGATGCCCACGTGGTTTTGGGGCGGCTGCGGCCCGGCGCCTACGCGGACGGATCGGTCAACATCCGCTCGGAACTCGCGCATGAAGCGATCGCCGAGCGCGTGGCACAACCGCTGGGTCTGACGGTGGAGGGGGCAGCGATCGGCATCATACGCCTCGCCGAACAGAACATGCTGCACGCAATGGAGCGGATGTCTAGCGAGCGCGGCGTCAACCCTCAAGCCCTGACGCTCGTTGCTTGCGGAGGCGCCGGAGCGCTCCACGGTGTGGCAGTCGCTCGGCTACTGGGATGCCGGTCGGTCTTCGTGCCCCGGCTTGCCGGCGTCTTCTGCGCGTTCGGAATGTGCAATTCCAACATTCGTCACGACATCATTCAATCCTGCATGGTCGAGCTCTCGGATAACATTCTTGCGCGGATTTCTGAGCAGGTTGCAGAGCGTGAGGACGAACAGCGCGCCCGACTGCTTGAAAGCTTCTCCAATGAGGCAATCGTCCTCGATTGTTTTCTGGAGTTGCGATACCGGGGGCAGCAATGGACCGTGCGCGTGCCGTTCTTTGGTCGTACGGACACGGTGCAAACGCTGCGGCATCGGTTCGAGGAAGAATTCTCAAGCATCTACGGTTATGTGCAGGAACGCAACGAGGTACAGATCGTCGCCTTTCATCTTGTTGGCAAGGGCCGGTTTCCTGCGGTTGCGCTGGAGCGCGCCGAAGCACGTACTGAAAGCCCCGAGAGAAGCGGCTCGCGCAACGTTTGGATCAGTCCTAGCACCGGCTTCGTTGATGCGCCTGTATTTTCTCCCTCAAATCTACATCCAGGGTCAAAGATAATAGGACCTGCTGTTGTTGAGGAACTGACGACGACCATTCTTCTTGGAGTGGCAGACGTGCTGTTGGTGGATGAGGGTGGAAACTATTCTATTCAACTTTCTATCTCGGAGTGATTAGCATGGCCGTCGACCCTATCACGATGACGCTGGTGCAGAAGCGCTTGGATCATATCTCTCGCTATATGGGATGGGCGATGACGCGGACCGCGCAGAGTCCGATCTTCAGCGAGAGCCACGACTTCTCCTGCTTTCTGAGCAATGCCCGAGGCGAGGCGCTATCTGTCGCCGATGGTCTTCCGATTCATACGGGGGGAGGTGATTTTGCCGTTCGCGCAGTACTTCGCGACTATGGCAATGATCTTCACGACGGCGATGTCTTCATCCTGAGCGACCCATACGAGGCGGGAGGAAACCATCTGCCGGATTGGACGATAATTCGCCCGATCATCGTTGAGGGCAGGTTTCTTGGGTTCGCGAGCAATAGGGCACACCAATCCGACATCGGTGGGGGTGCGGCGGGAACCTACAATGCCGCGGCGACCGAAATTTTCCATGAAGGCATCCGGCTTCCGGTCCTCCGCCTCTTCGAGCGCGGCCGAGTGCGCGAAGACCTTTGGCGCCTCCTTCTGCTCAACAGCCGCACCTCGGATCTTCTTGACGGTGATCTTGCCGCGATGGTTGGCTCGACGCGCACCGGGCGCGACAGGGTTGCGGCGCTTGCTCGCGAGTATGGTCTCTCTGAAACCAAGGGGGTTTTCAGCGCCATCCTTGATCATGCGCAGATACTGATGAAGGAGATGATCCGTACAGTTCCCGAGGGGGTCTATTATGGCGAGGATGTTTCCGACACCGACTGCTTTGAGTCGGTGGACGTGCCCGTTCGCGTCACCCTTACCGTAAAGAATAAGCATCTGCATTTCGACTTCTCTGGCAGCGCGCCGCAAATCCGCGGCTTCAAGAACAGCTCGCTTGCCAATACGAGTTCGGCGGTCTTCCTCGCGGTGATGTCGTTCTTCAATGGGCGCGTACCGCAGAACCAGGGCGCCATGAGGCAGATGACGATCGAAGCACCGCCCGGCACTGTCGTAAACGCCCTTCCGCCGGCGCCGATGACGATGAACACCGTGCATCCGACGAGCGAGATTGTCCACGCCGTCTGGCGGGCCCTTGCGGCCGCCATGCCTTTGGAAAGCTATGCCGGCTGGGGAAAGACTTGCTACTGCATTTCGTCGGGACGCAAAGACGACGGTAGAACCTACGTGATGTATCACTGGAATGGGTCGTCCGGGGCAGGAGCCCTCCGGGGGCGGGATGGCTTCCCTGCGGCCGGACAGCTCTGCACCCTAGGCGGAATGAACCTCCCCAATGTCGAAACCTACGAGCAAGTCTATCCCGTAAAAATTCATCGCTCCGAGATGCGAAAGGACAGCGGGGGGGCAGGCGAGTTTCGCGGCGGAACCGGCCTTGAATACTCCGCCTCGACATATCAGCCCGCCGAGTACTCGTTCCGCAGTGAAGGCAGCCGCAAACCAACCGGCTATGGCATCGTAGGCGGCGAGCCCGGGGTGAAGGGCACAATCGCTGTGACGCTGTTGGACAGCGACGAAGCGATTGCCGTTCCACAATATGGAATCATGCAACTAGGGCCAGCAAGGGTGGACGTCAGCTCCCCAGGTGGTGGTGGCTTCGGAGATCCTCTCAGGCGGGATCCCCTCGCAGTTCAGCGCGACGTGGTAGACGAGATCGTGAGCCCTGAGATGGCCAGGGACGTCTACGGCGTCGTCCTCAGCTCCAGTTCGGTTGCAGTCGATCTTTTGGCCACCGAAGCGCGAAGGGAAGAGCTTTTGCAGGCACGCCGCCCCACGCCTTAA
The DNA here is from genome assembly GCF_040318195.1 of Mesorhizobium sp. M1273. NCBI lineage: Bacteria > Pseudomonadati > Pseudomonadota > Alphaproteobacteria > Hyphomicrobiales > Phyllobacteriaceae > Mesorhizobium > Mesorhizobium sp. M1273. Next base: position 41,878 of record NZ_JAMYLV010000040.1, on the reverse strand, counting down.
GCGCCGGCCACGCAGCTCTTAAAAGTCGCGTTGCTCGGCCGTTAGTTTCCCGGGCAGCAGGGTTAGTTCCGAACGTAACCTCGGGGAGCTGAGTAAGGGAAATGCGTGGATGGAAGGTGAAGCAGTTGATCCGCATTGACATTCATTGGATCATGTGATCCAGTCGGCATCTCAACAAAGGTAGTCAATGAGTTCGGATATGCAGCGCATTTCAAGGCTAGGCCACAACTTTGGAGAGGTCGTTGGGCCGAGATCTCGCGACGAGTTTCAACGAGCACTAAGGATCACGCCAGGCGGAAGCATGCGCGCTGCCCCCTTTTTCGCCCCCCAGCCGCCTTATGCCGCGTCAGCAGCCGGCTGCTGGATCACCGACGCAGACGGCAGGAAGGTCTTCGACAGCGCAAACAACTTCTTCTCGCTCGTTCACGGCCATGCCTTTCCGCCGGTGATTGAGGCGCTGCACAAGGTCCTGGACGACGGCACCGCATTCGGGCTTCCGACCACGAGCGAGACCAGCCTTGCGGAAGCGATCAGCGCGCGCTCACCGAGGCTTGAGCAGGTCCGCTTCACGAGCTCCGGCACCGAGGCTGTCATGTACGCCGTCAAGGCCGCGCGCGCGATTACAGGGCGCCCGATGATCGCGAAGTTTGAGGGCGCATATCACGGCGCTTACGACTATGTGGAAGTCAGCCTTGATTCTGCTCCAATGAACTGGGGCGATTCGTTGCCCAAGAGTGTGCTCTATGCCAAGGGAACTCCCGTCTCCACCGCCGCGGAGGTTCTGGTCCTCCCCTACAACGAGCCCGAGACGTGCAGAGAGCTCATCCGTGCACACCATGAGCGTCTCGCCGCGATCCTCGTCGATCCGCTCGCCTCTCGCGTCGGCATGGTTCCGATGGACGCGGATGTGCGGGAGGTCATCCAGGATTGCTGTAACCGCTACGGCATCCTGCTTGTGATAGACGAGGTCGTTTCATACCGCATCGGTTATCATGGCGCCCATGCCACGTTCGGCTTTGAGCCGGATCTGGTGGCTTTGGGAAAGATCATCGGCGGTGGCTTGCCTGTTGGGGCCGTCGCAGGGCCGGCGTCACACATGGCGGTCTTCGATCACACCAAGGGCAAGCCAGCCGTCTCCCACGGCGGCACGTTCAGCGCCAACCCGCTCAGCATGACAGCTGGGCTGGCGGCGCTGAAATCATACACTATGGATGCCGTGGCACGTCTTAACCGGATGGGCGATATGCTTCGTAGCGAAATCGCTGAGCAACTAAGAAGGCGCGAACTCCCCGCGCAAGTTACGGGGATGAGCTCCCTCTTTCGGCTCCATCTGAAGACTGAAGTTATCCGAAACTACCGGACTTCGTTCCCGAGCCCCGTGCAGAAGACTGCGCTGGCAAAGGTTCACCTTGCAATGCTGGAACGGGGTTTTCTGATGACGCCGAATTGCTCCGGCGCGCTCTCGACACCGATGAGCAAGCCCGATGTCCAAGATTTAGCCTCCGCCCTCGTGGATGCCATTCATGAAACTTGGAAACAATCTCCATGGGAGTGATCGAGCAAACGGTGGAAAGCGCAGTCGCATCAGCGCTCGCATCGGCGGCCTTGCAGATATGGCACGAGGTGCGAGGGGGATATCAATGACTACGCAATCAAACGCAGAAGTTCGGCACGAAACGCCGGCCTTGACCCACTCGGAGGAAGCGTTCGCACGCGCGATGTCGGTATTTCCCGACGGTACGAGCCGGGTAACGATCGAACGCGATCCAATTCCGAAGTACATGGAGCGAGGCGAGGGCGCTTATCTCTTCGATGTCGATGGAAACCGCTATCTTGATTTGAACGGGAATTTTACGACCCTCATCCACGGACATGCGTTCAAACCTATCGTCGAGGCGGTCTATCGGCAGCTGGCGAGCGGCAGCTGCTTTGCCAATCCGACGAAGATGGAAATCGAGCTGGCGACTATCCTTTGCGAGAGGATTCCGAATGTCGATCGCGTTCGATTTGTAAACACCGGCACTGAAGCCGTAATGTTCGCTATCAAGGCGGCACGAGCTTTTACCGACAAGGCAGGAATCGCCAAGTTCGAGGGAGCCTACCACGGCGCCTATGATTGGGTTGAAGTGAGCCAGTCGGCAAGCCCGGAGAACTGGGGACCTGCCGACGATCCGGTCTCGGTGCCGTTGTACAAGGGTATGCCGGAAAGCGTTCTCCAAGAGACGCTTGTGCTGCGCTTCAATGACACTGAGCTGCTCGAGAAGAAGCTCCAGGCCCATGCGCATTGGATCGCGGCGGTCGTAATCGATCCGATGCCGAGCCGCGCTGGCCTGATAGCGCCGAACCCTGGCTTCCTGGAGGCGCTGCATCGGCTCTGCCGCCATCACGGTGTGCTCATTATCGCTGACGAAGTGTTGAACCTGCGCCAAGGCTACCACGGCGCATCGGCGCGATACGGGCTGAAGCCCGACCTGATCACCATGGGCAAGATAATCGGCGGTGGGCTGCCCATCGGTGCTATCGGCGGACGCGCGGAGGTTATGCAGGTCTTCAGCGCCAAGTCCGGGCGCCCCCTCCTGCCACAGGGCGGAACGTTCTCGGCCAATCCACTATCGATTGTAGCCGGCATCGCCGCAATGCGCGCTTTGGACAAAGCAGCGTTCGCTCGCCTCGACGGGCTGGGCGACCGGCTGCGTGCCAACCTCACCGAGATCATTGCCCAACGCGACGCTCCGTTTGCAGTTACCGGAGCCGGCTCCCTGTTTCGAATTCATCCGACGCGGCGGAAACCGCGTGAGTTCAGGGACACGGCAACCAATCCAGCCCAGAACGTCATCCTAAGGACGCTCTCCCGCTTCTTTTCCCGGCACGGTGTCATTTTGCCGAATGGGGCTGCCGCGTGCCTGTCAACACCGATGGGAGAGGCCGAGGTCGATACAATATCCGACCTGTTTCGTCTCTTCCTCCAAGAACACGCAGCAGACATCAACAATATGGAGAAGCCGGAGTAATGTCCGTAGAAACTGTAGCCGAACGGATTGCAGCAGCACTGCAACGCAACAGCGTCGAGATGATTTTTGCCCAGAGCCTACCCTCGGCGGTGGTTCTGGCATGCGAAAAGATCGGTATCCGGCAAATCGCCTACCGCCAGGAAAATATGGGTGGGGCCATGGCTGATGGTTACTCCCGCATATCGGGCAAAGTCGGCGTCGTGTGTGCCCAAAATGGGCCTGCCGCAACGTTGCTCGTACCGCCGCTATCCGAAGCGCTTAAGGCTAGCATTCCGGTGGTGGCCTTGGTGCAGGAGGTCGAGCGCCACCAGCTCGACCGGAACGCATTCCAAGAACTGGATCACATCGCCCTTTTCTCGGCCTGCTCCAAATGGACGCGACGGGTGATAACGGCTGATCGGATCGAGGACTATGTCGACTCCGCGTTCATCGCTGCAGCCAGTGGCCGGCCTGGCCCAGCCGTTCTCATACTTCCCGCCGACCTGCTCCGCGAGAATGTCCCGGCTGGCGTACGTGGTCGGACAGGGAACTACGGTACGTGGCCCCTTGACCCCATCCGCCCGAGCAACGAGGCGCTCGAGGCGGTGGCCAAGTTGATCGCTTGCGCCAAGTCGCCCGTCGTTTTAGCCGGAGGCGGCGCGGTTTCGCCAGCCGCGAGCAAAGCGCTCGCGGAGCTGCAGAGCACGGCGCATTTGCCCGTGTTTACAACGAATATGGGCAAAGGCGCTGTCGATGAGCGCGCGCCTCTGACTTGCGGCGTAAGTGGGGGGCTGAACGGCCCAAGATCTCTCGGCTATCGCACGCGCGCCATTATGGATGAGGCAGATCTCGTCTTTCTCGTCGGCACTAGGACCAACCAGAACGGAACCGATAGCTGGCGTTCGATCCCTTCTACGGCGACGGTCGTACACCTCGACATCGATCCTTGCGAAATCGGCAGGAACTACGAGTCTGTCCGCCTCGTCGGAGACATAGCGACTACAATTCAAGCCCTGAGTGCCGCGCTACTGTCGGAGGATCTCTCCAATCGCTCAGCCAAGAAGGCGTCCCTTGAACATCGCATCGCCGAAGCCTGGGAGCAATTCGAGCAGGATCGCAGCATCTTCAGCGGCAGCAACCAGACGCCGTTGAGGCCAGAACGCATAATGCGCGATCTGCAATCGCGCATGACACCGGAAACCATCGTCGTGGCGGACGCGAGTTATTCTTCAATGTGGATCGTCGGCCAGCTCCGCACACTTCGGGCAGGGCAGCGGTTCATCGCTCCGCGCGGCTTGGCAGGTCTGGGATGGGGCTTGCCACTGGGCATGGGCGCCAAGCTGGCAAGACCCGACAGTCCTGTTGTCGTACTCGTCGGAGACGGCGGGTTTGCCCATAGCTGGGGAGAACTCGAAACGCTCGCGCGGTCTGAAATCAACCTTACGGTAATCGTGCTCAACAACGGCGTGCTCGGCTTCCAAAAAGATGCCGAGACCGTGAAATTCGGCGGCTATACGACAGCCTGTCATTTCGCTCCCGTCGACCATGCTGCTCTCGCCAAGGCCTGCGGCTGTGAAGCGGTAACAGTCAAAAATCCGGGCGACATTGGGCCTGCCCTCGACCGCGCTCTGTCCTCGAAGACGCCGGTGCTCATCGAAGTCATCAGCGATCCTGATGCGCACCCGCCGATCTCGCTTTTCACGGGCACCCTTGGCGAACCATCGGAACTGGTATGACGACGGCGCCTTCCACGAAGGTTGCCGTTGTCTCAGGAGGCTCGTCGGGAATTGGTTTGGCCTGTGTTCGCCAACTGCGCATCGCCGGTTGGGACGTGGCTTTTTCAGCCAGAACGCGGACACCTTGCGAGCCACTGAGCAGGCGGTTCGCAAGGAAATACCGTCCGGGGGCCGCCTGCTAGCCAGCCCCGCCGACCTCCGGGATCATGCGTCTGTTCATGCCCTTTTCCATGCAGATCCATTCGTTGGAGCGATTATCGAGGTGAACGGAGAGGAGTTCGCTCCCCACATGAGCCCAGTCACTATCACCCGACCAAGGTTGGAATCACATGATTATGCCTGACATTGAACTTGCGAAGCGCGCTGCTGGCGAAATCGCTGAACGCACCAAGACAACCAAGAGGTCCGAAATGCGAGAGCGCTGGCCGACGCAATGCCTGGTGGATGGCGAATGGGTGGGGGTGCCTGAATTGCCGGTGCTCAATCCCTCCACCAACGAAGAAATTGCGAAGGTTCCCGATTTCGGCGCGGCAGAGACTGCCAAGGCCATCGCAGCGGCCAAGCGCGCGTTCCCGGCTTGGGCAGGGCTCCTTGCCAAGGAGCGATCGACGACTATGCGCCGATGGCACGATCTCATGGTGAAATATGCCGACGAGTTGGCTCGGATACTAACCAGCGAACAGGGCAAGCCGTTGTCTGAAGCCAAGGCCGAGATCTTCTACGCGGCCTCCTTTTTGGAATTCTACGCCGAAGAAGCAAAGCGGATCTACGGCGAGACAATTCCAAGCCACATCCAGGACGGCCGCATTGTGGTGATCCGTCAACCAGCGGGCGTCGTTGCCGCAATCACGCCCTGGAACTTTCCGGCAGCGATGATAACCCGCAAAGTTGGCCCGGCCCTTGCGGCTGGCTGCACGGCCATCGTCAAACCTGCGCTGGAAACACCGCTCACGGCATTCGCCATTGCTGCCATCGGGCAGAAGGCGGGTCTGCCGCCCGGCGTCCTCAATGTTGTCACAGGAAACGCTCACGCGATCGGAAAGGCACTCTGCGACAGCCCGGATGTCCGCGTGCTGAGTTTCACTGGTTCCACGGCGGTCGGGAAGCTCCTGATGGCGCAGTGCGCGATAACCGTGAAGAAACTCGCGCTCGAATTGGGTGGCAACGCTCCCTTCATCGTCTTTGATGACGCCGACATCGATGCGGCTGTCGCTGGGGCCATGGCGTCGAAATTCCGCAACATGGGCCAGACCTGCGTGTGTGCGAACCGGATCTATGTTCAAGATTCCATCTACGATGCGTTTGCCGAAAAGCTTGCGACCGCAGTTGCGCGGCTCAAGGTCGGCGACGGCATGGCCGAAGGCATTGGCCAGGGACCATTGATAAGCGCGGCCGCGGTTGCGAAGGTGGAGCAGCATATTGCCGACGCAGTGGCGAAGGGTGCGCGCATACTTACAGGGGGCACTCGTCATGAGCTAGGTGGCACCTTCTACAAGCCGACGGTGCTCTCCGACGTCACCCAGTCGATGAAGGTTGCCCGAGAAGAGACGTTCGGACCGCTTGCCCCGCTGTTCCGATTCAGCGGGGACGAGGACGTGATCGCGATGGCGAACGACACCGAATTCGGCCTCGCCGCCTACTTTTATGCGCGCGATATCGGCCGCATATGGCGTGTCGCAGAGGCGCTTGAGTACGGCATGGTCGCAGTCAACAGCGGGCGTCTCTCAACAGAGCTTGCTCCCTTCGGAGGCATCAAGGAGTCGGGTATCGGTCGCGAAGGATCCCGCCACGGCATCGAAGAGTACACGGAACTGAAGCTCATGCTCATGGCCGGCATCTAGTCAAACACCGTCTCTGCTCCTGGACGGATCTGGCTGACGCCAAATCCTCTGCTCGCCGGCCACAGCGCCGCACGCGACTGCGCGCTGCAATCGCGGTGCAATCAGCGCTGTATGACCACCTTAGACGTTATGACCGTGGTCTGAGCGGCGGCCCGCCCTTAGTCTTTGCAGCTGTTAAGCAAACGGGGGTTGCTCGGGAGTGCCGAGCCGAGCCCCAAGCGAAGAAAGGACGGGCCATGGAGCAAGATAACGTTTTTTACGTCGGTGTCGATGTGTCGAAAGCCAAGCACGCAATTGCGGTTGCCGAGGGTGGCCGCAATGGGGAGGTCCGGTATTTCGGCGAGATCGAGGCGAGGCCGGCGGCGGTCGAGCGCTTCGTGCGCAAGCTGGAGAAAAAGCATCCCCGCCTGCATTTCTGCTACGAAGCCGGCCCGACCGGCTACGGGCTTTACCGGCAGATCGTCGAGCTCGGTCAGCGCTGCGATGTCGTTGCGCCGTCGCTGATCCCCAAGCGCCCGGGCGAGCGCGTCAAGACGAACCGGCGCGATGCGGTCAGTCTGGCGCGGCTGCTGCGGGCTGGAGAACTGAAGGGAATCTGGGTTCCAGATACGGTGCATGAAGCGGTGCGCGACATGGTGCGGGTGCGGTCCGCGGCGAGCGAGGATCTGCGCAAGAAGCGCCAGATGCTGCTTTCGTTCCTGCTGCGCCATGGCCGGGTCTTTACCGGTTGCAAGAACTGGACCCGGGCCCATGCCCGCTGGCTGGCGGCGCAAAAGTTCGACCATCCGGCCCAGCAGATCGTGTTCCAGGACCAGGTCGACGTGATCACCGATGCGCAGGACCGGCTGGAGCGGCTGGATGCGCAGTTGGCTGAGCTGGTGCCGAGCTGGTCGATGGCGCCGGTGGTGGCGGCCTATCAGGCGCTGCGTGGTGTGTCCTTCATCGTCGCCGTCACCTTTGTCAGCGAAGTCGGCGATGTCCGCCGCTTCGACAATCCGCGGCAGTTGATGGCCTTTCTCGGCCTGGTGCCCTCGGAGCGCTCGACCGGCGACACAGTAAAGCGTGGCGGCCTGACGCTGGCCGGCAACCGGCGGGCGCGTCGCGTCCTGGTGGAGGGCGCCTGGAGCTATCGCTATCCGGCCAGGGTGACGGAGACCATTCGGGTCCGGCTCGAGGGCCTGCCGAAGGCCGTGCGCGAGATCGCCTGGAAGGCGCAGACACGGCTTTGCGCCCGCTACCGGCGCATGACGGCTGCCGGCAAGAAGAAACCCATCGTGATTGCGGCGGTCGCGCGCGAGATGGCGGCGTTCCTGTGGGCCATCGGCCACCAGATCGAACCGGTCAACTGAAATGCAGCGCGCTTCTTCACCGAAGATCAGGATCCCGGCAAGCGTCCCCTTGGCGCGGGCGCCGCCGGATTGAGGGGCTCTGCCCGCGCCCGGATCTTCCGGCAAAAAACCGGGCAGCACGGCGACGGGATGTAGCCACGGTGGGGAACTCCCGTGCTAACTATGTGGCTGGGCATCAGCCCAACGCCCGATATTAGACAGGGATAGCCCAGGACGAATTACGGAAGTGCGGTAACCAACCCGCGGATAAGAGCTGGATCAACCGTCGTCTCAAGGCCCATCCCGTCTCCGTGCTGCCCCATCAACGAAGGGCAAACCTGTGGCAAAAGGCATAGGGCGAAAAAGTTCATCCATCATTCTTGACCACGGTCATAAGCCAGGACTCATTGATCCAGAAGATGAAGGCTGCAGCGAATGCGATCGCCGACAGGAAGGTGTGAGCACATCGGTCGTATCTGGTGTGGATGCGTCGCCAGTCTTTGAGGCGTGCGAACATGTTCTCGATCCTGTGGCGTTGTCGGTATAGGACAGGATCGTAGCTGTGCTGAACACGATGCTTGGCATGGGGTGGGATGCATGGCGTGATACCGCGCTCGACGAGCGCCTGGCGGAAGGCCGCTGAACTGTAGGCCCGATCGGCGAGCAGGGATTTGGCGGCGGGCAAATCCTCGATCACTGCCGCAGCAGTCTTGTGATCATTGGCCTACCCTTCGCTCAGATGCAGCAGCCGCGGACGTCCCTTGCCGTCACAGACCACTTGCAGCTTGGTGGTCAGTCCGCCTCGGCTGCGTCCGATACATCGGGATAGAGCCCCTTATTAAAAAGGCTGGCGGCAGTGCGATGCGCTTTGAGATGGGTGGCATCGATCATCAGATTGTCCGTTTCGCCGCCCTGCGCGGCCAGTTCCGCCAGGATGCGGTTGAACACACCCAGCCGACTCCAGCGGATGAAGCGGTTGTAGATGGTCTTGTGCGGACCGTAGTCGGAAGGGACATCTCGCCAGCGAAGACCATTGCGGATCACGAACAGGATGCCGCTCAGCACCCGGCGGTCATCTACACGCGGCACACCATGCGACAAAGGAAAATAGAGCTCGATCCGGCGCATCTGCTCCGGCGTTAACATCAGCAAATCACTCAAGGCGGCACCTCCTGCCACCTTGAATCACCCAACAGAGATCAATTCAACAAATTAATGGGTCCTGACCCTAGCTGGAATCTGCGCCTCGAGTGCCCGGCGCAAATCGGGAGCAAGCTTACGACAGTGCTGCGGAATTTCGGTTGCGACCTTCCGGGCCTGCCAGTGCCGGGATTACGCCCGCGTCGGCCTCCGGATCGACCGCTGTGGCCAGCGCTTTGTTCTGGAAATCAACTCCATGCCAGCGATCGGTATGCCCAGCACTTATGTTCTGGCCGCGACGGCCGCCGGACACAGCTTCTCGAGCGTTCTCAATCGCATCCTCGATATCGCCCACACGCGGTATTTTGGAATCGGCACCTGCAAGGCCGAACACACTTTCCGGTAAGGTCTGGCTGTTGACGCCAACCTATTTCGGAAGGACCACCGATGACCGGCGATGATGAACCTGCGCACCCTCGTGGAGAAGACCCGGGTACCGATCTCCCTGCTGGAGATGATGGAGATGGAGGTGAGCGCGGCCACCGGAGTCGGCTATGGCGAGAAGAACCCGCTGCGGCTCGCCAGCGCAATGGCTACCGCGACCGGGACTGGAGACGCGGGCCGGCACGGTCGAGCTGCGTATCCCGAAGCTCAGGAAGCGAAACTACTTCCCGGGTTTCCTCGAACCGCGCCGCATGGCGGAGAAGGCGGCGACCGCCGTCATCCACGAAGCCTATTTGCAAGGGATCCCGATCCGATCGGTTGACGAGCTAGTCAAGGCCATGGGCATGATCTCCATAACATAAAGACCATTCGTGTTGCTGGCGAAAAAAAGCTGCAACACCCAACATGCGGTGCTGTATGTGGAAGCGCCTGCCACATGTGAACCGCAGCTGGCGCTAAGGTTTTGATGTTGGCAGGCGCGTCGTGCGCGATGAGCAGATGCGTCAACTACCAGATGCCGTAGTTTCGGTGCTTGCCCGAAAGCTCTAGAAACGAGTTCGTGTAAACGCAGTCACCTGTGCAGCATACGAAACGCAGCCCCTGGAGCCGACACAACCAATTTCCGCCCGGACTGTTCTGATCTTCCATGTGAAACTGAAGAACACCGCCCGCCAAAGGCATTTAAGCGCTCTCTCGTTGAACGCGACGCCTACGTGCAGAGGACCTTAAAATGAATACCGACGCTTTCACGGCCTATGAGTCTAATGTTCGTCGCTATGGGCGATCGTTTCCCGCAGTTTTTACGAAGGCCCTTGGTGCGACAATTTGGGACGAGACCGGTAAGCCTCATATCGATTTCCTCGTAGGCTCCGGGGCACTTAATTATGGACACAACAACCCCAATATTATTGCACCCGCCATCGAATATCTCGCTGGCGAGAACATTCTTCTGTCGCTTGATATGTATACGGCGGCAAAACGTGAATTCATTGAGGCGTTTGTCGATTCGATCCTGAAGCCTAGAGGCCTTTCCTACAAGATACAGTTTCCTGGGCCGACCGGCACCAATGCTAACGAAGCGGCGCTGGCCCTGGCGCGAAAATATACCGGCCGCTCGAGTGTCATGGCCTTCACCAATGCGTTTCACGGCATGTCGCTCGGCTCTCTAGCAGTGTCGGGTTCAGCGTCAACCAGGGAACTGGGCGGCGTTGCTCGCCACGATGTGATCCGTGTCCCCTATGACGGCTATCCGAACCAAGCTTTCGATTCCGCGAGTTACATCGACTGCGCTTTGGGCGACCCAGGGAGCGGCATAGAAAAGCCTGCTGCAATCATTCTGGAGACGGTTCAGGCAGAAGGAGGCATGAACACCGCATCTGCAGCTTGGCTCACAGAAATTCAGCGCATTTGCCGTAAGCACGGCATTGTTTTGATCGTCGACGACATTCAGGCAGGTTCGGGGCGAACGGGCGATTTCTTCTCATTCGAGTTCGCGAAAATCGAACCCGATATCGTGTGCCTTTCAAAATCCCTAAGCGGTTCAGGTAGTCCGTTCTCCATCGTTCTTATTCGCCCGGACATAGATGTATGGAATCCCGGAGAACATAGCGGGACTTTCCGAGGCAACAATTTCGCCTTCGTGACTGCGGGGGCCATGTGCAAAATGTGGTCCGACAGGGAGTTTACTGCGGGCGTCGACCGGACAGCCATCAAGCTGCAAGGACACCTTGACTGCCTCCTTGCGAAATTTCCCAGGTGCATTGAACAAAAGCGCGGCCGCGGTCTGATGGCTGGCCTCAAATGCCGTTCACAGGCCGTTGTCGGCCGTGTGCATGATGTTGCGTTCGAAAATGGCCTGCTGATCGAATCCTCAGGGCCAAATCGCGACGTTATCAAAGTCCTGCCGCCGATAACCATCACCGATGTCGAACTTGATCATGGCATCGCCATCCTTGATCACGCACTACAGGAGCAAGCCAATGCCTAACACGGTATCTCAAGCGCCAGCCATCTCGCCTGTTGCGATGAGAGAGCGAACCGGCTCGATCAGCACTGCAGAGATCATCTCAGTCCTAAAAGGTGAGATCACCGCTCTGCACATCAGGCAGGCTTTCAGCACCGAAATAGCCGAGGAGATCACCGCGAACTTCAGTGGCAGTCCCGGTCTCAAGGAGCGTAAGGATGGCGTCCCCGGACAATATGTCGGCGCATCCCACTACAGGAAGGATGCAGCCACCTATTTCGCAGAGGCGGAAACTGCGCGACCGTACGTCGACGCCCTTTTTGAGGATCTGGTTGATCCGGTCCGAGCATTGTTCGACGCGTTGAAGCGCGAGCTTCGCAAACAGGGCATTGAATTGCGGCTGGCCCGTTCGGAGCACGGTCAGGCTAATGTTTGTCGCGCTCTCAGTTGGTCTGGCAGCGGCACATTCTCCTTGGACCCCCACGACGACGTCGCTCAAGTGTTATGTGCTGGGAACGATTACGAGCTTTCTGCGGTGGCGCACAACACCGTCGCAGCACTCAACTTCTATCCCAGCATGCCCGAGGAAGGTGGCAATCTGCGACTCTGGAGCCACAAGCCGACAGTCACCGACCGAAAGTCTCAAGGTGTGGAGACTACGGGATATCCCTATTCGGCAGCCTATCTCGAGGGCGTTCCTTGTCGCGACTTCCAGCTCAGGGCGGGGGATATCGGCCTGATCGATGGCGGTTTCGTTCACGGGGTCACCGGTCAATCAGGCAACGGAAAGCGTCGCCTAGTGCTGAACAGCTTTTTTGGGTTTGCCCGGCCGGATCTTGTTCTCTGGTGGACCTAATGTTGGGTGGCCGAAAGTTTGATGCTTGTGCAACGGAATGTCACATTCAGTGAGGCTTGCGGCTCTTCGTGCCGCCCAATGATTAAGCAAAACGACCTGCGACCGCAATCAACAGAGTGGAACCTGCAAATGTCAAATGAACTCACAAGGTTGGATAAGCACGGCGACGTGAGCCTCTCCACTGCCACGCAAGCCAGCCGGCCGGAGGGGCGGAAAAAGGGCGCACCCGGTCGGATCTCCGTCGCGCTACCTCGCAGCGGGAGACCGAAGCTCACGCGTTTTGAGTTTTGGAGCGCATGGCGCAAGGACACGACCGCTCAGTCCTGGTTGATTACGCGCCGCTCAGTCGGTGAAAACGACCGTCTTCTTTCCGTTGAGCACCACGCGATTGTCAAGGTGATAGTGGACCGCCCGCGCAAGGACACGCCTTTCGATGTCGCGGCCTTTTCGCACAAGGTCGTCCGGTGTGTCGCGATGCGAGATGCGTTCGATATCCTGCTCGATGATCGGCCCCTCGTCGAGGTCGGAGGTAACGTAATGCGCGGTCGCCCCGATGACCTTGACGCCCCTCTCATGGGCTTGGTGATAGGGCTTGGCGCCCTTGAAGCCCGGCAGGAATGAGTGGTGAATGTTGATGCAGCGCCCTGACAGCTTGCTCGACAAATCGGTCGACAGGATTTGCATATAACGCGCGAGGACAACTAGGTCCGTTTTGGTTTCCTGCACCAGTTTCCAGATGCCCGCTTCCTGCTCCGTCTTCCTGTCTTTGGTGACAGGCAAGTGAAAAAATGGCAACTTGCCCAGATCGGTTGACGCCAGGCGCTCGCGACTGTGATTGGAAACCACCGCAGTTACCACCATGGGCAATTCGCCGGTGCGCCAGCGATAGAGCAGGTCCGTCAGACAATGGTCGAACTTCGAGACCAGTAGCATCACCCGTTTCACCGCGGAACTTGGCCGCAAGACGAACCTCATGGCAAGGCGCACAGACTGCTCTTGGATTAGGGAGACAATTGCCTCCTCGGATTTGGCTTGGGCAAGGCGGAGAAAGACAACCCGCATGAAGAATTGGCCCGTCTCCGTGTCATCGAATTGCTGAGCGTCGAGGATGTTACATCCAGCATGGTAAAGGAGCCCCGACACAGTCGACACAATGCCGGGCTGATCGGGACAGGATAGGGTGAGGACCATGGAGCGGTCGCCGTTGGCAGTCATTACTTGGGCCTCAGCAGCGTCAGGACTTGAAATGGTGTTAAAGGTCACGCTTTCGACATCGCAGCGCGCAGTTCAGGATGGATCAGATCTTCCGTCTTCAGCCATTCGCCCTTCACGCGAGTCCGTTTTGCATCGAACAGGGGGCGTAGCGTTGCCATCGCAGCGTGCCGTTCACCGGCAATTTCGATCTCAAAATCTCCTTTCGACAGCCATTCGGCACTCACTCCGGTATCTGAGTGGAGGTATCCCATGCCGACACCGCAACCGACGGTATGCCCGAAGCCCGCAGAGCGCAGGTAACCTACGAGTGCCCCGTTCCGCCAGACGGGCTCCGTGCCGAATATCAGCGGTGCAGATTGGGGAGCAGCCAGGTGGACAAGACGCCGACGCGGCGTTTGCCCCCGCTGGGCCTCCAAGGCCGATCGCCCGATGAAGTCCGACCCCTTGTCCCAGGCAATCGTGAAACCCAGGCCCGACTGGAGGGGCGTATCTTCGTCTCCGACGTCCGAGCCCCAGTCACGATAACCGGCTTCAAGTCGCAATGAGTTCAGTGCGACATAGCCCGCGTGACGCACACCGAGATCCTGCCCCGCCGCGACGAGCGCATCATAAATCCCGAGAGCCTGCTCGACCGGAATATGCAGCTCCCAACCAAGTTCCCCCACAAAGGTCATGCGGAAACCCATCGCCAGGCCATAGCCTATCTCGATTTCGCGGGATGTTGCGAACCGGAACGCGTCGTCGGAAAAGTCAGCCGGGCTCACGCGTTTCAGTAGATCCCTTGAGCGCGGTCCCATCACTGACAGCGTCGTGTACCCTGACGACACATCTGCAACGGAGACGTGGCCTGCGCCCTTTGCATGCATTTTCAGCCAAGCAAGATCGCGGATACGCTGCACGGCAGCCGTGACAACCAGAAACTCATCTTCGCCTGTTCGGGCGATCGTGACATCCGATTCCATGCCTCCGCGCTTATTAAGCCACGGGGTATAGACGATCCGGCCCAGCGGAACGTCCACGTCGTTGGTCGACAGCCGTTGGAGGAGTGCGAGGGCGTCTTTACCTTGAACCAGCAGGTGAGCAAAGGACGTCTGGTCGAACAGCGCCACCCCCGAACGGGTGGCCTCGTGTTCCTCGCCACTCAACCTGAACCAGTCGTCACGACCGAATGTGCCGTGCGAACTTGTCGGCGACCCTGGTGCGCCAAACCATTGCACTCGCTCCCACCCGGCGATCTCACCAAAGTTTGCACCAGCTTGGGCAAGTCGATGATGAAGCGGAGACAAACGAACGTTTCGCGCCGTTTTGGCAGATTTGTGCGGATAATGGAGCACCCAAAGATTGCCGACAGCTTCAATGGTCCGGTCATGCAGGTATTTGCGATTTCGCTGAAACGGCATGGCGCGGCGGACGTCCATCTCCCAAAAGTCATTTGAGGGGTCGCCCGTCGACATCCACTCGGCCATGACTTTCCCGGCGCCGCCAGATGACTCGATGCCGCAAGAATTAAAGCCTGTGGCCGTATATAGACCAGTGATCTCCGGCGCAGGTCCGAGCAAAAAACGGTTGTCCGGCGTGAAGCTCTCTGGACCATTAAAATTCAGTTGCAGCCCGACATTTGCCAGAGCCGGCATGCGCTCAATGGCGGCGGAGAGGTGGGGTTCGATGTGATCAAAGTCTTCAGGTAGTGAATCGAAGCTGAAATCATGCGCGATTCCCCCCATGCCCCACGGCTTGCCGTCGGGTTCAAAGAAGCCCACCAGCAACTTGCCCGCGTCTGCCTTCGCGTAAAAGCGCCCGTCCATGTCACGGATTGTGGGCAAGTTGTGAGGCAAATCCGGAATCGCCTCGGTAACGACGTAAAAATGCTCGGCAGCGTGGAGCGGAATGGTCCAGTTGAGGTCCGCACCAATCCCTCGGCTCCACATTCCGGTGCAGATCACTGCCTTTTCGGCGCGGATGACCCCGGATGCTGTTTCGACCCCAGTTAACCGGCCATTCTGCACGATAATGCGGGTGACCGGAGCGCGCTCGAGGATCGTCGCTCCACCCTGCCGTGCGCCGGCTGCGAATGCGCGCGCGGTATCGATGGGATTTGTCATGCCATCAGAGGCGATCCACGCGGCTCCGAGAACGTCGCTCACGTCCAGCAACGGGACGCGTCGCTGGGCTTCGGCTGCATCGATCATCTCGACTTCCAGTCCGAAGGACCGTCCCATCGACGCCCCACGCTTCAGCTCCTCCAGCCGTGCGGTTGTGGCTGCGACCGTGATCGAGCCACTCTGCCTGAAGCCCGTCGCCTGTCCGGTTAGCCTCTCAAGGTCCCGGAACAACTCGGCCGAATACTGGGCGAGCTTCGCCATGTTCTCGTTTGCCCGAAGCTGGGTAACTAGACCAGCGGCATGCCATGTAGTGCCGCTGGTAAGCTGGTCGCGTTCGAGCAGGAGGACATCCCGATGTCCAAGTTGTGTCAGGTGATAGGCAATTGAAAGGCCAATGATGCCACCGCCGATGATCACGTACTCCACATGGGAGGGAAGTTTTCGCATTTCGAACCTCAGGAAAAGCGCTCCGGTCTGCAGTGGAATTTAAAAGAGGTGTCCCGCGGACTCGGCGCACATACGGTCTTCATGTTCAGTGCTTGGGCCATAAAATGACCACAAGTCGTGAGAGGTTAAGGGCAGTGCCAAGTCGAAAGTCTCTGAAAGGCGCTCTAAGGGTGCTGAAATTATGCGTTTCGTGATGGTATGGGCGAGGAATTCATCACCTGTGCTAACCGCACCAACATGTCCGCAGAGCATCGACAGCACGGCGCACCCGACAACAGCGCTTTGAAGCGAACGCCTCAAGTGTACTATCGCGCTTGGCGAAACTTCCGGTATCTAGGTTGGATCGGTGCGCAGCCGTTGAGATCATTGGCATTCTGGTAGCCGCATGCGATCGTTATGCGGGCGCGCAGAATGTCGGCCATGGCGTGCCTCACCCGGCGCGGATGACGCGAATCGCAGCCGCAAGCCGGTTGGCCAGTCGTAAACGCTGCTCATCGGCGGTTAGGTCCACATGGAAATCGTTGGTGGCCGCTGGTACCGCGGCGCGGTGCCAATCACGACCTCCTCTGGGACGAGATTTACAATCCCATCCCCACCGGACCCCCGGACTTGCGCAAGCAATCGGTTTCCGATGCACTGAATCCCTAGCAGACGCTGTCTGGGTTAGCGCCATCGCGGCGCATTGCTGACCCTCTGCGTAGTCCAGGATGTTCGTTGAACGCTTTCTCGGCTGCTGCGCCGAACTCGCCTGAGTGGGCGTGTCCGTTGAGCACGGATCTTCGTCAATGCTATCAGTAGCCGTCGCAGAAAAATCGCGGTCCGGGCTCGATACTGCCCCTGGCGTAGATGCTATGGGGCGAGCGGCGAGGGTGTGGCATCTTTCGGCGCTGCTAGTTGATCGTCGGTGTTTGATGGCAGCAAATTCGCTGCGGAATCACTCGACATTGTGCGGCCGCTTCGTGGGTCGGCCATATATTGTTTGTGCGAAAATCATTTGGCTTCGAGATCACTGATGCGCGCAGATATCATTACGCCTGAGCTAGCTCATTCTCGTCAAATGAGAGTTGTGCATCCTGCCGAATCTCGATTCCAGATGATCGATATATGCAAACTGAATTGGAGAAGATGCCGCGGCAAAATGATATAGTATGGCTAACCCGCCGCTTGCCCGATCGAAACTGTCAGGGGAATATTTTGCAGAGCGTTGAACCTTTCCGAGAAAACCACGCGGAAGCAACTGCGTGGCGGCGTCATCTCCACCGGAATCCCGAACTTGGCTTCAGTCTGAAGAATACGGCGCAGTTCGTGGCCGAAAAGCTGGCATCGTTCGGGATCAAACATATTGAAACCGGCATCGCCGAGACCGGCATTGTCGCAGTGATCAAAGGGGAAGTCGGTGAAGGACCGACGATCGGGCTCAGAGCCGACATGGACGCACTACCGATACTCGAAGCCTCGGGAAAGGACTGGTCCTCGGAAGTTCCGGGCCATATGCACGGCTGCGGACACGACGGGCATAGCGCCATGCTGCTCGGCGCGGCAAGGCACCTTGCCCGCAACCGCACCTTCAAGGGCTCCGTTGCGCTGATCTTCCAGCCTGCCGAGGAAATCCTCCCCTCGGGCGCTCAGAAAATGGTTCATGAAGGCTTCCTAGATCGGTTTGGCATCTCCAAGGTATTCGGGCTGCACAACACGCCTGGCGTCGAGGTCGGCAAGTTCGCGACCTGCCACGGCCCCGCCCTGTCCTCGTTGGATGACTTCGACCTAATAGTGAAGGGGAAGAGCGGGCATGCCGCGAGGCCGCATGAGGCGGTTGATCCCATTGTCATCGCTGCCCAGGTGATCCTGGGCCTGCAGACGCTGGTGTCGCGACAAACCAATCCGATCGAGGCGCTAGTCGTCTCCGTGACCAAGATCAACGCCGGCTCTGCTTATAATGTAATCCCTGAGCAGGTTCATCTGGCCGGCACGGTCAGGACATTCTCCCCTGCGCTGAGTGCCTTCGCCGAGCAGAAGATCCAAGACTCGGCGCAAAGCATAGCTCGTGGATTCGGCGGGGATGCGGAGCTCGACTACCGGCGGGACACACCGGTCACATTCAATCACATGGCGGAGACGGATCTCGCGATCCAGGCGGCCCAGAGCCTTGTGGGCGTAGCCTCCGTCGATGCGAAGATGCCCCCACGCAGCTCGTCTGAAGACTTTGCCTACATGCTTCAAGAGAGGCCCGGAGCGATCATGTACCTCGGCAACGGACCGACTGCTGCCCTACACAACCCGGCGTACGATTTTGATGATGAGGCAATCCCCTACGGTATCGGATACTGGGTCAGGCTCGTCGAAACAGTGCTCACACCGCAATCCTAGACTGAGAGAAATACCGAAGCTTAGAGTCCGTTTTGGGAATCAGGGATGGGCATGTCGTCGGACAAGGTTTCCACCCATGGCGACGAGGATCATGGCGTGAGAGATGTCGATGCGCTGTTCATAATTGCGCACGAGGCGCCGCCAGCGCGTCATCCAGCCGAATGTGCGCTCGACAGCCCCCGTACGATGTTGCCAATGTGCCTTTGAGTGGTCGGTGTGCATGGAGCGTCCAAGCCGTAGGCGGCAGCTTGTTGAGGCCCGTCGTGGTCGGGATACGAGTCGATTTGTCGGGGCGAATCAGAGCCACCACGGGATTTTAATGCGCCATCGACGGCCCGGGTGCGGGCCGGCCTATGGAGGCGCACATGGTCCGGCGCATGGATCGCCCTGTGCTGCGCGTGCACGTGTCGTTCGGAGCGACAAGAACCGGGCCGCCAAAATCTGCTCGAGGCCTACGCCCGGCTTGTGCCGACCATCCGGCGCACGAGCCAACGGCCGGCACGTCGCACGGGCCTCTCATAGAAGGTGACGGGCGTGACAGCCAGATCGGGAGGTGAGCAATGACCAAGGCGCGATGTGCACTTTTATGCGCGGGTGTCCAGCCAGCCCAGACGCGCAACGACAACAGGATTGCCAGTCAGGCCACTCGAAGACGAAAACGCATTGCCGCCGACGGCTTCGTGCTTGAGCAGCTCACAGCTACCAGGATGACGTTTACAGCGGTTCAATCCTGCTTCGCCCAGCGCTGGCGGCTGAGGGATGCGTTGGCAGTGGCCACGTCGAGCGTCTCTCTTCCATGCTCCCGATCGGCTCGCCCGCCGCTTCGCCCATCAGGCGCTGCTGATGGACCGGCGCACATTGTTCGTCTGACCTTTGCATGGGTCGGGCTGGATCGAATGAGCTTGCGACAGGTGTGCCGGCAACTCGAGCAAATCGGCTCCAGACGAGGACAGGAGCCTCGCATTGGCACGCCTCCACGACCCGCGGCATGCTCGCCAGTCCGGGCTATTTCGGACCGCCGATTTCGGCCGGGCCCGCTACTTGCCACTAGGACCGAGGTTGCGCCCGATCAGCGGCCATCCGCAGCCCTCGCCGCCTGCCACTTGCCACGTCGCCGTTCCTTCTGAATAGTGGATCGAGGCCCGCGCCCTGGCACAATCATGCGCACTGGCTGGTATCGGCAGGTGCGTGTGAAGAGCCAGCAATGCCGGCTCTGGCGCTCTCTGCTTGTTGCCCGCCGAACCGTTCTCAACGAGATGCGCACGATCGAGAATGTGGTCATGGCGATCCTTCGGGAAGCCGGCATCAAGCTTTGGCATGCCGTCTCGGACCGCCTTTGCCGAGCGCGTGCGCGAGTCGGCCGGCGCCGACGCCATGGCGAAGCCGCTGGTCAAGCCGCTTCTGACGATCCTGGCGACAATGCTGAAAGAGTTCCCCCGCCTGACGAAGCAGGTTCTCGATATCGCCCGCAAGGAAGAGGTCTGCCGGCGGCTAATGAGTGCTCCCGGTGTTAGTCCCATCACCGCGCTCGCCTTCCGCGCCACGATTGATCGGCCGGAGCGGTTCGGTTCGTCGCGGGCTGTGGGGGGGCGCATCTGGGCTGACGGCTATCAATATCCAGGCAAGATCAGCCGCTGCGGCGAGGAACTCGCCCGAACGGCGCTTCCAGCGCGTTCGCTGCGCGTGCGGAGCAAGAAGTGGTCGAGCCTGCGCGCCTGGGGATTGACCATCGCGAGGCGCTGCGGCATGGCGCGGACCCGCATTGCGGTCACCCGCAAGCTTGCCGTCATCCTGCATCGCGTGTGGGTTGACGCGACCGTATTCCACTATGGAAAGGAGCCTGCTTCCGCCTCGACCTGAACCGAATGGACATCGAGAGAGCAAAGAACAGAGCTTTCGCCCGAAAGGGCGATGCCCGGATTGTTCCATAGGGATGATGGGCAAGACGACCTCGTTGAGTGTCCAGAGCCTCGAGGCCGAGTGCTTTTGGAGGTCGTGAAACAGATTGAGACGTCTTGCTCCCTGACCCCATCATGCGGCGGCCTGGCGCCGACCGCGAAGAGAAGCGAGTGACCCCGCCGACGACACGATCCGGAAAGAACAGCAGCAGCTTGACTTCAAAGTAAGCGGGCAGCTGAGGCCGTTCAGCTCTGGTAATTCCAGGGCATGAGGGCGTCGATATCGCTGTTTGGCCAGCCATTGGCGATGCGCTCGAGGGTCTGGGTGAGCCAGGCGTGCGGATCGACCTGGTTCATCTTGGCGGTGGCCAGCAGCGTGGCGATGGTGGCCCATGTCCGCCCGCCGCCGTCGCTGCCAGCGAAGAGGCTGTTCTTTCGGGTCATCGCGCAGATAGGTCCACAAATAGGCCGTCTTGGCCTTACCCGATCCCGGTGCCAGCGTTGGCAGCGTGGTCTCATCGGCAAAGACCCGCTCACCCTGCTTGATGCGGGTCAGTGCATAATCGGCCAGCGGCTCAAGCTCGAAGCCGACCTTGCCCATCCACTGCGCCATCTGTGACCGGTCGATCTCGACCTGATCGCGGGCATAGATCGCTTCCTGGCGGTAGAGCGGCAGGCCATCGGCGTATTTCGACACCGCGATCTGCGCCAGCAGCGCTTCGGTCGGAATGCCGCTTTCGATGATGCGGGCGGGCGCGGCTGCCTGGATGACGCCGTCCCAACCCTTGTAGGCATATTTGGGGCGACGCGTGACGATCACTCGGAACTTCGCCGGGGTGACATCGAGCCGTTCGGAGACGTCCTCGCCGATCAGGATCTTTTCCAGTCCTTCGCAGCCAGCAGGCGTCTCGGGCTCGATGACCACCTCGATCCGTTCGAGATGGGCCGCAAAGCCTTTGCGAGGGCGCGGGGCGCGCTTCGCTTTCGAGCCGCCCGCAGACTTCTCCATCTGCGCTTGGATGGCCGCCACGCCGGTTTCGATCTCGTCGAAGACCAGAGCGTACTGCTCCTCGCTCAGCGCACCGGCCCGCAACCTTTCGGAGCGGCTGCCGAAGCG
The DNA here is from genome assembly GCF_040318195.1 of Mesorhizobium sp. M1273. Lineage (NCBI taxonomy): Bacteria > Pseudomonadati > Pseudomonadota > Alphaproteobacteria > Hyphomicrobiales > Phyllobacteriaceae > Mesorhizobium > Mesorhizobium sp. M1273. The sequence goes on along the minus strand of NZ_JAMYLV010000040.1, from coordinate 20,434 downwards.
CGACCGCTCCAGCATCTTCACCACCGCCGTCAGTCGTGCGATCCGCTCCTCGGCGCTCTTGTTGACCAACTCGAGATGCGTATTGTGGGCTTCGAGATCGGCATTACGCTCTTCCAGACCGGCGGCTTTTTCGGCCATGGCAACAACCATCGCCTTGAGCGCGTCAACGTCGTCCGGGAGCGCGAGATCGGGTGCCGACATGGCCAAAATCAGAGCATATTCGCGGGCAATTTTCCCGCGTTTTCAGCTTCCTGATTCATCATGCCGCAGGGTTTTACCCAACCGATTGCGGCCGCCTGACGGTCTCCGTTCGAACCCGTTTCCAGTCCATTCCGTCAACCAGAGCCATCAGCTGAGCATGATTGAGCTGGACCCGGTGGTGGCCGATCCGCGGCCAGCAGAACTTCGCCTCATCCAGCCGCTTGGCATAAAGACACACGCCGCTGCCGTCCCACCAAACGATCTTGATCCTGTCGGCTCTTTTCGCACGGAAGACGTAAAGCGCACCGTTGAACGGTTATGTGGCGCGCCACATAATGCAGAGCGTTTTTAGCTTGGCGTCGCGCTGCAAGGCGGGTGGCGAGAGTGCGCTGGGGTGGATCGCGGCGGTGAGCTAAAAACGTGTTGGACTAAGCCGTCGGCACGGGTGGCCGCTATGGGTTTTCAATTGGGGCCGCACCCATGAACAGGGATCGCGTGGCGGTGCGGATGCGTCGCGGACGCGGCGATTGAAGGCGTGGCGTGCGCCGAAAGCGGCACGGATATCGGTTCCGGCATGTGAGGATCGGCACCGCGCCCTGCCTGGGAGAGGTTGCCGGTGATGAGAGCGCACACTTTTGCGGGACCGGCTCAGTTTGGCTTCCAAGCGGGCCGGCGCGATGCTGGTGGCCATAGGAAGGCGACGTCCCTGCTTCATGACGTGTCCTGGTATGGCGGGTGTCCGGTGACGCAGTCGAATGTTTCGATGATGATCATCTGGCCTTGACGACAGGCGGGGCATTGCCTGAGGGAATGCCCGGTGAGGGCCTCGTAGCGGTCGCGGTAGTCCTTTGCGGATCGGCTGTCGGACGGCTCGGGAACCGGCATGCCGAGCAGGTCACGACAGCAGGCGAGCTTTTGCGCGCGATAGCGATTGCCGAGGAATCCGTAATAGCGGATGCGATGGAAGCCCTCGGGCAGGACGTGTAGCAGGAAGCGACGAATGAACTCATCGGCCGCCACGGTCATGACCTTCTGCCGACTGCCGTGCCGATAGTCCTTCCAGCGAAAGGCGACCGCGCCATCCTCGATGGCGACGAGGCGATTGTTGGAAATGGCGACGCGGTGCGTATAGCGGCCGACGTAGTCGAGGACCTGTTCGGGTCCGGCGAATGGCGGCTTGGCATAGATGACCCACTCGGCTTTTCGTAGCGGCGCCAAATAGCGCCGGAAGGCATCGCGCTTGCTCAAGGCCTGCAAGTCAGAGAAGAACTTCAACTGGCCGGCGTCGAAGGCTTTCTCCAGGTGCTCTAGAAACAATCGTCGGAACAGGCGCGAGAGCACCCGGACCGGCAAGAAGAAACCGGGCTTGCAGGCGACCCATCGATCGCCGTCGGCAGAAAGGCCGCCACCTGGGACGACGCAATGCAGATGCGGATGATGAAGCAGGTTCTGGCCCCAGGTGTGCAGCACGGCGAAGAAACCGATCTCGGCGCCGAGATGTCGGGGGTCGGCGGCGATCGTCCGCAACGTCTCCGCGGTGGCGCGAAAGAGCAGGCCGTAGGCGAGTGCCTTGTTCTGATAGGCAATGGCGGCAATGGGCTCCGGCAGCGTGAAGACGACGTGAAAGTATTGGGTGTCGAGAAGCTCGGCGCGACGATCCTCCAGCCATTGTGCTCGGGCCAGCGATTGGCAGCGGGGGCAATGCCTGTCGCGGCAGCTGTTGAAGGCGATGCGCCGGTGGCCGCATTGATCGCATGCTTCGACGTGCCCGCCGAGGGCGGCGGTCCGGCATAGTTCAATCGCCGTCATGACGCGACGCTGGGCGGTCGACAGCGACGCATCATGCTGCGTGCGATAGGCATCGCCGTAGCAGCGGAAAATATCCGCCACTTCCGGCCCCGAGCGGGCCATTGCCGCGACCGCTCAGAAGTATTGCGGCTTGGCAGGCGGCGGCACGGTGGGCGCCGGACGCGGTAAGAACTCGAAGGGGCTCGACGTGGCGCAGACCTTGTTGGTGGCAATCCGCAGGTAATGGGCGGTGGTCGCGAGGCTCCTGTGACCGAGCAGCAGTTGAATGGTGCGCACGTCGGCGCCGGCCTCCAATAGATGGATGGCGAAGGCGTGGCGCAAACTGTGCGGCGTGACCGGTTTGGACAATCCGGAGAGGTTGCGCGCTTTCGCGCAGGCTTGTCCCACCGCATCCCTGGTGATCGGCTGGCCGGCGCGATCGCCGGGGAAGAGCCACGCCTTTGGCCGGCGCACCTTCCAATAGTCGCGCAGGATCTCCGGCAGCTTGGGCGACAGCATCACATAGCGGTCCTTCTGGCCTTTGCCCTGCTCGACACGGATGACCATTCTCTGGCTGTCGATGTTCGTGGGCTTTAGCTGAACCGCTTCCGAGATGCGCAAGCCGGCGGCATAGCACGTGGTCAGGATGGCGTGGTGTTTGACGTGAAGGACACAGCCGAGGAACCGCTGAACTTCCTCGGGACTGAGGATGATCGGCAGCTTCTGCGGCTTCTTGGGAAGCGGCAGGACCTCTTCAAGCGCCCAATCCCTCTCGAGCGTCACCTTGTAGAGAAAGCGCAGCGCCGCAATGGCGGTATGAATCGAGCCGGGCGACAGCTTCTTCTCGTTGGCCAGATAGACCTGATAGGTCCGAATATCCTCTCGCCCGAGCAAGTCCGGAGACTTGCCGAAGTGGCGGGCAAATAGCGAGACCTGTTGCAGATATGACAGCTGGGTGTTGAGCGCGAAGTTGCGCACCGCCATGTCCTCGCTCATGCGCTGGCGAAGGTGAGTCATGACAAGCTCCTTTGTCCGATGGAATGGGCTGCAAGCAGCCACTCCATGCTGACGCAGTCCGAGCTTGTTGTGGACACATGACCACAGCGCGACAGACGACGCGATCAAGACCACGCCGGCGGCACACACCCTCCTTGCCGCTCCGCAATCGCGGAGCGGGTTAGTCCAACCGTTCTTATGCGTCGGGCGAGATTATGTGGCGGAGCCTTCCTGGTGCCAGCCTAGGCCCGCCGGTCCGGATTTTTCCGCCACATAATATTTAGATGCTGTTCAGCAGTTGCAGAACGGAGTCATTTGGTCGGAAACGCACGCCGTGAGCGCCGGTGACGCCCGCCTTCTCGAGTCCATTGCGCATCATCTCGACATCCGCTGCGGCATAGCGGTGGGTCGTGGCGACCTGTGCGTGCCCGAGCCAGGCTTGGATCGTCAAAACGTCCACGCCGGACTGGAGAAGCTTCATGGCGAGGGAGTGCCGGAAGATGTGCGGCGATATGGGCTTGTCGGCCAAGGCCGGCCTGGTAGGCACGGCCTCTGTGGCCGCACGCCGCACGATATGGGTCGCTCCGAAACGAGTCAGGCGTTCGTTGCGGGCGCCGACGAATATCGCTCGCGGCTCGTGATGGGCGATCCCGCGCTCGCTCAACAAGGATGTCAGCGCCCGCGCCAGGTCCTTAGCAATGGGGACGACGCGGTCTCTGCGCCCTTTGCCGCGCAGCAGCACTTGTGGGTGCGGCCGTTCCAACTGAAGGTCGTTTGCGTTGACGCCGGTGGCTTCGGAGACCCGGGCGCCGGTCCGTGCCAGAAACAGTAGAAACGTTCGGTCGCGCCGCCCACGGGACGTCCTCTGATCGGGGGCCGCAATAAGGGCGTCCACTTCGGCCTTGGTGAGGTGGTGCGTCACCTCAATGTGAGCCCGTTTTATGGGAATCGTCAGCACGCGTTGGGCGACACCGAAGGACGCCGGGTCAGCGGCTGCTACGTGATGGAAGAAGGATCGGATGGCCGCTAGTCGGGCGTTGCGCGTGGCGATGACGTTCTTGCGCTTCTCCTCGAGCTCGTCGAGGAAGGCGAGAACGAGGTCTCGATCGAGGTCTTCGAGTGCCAATGCGGCCGGCTTCTTCGCCAATCGGGTGGCGGCAAAGATGATCAGCATGCGCAAGGCATCGCGATAGCTGGCCACGGTCGCGGGAGTCGCGTTGCGTTGTTTGGTCAAGCGCCGGCGAAAGTAGGACTCCAGGAGCGGCGCCAGCAGCAGGTGTTCGCTCATGCTGCACCTCCGTCGAGGAAGGCGCGCTCCGCCGCAATGGCGAGAAGATCTGCCGAACCGGTGAGATAGTAGGCAGTGTCGCTGTAGCTGGCGTGACCGAGATATGTGGCGAGCAACGGGAGCAACGCCTGAACGTCTGCGCGCTGCTGATGCCAGAGGCCGAGACGGGTCACGGCGAACCGGTGCCTGAGATCGTGTGGCCTTAATGGCTTGCCGCCATCGAGACCAGCAAGCTTGCGGGCCTCGGCAAAGCCGTTTTGCAGGCCTGTCGCCGAGAGGCGATTGCCACGAGAGCTGAGGAAAAAGGCCTGGTCCTTGGGCATGGGAAAAGCGGCATCCCGTTCATGGACGTAGCTACGAAGGGCAGCCTGGGTCGTCGTGTGAACTGGAACGAGACGGTCCTTGCGGAACTTCGTCTTCCGAATGAGGAGAATCCCGTTGGCCAGATCAACGTCGGAACGATCAAGTCTGACCACTTCGCCTGATCGCAGCCCCGAGCTCGCCAATAATCCGATCAGCGTGGCCATTGTCCGCCCCTTGAGAAGGATTCCCGGCGAGATGCGGCGGCATGCGTCGATGAGTGATGCCAACTCGGCCTCGCTGAGGATTCGCGGAGGCGGAATCGCTCTGGATCTGGGGAAAGCTCTGCGCTCCAAGGCTTCGGTTCGCGCGTCATAGACGGCGAGATATTCGTAAAACCGGCGCAGCACGCCGTGACGACTGACACGGCTGTTGGCGGCGCCGCTGAACGACAGGGCAAAATCCAGCGCCAAAGTTCGAGTGGCAGGCCCATCGAACTGAGCGCGCTCAATGTACCTCACGAAAGCCCGCAACGTGCCGGCTTGCTTGCTGAAGGCATAGCCGAGGGAGTGGCGTAGCTCGATGTAACACTCGGCCTTCTCGCCGAGGAATCGGGCAAAGGCGGTCATGCCACGCCTCCCGGAAAGGGAAGTGCGACCTCGGCAAGTTGCGACGTCGCGACCTTTACGTACAGCGCCGTTGTGTTGATGCTGCGGTGTCCCAGGAGATCGGCGACCTCGTTGATCGGCCTTCGCTGCTTGACGAGCTGGGTGGCAAGACTGTGGCGCAGGAGATGCGCACCTGCGACCTGCCCGAGTTCAACCCCGCCATGTCGCAACCGCTTCCGCACGATCCTCGAAACAGGCGACGCGCATTTGAATGGTGCCACGGGCGGCGTGAAGGACAGGAACAGATACGGACTATCCACCTTCGGTCGAGCGCGCAGGACGTAGTCGGCGAGCGCGGCACCGGCTTCCTCGATGAGCGGGGCCACCCGATCACGCTTGCCCTTGGTGTGCCGGACAAAAACCTCGCCAGTTCGCCAGTGGATATCGTGCAGTTGAAGGGCGCGCAGCTCACCGTTGCGAATGCCCGTGGTGGCGAGCAGCAGCAGGACGGCTCGATCGCGGACGTCAACCGGTGCCGTTGCGCCGATCATATCAATTGCACGCCGAACGTCATCCCATGCAAGGCGCGGCGGCAGATGAGCCAAACGCCAGTGGGGCGTCCTGGGGACGACGCGCGCGAGATCCTGATCGTGGTGGCCAGCCCAATACAAAAACCGAAGAAATGTCCGGATGTGAGAAGTTGCTGCGGTGCGGGTACCGGAGGTCGCCGATAGTGACAGCCGATGTTCGACAGCGGCAAGGACATGCTCAGCCGTCAATGCGTCGAGGTCTTGGCCGGAATGGTGGCGATGGAACCAATCCAGAAAGCGGCGGCTGCCCAGGAGAACGCCTTCGCGAGACTTTGACTCCAGTCCGCACACCCTGCTCAGATAGTCCGAAAAGGAGCTCAGAAGCGGAGCATTCGGATCATTATCTACACTGGGAACAGCAGCAAGGAAGCGTTCTGGAGCCACTCGCCGCACGTGTCCCAGTGCCGACACTGCTCCAATGCGTGGAGTATCCGTAGTAAACGTGCACAAATAGCTGTCGACGACATCTTGAGAGATAGGCATCGGACCACAGCGCGTTGCGGCAAACTGGCTAAAGCGCGCAATCCGGCTCAGGTAAATCGTGGCAGACGCTCGCTTATAACCAAGGGTGAAAAAATGCTCCGCGAGGCGATCCATCTCGCCACCGAGTGCACCGCTACGCAGGCGCTTGAGCACCCCACAATAGGAAAAATAGAACTCGAGCATTCTGCCCCTCCGGCGTTGTGGCACAGGGGAATCCCGCGCCATGAGAGAGGCATGAAATATTATGTGGCGGAGGCAAGCTGGGTTTGGCCGACCCGAAAGGGGTCAGGGCGGCTCCGCCACATAATCTCGCCCGACGCATAAGAACGGATCCGAGCCGGCATCCCGCACCAGCGCAAGCAGGCCATCGATACCTTTTCGGAAGTCCACCGGGTGGCTGGCAAGATAAACCTTCACCCCTGCCGGGATCATGCTGAGCGCACCGCCCGCAAAACACGCCGCAGATGGTCCTCGCACACAGTCGCACCGGCCCGGACCGTCATGCCATTGACGTCAATCTCAATGGTTCGGGAATGGTGAGCCTGAAGCCTCCCAAGGCTGGCCTCCTCAGCCTTGCCGGCGCGTTCCACCTCATCCGTCTTGGGCGCCGCAGCCCGCCAGCCGAACAATTGCGATGGGCTGATCCCAATCTCCCGAGCCAGGGCCGAAATATTGGCGCCAGGTTCAGAGCTCCTTGCCACCATCTCGGTCTTGAACGCAGCCGACCATCGCCGCCTCCGCGCGACCGGGGCACCCTCGAAGCGATCCGCAACCGCCTCAATCAATTGAAAGCTTCTATCCGCAGGCATAGGCGCAGACATAGAAATTGACACTGAAAGCTCCTCGGCTACTTCAGTGTCATCATCGCCGCCGCATACTTGCTTCGCCAGATGGGGTGGCCTTCCCGCTTACACTTCAAAGACCCCAATCGGAGAAGAGAGGACTCTTAACGAACTTGCCTCCTGAGCAGGTTGGACCGTGATGCGTGGACGGCGATCATCGTGCAGTTCTGAGACTGGCTTCCTTTGGTAGGACTGTTCGGCCGAACACTGCCCGCCCACAACCATTCACAACTGCCTGAAACTGTGGTCCCGCCGGCAACTGTGGGTCTGCCGGAATTCAGTCGGCTGCTCGGTCAGTTGCTTCAGCTCGCGGAACAACCCGGCGGAGTACTGCGCCAGCTTAGCCATGTTTTCGCGGCCGCATGCCAGGCGGTCCGCGTGTGAGCTGGTCGCCTTCGAGAAGCAGGACATCGCGATGCCCGAGCCGGGTGAGGTGGAATGTATCAAAAGGCCGATGATGCCGCCAAGGATGACCGCGTATTCGGCCAGGGAGGTTGAAGCATTCATCGTGCCGGAGCCGAGGCCGCTTACTGCCGCAGAGGAGCAATCGCGGAGCGAGCGCGTGCAGCAGTCGTCATGAGATTACTCGCCGTAGCGTTATCACCGACTCTGCCCAAATCGCGCTTGCAACTGAGAGCAGAGATTTGTTAATAAATGCATCGCCATTTGCGCGTCTCAAGATGAATTTCTGCATCTTCGGGCTTTTTTGTGAGGTCTTCCGCAGTGGCTTATCGCTCCCCTGCCAAGCATTACGACCGTATCGACGCTCGTATTCTCGAACTTGTTCAGAAGAACAACCGACTGACCACCGAGGCCATCGGGGAACAGGTCGGCCTCTCGGCAACCGCCTGCCAGCGGCGGCTGAAGCGCCTGAGGAAAGAAGGTATTATAGAGGCGGATGTTTCAATCGTGTCCGCGAAGGCAATCGGCAGGCCGATCCAGATGCTGGTGCTAGTTACCCTTGAGCGGGAGCGTGTCGACATTATTGACAAGTTCAAGAGAGACATTAAATCTTCCTCCGAGATCGCCACAGGCTTTTACATTACAGGCGAGGCGGATTTCCTGCTCTACATCACCGCCCGCAGCATGGAAGATTACGAAGAGTATACGCGCCGGTTTTTTTATGAGAATCCCCATATCAAGAGCGTCAAGACCTTGGTTGTCGTGGACAGGGTGAAGGCTGGATTTGCCGTGCCGATAGACGATCCTGAGGACAACTGGGGTCTAGAAGGCTAGGCACGTCGCAAAAATCAGCGGGGCGTGCCGGGCGTCGGCACAACGCGGATTTCGCTAGTATTTAGAGTGATGCTCAGGGTTTCGCCGGGCTTAGGATGGCGACCGAACGGGAAGCGTTCGTGCATCATTAGATGCTCCCCGTTCACTTCGAGGATGACTCGGGTGGCACCCCCATAATAATGGGATTCAACGACCCTTGCATGCGCGGGAGTTCCAAATGTCCCTTCCGACGATATGCGGACCTGCTCGGGTCGAACTATGGCACTCGCCGAGCCAGGTTGCCAGGAACCCGACAGGTTTATGCCCGATTTCGACATGAAGTTACCAGTCGAATCGACAGTGCCTTCCACGACAGCGCACCAACCGATGAACTTTGCGACGAATGTGCTTTCGGGACTTTCGTATATGTCGCCAGGTGACCCGATCTGTTCGATCCTTCCCGCATTCATGACGACGATCCGGTCGGACATCGTCAGTGCTTCCTCCTGGTCGTGGGTCACGAACAAGGTCGTGACGTCGACCCCACGAATGACTTCTCGCAACTCCTCGCGCATGCGCACCCTGAGCTGAGCGTCAAGGTTGGAGAACGGCTCGTCGAGCAGCAGGACTGCTGGGCGCATCGCCAAAGCGCGAGCGAGTGCAATACGCTGCTGTTGTCCGCCGGAGAGCTGCGCCGGGAACCGCTCGGCGAGGTGGGGAAGCTCGACCAGTTTGAGCATCTGGCTTACCCGTTTATCCCGGTCGGCGCGTTTCCACTTCAGGTTCTCCAGACCGAAAGCGATGTTTTCCGCCACAGTCATGTGTGGGAAAAGCGCGTAGCTCTGGAACACCATTCCCGTATCGCGCCGGTACGGTGGCTGGTGCGTCATGTCCATGTTGTTGATGCGAACCGTGCCGGAGGTCGGCTCGACAAAGCCGGCCACCATGCGAAGTGTCGTCGTCTTGCCGCAGCCGGACGGACCGAGCAGACAGACCAGCTCCCCCCGTGTCATGCCTAGTGAGACGTCCGCAACAGCGATCGCATCTCCGTAGTGCCGCGACACGGATTGCAGTTCGACGACATAGTCGCCCGCGTCATTCGGTCGGTTTTCAAGATTGCTCGACACAGTCGCTACCCTTTGTTTTTCTTAGGCGAGTCGTTCGGCGCCGATCAAACGCTCGATTGTTAAAATGACTGCCAACGTGACAAAAATCATTATGCTCGACACTGATGCAACAAGCGGGTCGTAGCTGTTATCCACATAGGTGAACAGCTGAACGGGCAATGTTACGTTGCCGCCGTATGTGAGGAATACAGATACCGTCACGTTTCCGAACGAAGTCACGAACGCGAAGATCGCAGCCGACAGCAATCCCGGGAGAATGAGTGGCAGCGTAATCCGGCGGACCACCTGGAGCGGTGTCGCCCGCAAATTCATCGCGGCTTCCTCGAGCACCCGGTTATATAACGAGAGGCTCGCTAGAATAGTTCTGACAACGTATGGGATTGCGAGAACGAGATGGCCGACGAGAAGCGGCAGCATCGTCTGTGTCATACGCATGCAAGAAAAGAGATACAGGAGGCCGATGCCCAAGACTACTGCGGGAACGATCAACGGCGAGAATGCAAGCGCCTGCAGCAGTCCTTTTCCAGGGAAGGAAAACCGGTTGATGGCAAATGCGGCGGCAAATCCGATCGCCAGCGCAAGGAACGCGACGATGACCGCGACGTAGGTGCTGGTCCAAAGTGCCGTCATGAAAGGTTCGCTTTCAAACGCCCGCTGGTACCATCGCAGGGAGAAGCCGGGGGGAGGGAAATTCATCGTTTCCCCGCTGGTGAATGAAGAAATGACCACCAGGACCGCAGGCAGTGCGAGCATTGTATACACGAGTGCACGTATCACAGCTCCGGCCACCTTCATGACGTAATCTGTGAAATCATTATGCATGGCGACGGCCACCCATAACAAAGTGCGAAGCGGCTAACGCGTTGAAAGCCGCTGTGAAGCCGAGGCCGGCGACGAAGAGGATGAAGGCCATCGCTGCGCCAGAGGGCCAATTGAATTCCGACATAATGCGCTCGTAGATCAAGCTGCCCAGCATGGGGACACGGTTACCACCGATTAGACGAGGCGTAATGAACGCCGAAATCGATAGCACGAATACGAGATTTAATCCGACAAGGATGCCGGGCATCGCGAGCGGAATGATAACCCGCCGAAATGTAACAAGCCGATTGGCCCGCAAGTTGGACGCCGCCTGTTCCAGAATTGGATCAATCTGCGTGATAACGCTCATGACAGAAAGGATCATGAACGGCAGAAACTGCTGGACAAGTACTAGGATCACTGCGGGCCGCGTGAACAGCATCGTCTGCGGAGTCGAGATGACACCGAGACTCAGCAAGAGGGAGTTCAGAAGCCCGTTGCGCCCGAGAACGATGAGCCAACCGAACACGATAACAACCAGGCTCAGCGTCAAGGGCATGATGACGATGATTGTACGCCATCTTCGCGCCAAGGGTGGCAGCCGAGCAAGCGAATATCCCGTCGGAAAGCCGATCACCAAGCAGATCAGGCTCACCACGAAGCCGTCGACAAATGTCTCCCATAAAATAGACGAATAATAGGAATCCGAGAAGAAACGAAAATAGTGTATCAGTGTAAACCCACCACCTTCAAGAAGGTAGTCGCCATTGAGGAAGCTGGAGCGAAGTACACCGGTCACAGGCACTATCAAGAATCCGGCTAGAAGCAGGACCATTGGGGCCAGCAAAAGTGCCGCGGGGAGTTTTCGGCTTTGCTTTGAAGGTGGATACATTGCTTTTCCCTGGAAAGTTCTATTAGTCAGTGGGCATGCAGGGCTACTGCGGTCGCGCGAAACCCTGCATCTAAGGCAACGACCCTAGCCGCGGAGGATTTTGTTGATGCGCTCGATCCGCGCTCCGCGGTTGGCCATCCACTTCTCCCAGTCGACTTTCTTTTTCAGGGCGACCCGCTCCGGTGAGTTGAATGTCAGGTCTTTCGCGATGTCATCGGGAAGTTTTACGTCAGTCGTTACCCCAAGCCTCAGCGTTCGAGGTAGCCCAAGCATGCCTTCGTTGGAAAGCATTTGGTTCAGGAATGCGAATGCTGCCTCCGGATGCTGCGCATTTTTGACAACATTCATGTAGGACGTTGCCCCGTAGATACCCAGCGGCGGATACACGCTAACGATCGGTTTTCCCTTCGAGCGCAGTTCGTGCCCACGGGCATCTGAAATAACGCCGGCCGTAGCCTCTTCGTTTTCGAACATCTGGACCATCGCAACTGTACTCTGCGCCAAAGCAACAATGTTTGATTTCGCTTGCTCCAACAAAGTGTACGCTGGCTCCATATTGGAGATCGAACCACCATTCTCTTCTGTTAGCCCTAACAAGTATAGGTTCCACGTGTCGAAAGTCGCAGCGGGAAGAGCCAAGCGACCCTTAAGGTCGGGTCTGGTTATGTCGGTGTATGTAGTTAGTGGTTTTTCGACCAGCTGCGAGTTATATACGGGTATGTACGCGAAAATGCTGTATGGGACCCCATACTCACCGTACTCACGAAATCCGGGAAGGATGCGTTTGATGTTTGGTACCTCGGCTTCCGTTACTTTTTGGATCAGGTCAGCTTTCAGTGCCTCCACCATGTATGCGCTGTCGGCCTGGTACACATCGAAAGGAGGGTTCTCTTTATTCGCGACGAGCTTGACCAAGTCGGCAGATTGTGTGCCGGCGGTAATCTCGACTTTCAGCCCAGTCCGTTCCTCAAGCGGCGCAGCTACGGACTTCTGAATCGTTTCGTCGTACAATCCACCCCATCCGCCAAAACGGAGCGTGATACCCGCGAATTTTTTTTCTTGGGCATGGACGTAAGGCGCAGCCAGCGTGCTCATCGTGGTCGCGGTGGCGAGTTTCAGAAATGTGCGTCTTTTCATTTCCCATTCTCCTTATGGTTAGTGGTACCGCCCCACACGGTGAGCCGAGTCGGGCAATGATGTGTCGCTCGCGCGAATCGCGCAGAGAGCGGGCCGAAGCAAGTGGAACTCGAATTGCTGGTCTGGTATGAGTTCCAATTTCTCGACCAGCGCTCGCGCGCGGACCTAGTAGCCCGCTTCCAAATTTACCTCCCGTGTCAGCTGCTGCCCTGCGGCAAATTCGATAAGGTTCTGGATGCCTCATTCGATAGACCGCTCCAGCACATCATCCGCGTATGGGCTTCGCGGGCAGAGCAAATAGCGTTCGGGAGCCTCTGAATCTCTAGCCGAGAGCCCCATCCGATTGGAACGTTCTGCCGAACTCATACCGCCACCAAACATCCGTGCCGAAACCGCGCAACCGCCCTGAGGTAAGCGCTTCATAAAGCGTCTTTTCCTGAAGCGTTGCCGCGCGACCAACGTTGACCAAGAACGCGCTCGGCTTCATCGCTGCCAGTTCGGCTTTACCGAAGAGGCCGGTTGTTTCTCTGGTATTTGGAGCGGCAAGGACCACATAGTCGCACTGTGCCAGAACGTCGTGCGGCTCCTCCGGCCCGTACATTGTATCAACGCCTTCGGCTTTTTTGTTTCGACGTACTCCCAGGACGTGCATATCGAACGCCTTTGCGTGCTTTGCGACACGGCCGCCGATGCTGCCGACGCCGATCACCGGCTTTCATCCCCCAAACAGGAAACGAAGAACGACCGTCGACTGCTATCTGATGCTTGATGATGGCATTCTTCGCGAGGGCGAGCATCAGCATCATGTGCTCGGCGATTGCGATCGCATTCGCTTCAGCGATATTGGCGAGCTTCGTCTTGCGTTGGGCGAGCAGCGAAAAGGCACCTATCTGCCTCAGGTCATCAACGCCTACATGCAGCCATGACAGGATCTTCAGCTTCTCAGCAATTTCGAGGATGCCGGTGGGCGCCGTCCAACCGATGAAGGCGTCTGCCTCGCGGGCATCAGGCTCGAGATCGGCGTAAGTGGTCTCATAGCGGGACAGGTAGTCGGCGGGCGCTGGCACGACCACTTCGATTCCCGCCGGCAACGCCGTTTTGATCTCCCGACCTCCTGCTGTGTGGCATGCCACAAACATAGAACCTTCATCTCACCCGCGTTCATAATACGTTCATAATAGTTGACCGCCTTTGGGCGGTGCCCGGCTCTCGACTTGCGCCCAGCCGAACCGCATCGTCGAACAGTATTTCATCACCGGGTGCGGTTTCGACTGAAAGACGCCCCGCCGCAGCAGAAAGACTGCGCTGCCGGCATGGTTGTTGAAGGATTTCGTTGGGAACCGCGGCATGCGAGTCTTCGCGTCGCCGGAATCGCGCTAACTCTGATCGCCCGTTGCCATCGAATAGTGCTGCCTGCGGGTGGCGATTGGACTGCGGGCGTATCCAGGCCCGATGGGGGATTCCGCGCTTCGGATGCCACACCTTTCCAGCACCGCACTTGGCTAGGCTGCCACGGAACAGTCAGCCGCCCGGCTTGCCTGCATCCGGTCGCTGGGGATCGAGGGGAGCAAGCAATGAACCATCTGACTAAAACCCTTCTCTACACTGACGAAAGTGGACGGAGCCGCTGCCGCGAGGAAAGCTTGGACCTTTCCGAGGGAGTTCCGCAGATTCAAAAGACGCCCCTCGCTCCGTGCAAGGCTTCCTTGTTCCGCTACAGTCCGGTCGGCTTCACCCTCGATTTCCACTGTTTGGATCGCCCCTTTGGGTGGTGTGCTCCAAGGCCAGATGGAGATCCTGTTTCAGGATGGGAGTCTGCAACCTTCAAGCCTGGAGACTGCTTCTTCGCCGAGAATCTGCTCCCGGAGGGAGCGATTTGACTGCGCGATCCACGGTCCCAGATCGCGTCAGGTGGGACCAGACCCCCTCGTGACGTTGTTTGTCGACGTTTTGAAGAGAATCTGCTCGATCCTGGCGTTCGCACAATTGCTGCACGCCATCTCGCCAAATCGAGAAGCGCGGCTCTATCGGGGCCTCATACGCAGTTTTTATGCGAGCAGGCGCCTCTATCCTAGGCTTTGGCGGCCCGTCGCGAGGACTAGGACGGCAGAGACTGCCGCATGGTGCAGCCGGGCGCTCAACACAATCGCAACACCGCCGCGCCGGGCAGGCGGGAAGAAGCGGTTAGAGTAGGGGAACCGAAGATGGAAAGAATTCTTCACTTCGAACCGGCGGAATACGCCACGCGACTCGCCGCGGTTAAGGCCGAGATGTCGAAGCGCGGGCTCGATATCCTGCTCATTTCGGAGCCGCCAAATCAAAACTATCTCACCGGATACGACGCCTACTCATTCTATACCCCGCAGATGGCAATTGTGGCTCTGGACCGCGATGAGCCGATCATGATCACTCGCGGCATGGACGCAACCTCTTCGAAGATCACGACCTATCTTTCTGACGATAGCATTCGGGGCTTTCCTGATAGCTACGTGAACTCCACCGAGCGGTCTGCGTACGAGTATGTTGCAAAAATCGTCCAGGAACTCGGCGGAGAGACGGCCGTCATCGGCGTCGAGATGGGCGGCTACTATTATTCCGCACGTGCCCACGCGGACCTGGTCAAGGCGCTCCCACAGGCCCGGTTCGAAGACGCCGACCTCCTCGTCAACTGGATCCGCCTGGTGAAGAGTCCTGCCGAACTTGTGTTCATGCGCCAGGCTGGCCTCATCGGCGATGCCGTCATCAAGCGCGTCATCGAGACGGCTGAGCCGGGTGTACGGGAGTGCGATCTCGCCGCAGCCGCGTATCATCAAGAAATTTCCGGCACTCCCGAGTTCGGTGGAACCTATAACTCTTCTGTCGTGCATCTTTGCATAGGCGAGCGGGCCCTTGCGCCCCACTCTACCTGGACTGACAAGCCGCTGTCCAACAACACGGTTATCAACTTCGAGGTCCATGGTACACGCCGCCGCTACCAGATCAACGTGAGCCGTACCGTCTACCTCGGAAAGCCGTCAACAGACTATGTGAAGCTCGCGGACATCGCCATTGAGGCGTTGAATGCCGGACTTGACAGCGTGCGTTCCGGCCAGGCGTGTTCCGAAGTCTTTGGAGCGTTTCACAAGGTGCTGTCGCGGAACGGGATCGAGAAAGACCAGCGGATCGGCTATCCGCTCGGTATCGGGTATCCGCCGACAGTCGCCGAGCGCACCGCAAGCATACGCAGGGAAGACAACACGGTGCTCCAGCCGGGGATGTGCTTTCACATGATGACAGGCCTCTGGCTCGGTGATCAGTCCGTCACCATCACGCAGCCCTTTGCCGTCACCGAGACGAGGTACGAGCCCTTGACCCGCACGCCACGGACGCTAGTCGTCAAATAAACTGGGCGAGCCGGACAATGACGAATTCCGCGATACAACAGGCCAGCCGGACAGGCATCGCCCCAGAGACTGGCGGCGAGATGTGCGTTACCGTGGTACCTCGACGCGGTGTGTTGATGGATAGCAAAGGGGCCCATGCCACTATGACAGACAAGGTACTTGGCGTTCTTGAACTGGAGACAAAGCCCGTCGAGCTTCCCGGCTTCATGGCCGGACCAGGTACATTCCCGTTCCCGGTCAAACGCAGGCAGGTTCCGGGGGCGTTCACCCGGAACGTCATCGACGGGGACAAGTCCGTGGAAGCCGGTTACGCAGCCGCCGCGCGAGAGTTGGAGCGTCAGGGTGTGTCCGCAATCGTTTCCAACTGTGGCTTCACCGGCCTCTTTCAGGCGGCAGTGGCCGAGGCGGTCTCGATTCCAGTCGCGATGTCGAGCCTGCTGCTGGTGCCTTTCGTAGCACGGACGCTGAAGCCGGGGTCCAGGATAGGCCTTCTCACTTACGACGCACCCAAGCTGATGGAGAACCACTATGTCTGTGCAGGCTGGTCTTCGAAAGATATCAGCGTGGCTGTGGGTGGGATCGAGGGAAGCGAGCTGTGGTACGAGTTTGCTAAGCCCGCTCCGATCATCGACGTCTCGATCCTCGTTAGGGACGTGAGGGCTGCGGCCAGGAAGCTCCTCGACGCGAACCCGGACATCGGGGCGTTCGTATTCGAATGCACCGCCTTCCCGGTGGCGGCGGGTGCCGTGCGGAGCGATACTGGCCTTCCTGTTGCGGATGTCACGACGCTTGCCAACATGTTTCTGGGCATGAGTCCGGATCGTTCCGTCAAGCTGAGAAGCAGTCACCACGGCCTAACCGCGTGACCGCCGGCGGTACAAAGGGCTGTACATGTCACTGCCATTCCCTTTGTTGAGTACCACGACCGCCTGAAGAAAGCAGACGGCGTATCGCTGCTTGTTGTCGTGGACCACGCGCACCTCAACTACATTTCCGGCTATGATGTCTGGAGTTACCAGAACACCCGGGCGCTCCCGGGGCCACAAGAGGCCGTGGAGCCGGTATGGATCGGGCCGGGGCCCGATGCAGCTGGCGCACATACATCAACCTGGATGTCGAGTGACAATGTTGTCGCCTATGCCGCTCCTATTCAAATCCCACCTCTCACCAGCGGGAGGACAAGAGAATCAGGAAGCGCGGGTGGCCAGGGCAGATTGGCGGATAACTATTAATTCGGTCCACGTGCGCTTTTCGCGTAGCAGCACGAACTTCCAGTTTTGGAGTGGTTCGATGGCGGTCTTCTCATCAACAAGCTGAAGCCCGTCAGGTCGCCTTCGCTTGATGACGTCCTGCAGGATCTCCTCGTCCAGCATCAGGTCCGCCACGATCTTCTTCAGGGGCGTGTTCTTCTCCTCGCTCGGCTCTTGAGGATGACAGCGTGAAGCGGCTGATGACCATTCCCGGTGCCGACATGACCGTCGCGTTGGCGATGAAGGCCGCGATTCGCCACGTGACCCGCTTCGAGGAGCCGCAAAAGCTCGTCAGCTATCTCGGGCTGAATCCGAGCGTCAGGCAATCGGGACCGGGGCCTGCCTATCATGGACGCATTACCAAGCAGGGACGCGGACATGCTCGCGGCCAGCACGTCGCCGCCGTCGCGATCGCGCGCAAGCTCGCCGTTGTGATGGTATCTGCTGATGAAGGGGGCTGTCAGGATTTCCGTGTGCGGGGCGGGCATAATGGGTAGAAAGGGATCCCACTATGATCTGGCGCAGAACCTGTCGAATGATCTTCTCGACTTGCTGGCAGAAGGCGCAGCCAGTGCTGCCTTCGGACAGGGCGGCCTGTTGGAATACGCTCCAAGAAGGCTCTGACAAAGCGCGCTGAACGCGGAGATGGACCATCATCTGGCGAGCGGCGACGACGCTGGCAATACGCGTAACGGCTATGGCCGCAAGACGGTGACGACCGAGACCGGCAAGCTGGAGATCGATGTTCCGCGCGACCGCCGGTCGAGTTTCGATCCGGAGCTGATCGCCAAGTACCAGCGCCGTTTTCCTGGCTTTGATGACAAGATCGTATCGATGTATGCGCGCGGCATGAGCACCCGGGAGATCACCGGGCACCTGCCTGATCTGTACGGCATCGATGTGTCAGCGGACCTGATCTCAAGGGTGACGGACGCCGTGCTCGACGAAAGTCGCCGCTTGGCAGCAAAGGCCTCTCGATCCGATTTACCCGCTGGTCTTCTTCGATGCGATCCGGGTCAAGATCCGCGATGAAGGGATGGTCCGCAACAAGGCCATCCACATCGCGCTGGGCGTGCGCGCCGATCGTGCCCAGGAGGTGCTGGGCCCCTGGCTCGAGCAGAATGAAGGCGCCAAGTTCTGCCTGCGGGTGATGAACGAGCTCAAGAGCCGTGGCCCGGAGGATATCCTTCTGGCTGTCGTCGATGGCCTGAAAGGTATCCCGGACGCGATCACCGCTGTGTTCCCGGAGGCGATCGTCCAGACATGCATCGTCCACCTGCTGCGCAACTCGATGCAACTTCGTGTCCTGGAAAGACCGCAAGAGCCTCTCCAGCTCACTCAAGGAAATTTACCGCTGCCGATGCCGCCGAAAGGCGCTGGCGGCGTTCGAGGCCGGCCCCTGGGCCCAGCGCTATCCAGCCATCGGCCAGAGCTGGCGGCATGGATTCTTCGCTGAAAGCGACGCCGAGCAGCCTCATTCAAGCCTTGTCGGATTGAGGCGTAGGGCCTGACCACCTGCAGCCACGTTCCGCTCCCGAGACGCATCAGCTATTCGCTGGCATAGCCAACCGCATACCGGACGATTTGAACGATCGGCGACCGTCACCTCTTACCTAGCGCCACCTCCGCTGGCGGGGGGCGAGGTGTGATTTGCTCCTGTTCGCCAAGGGACGAAAATGGTGTGATCGACCAACTGATTAAGTCGAGGGCGCGCTGAAGTATCTTCTTGGTCTGGGCACGGCTGGTTGAAGCGGCCATGACATGCCCGATACAGTCCCGGTAGTCGCCCGTCCTGACGATCGGCGTCTTGGGTTCAACATACAACTTGACCTCGGCGACACCTGATATAGCCGCTGCCCGATTGCCGCCATCGATCCTATCGAGGAAGCCATCGCGATCAGGAATTAGTTTCCGCGCGGCCGCGATGTGCAAATGCCTTCTGCGCAAATCGCATTTATCGCCGATGACAAGCCTGATGTGCTCGGTGACGAGATCGACACCATAAGCCAACTGAACCAGGTGCGGAACGGTCCCACCCGCAAGACGCGGATTGACTTCAATGACGACGGGGCCACGCTTTGTCCACCGGAATTCAATGTTCGTTGGGCCCCAGCCAAGGCCGAGGGCTCGCAAACAGCTCAGCGAAGCGTCGATGATAAGCCTATGCTCGTCATCTGTCAGCAAAGCCGGATAAGTGCACTCGCGAGCGACGAAATGCGGTGGGCGGCCCCAGTCAATGGCAGCAATCCCAATGACCTCGCTTCCCATTATCTCAGCGCTATAATGGGGTCCTTGTGCGAATTCTTCGACTAGTATCCGCGGCGAAGACCGCCATATGTAGTTCCCGCTCAACAGATAGCTCATATGTTCGGCTAACTCGTCGACATTGTGGCACAATCGGACACCGCTGCTGCCGCTGCCTACGGCTGGCTTGAGAATCACCGGCAGGCCGATCTCCGCAGCAAAGCTTTCTACCTCCGTCGCAGTCGTTGCCACACGAAAAGCCGGTATTGGAACGCCGCCTTCCGCGAGGAGCTGACGTTGAACGAATTTGTCGCAACACCGTTCAACGGATTCAGGGTTCGGCCCCGGTAGATCGAAATGCCGGCAGAGCTGGCCAACTGTCGCATAGACCTCCTCCTCAGCTGCCGTAATGCCGGCAATCTCATAGGTCGCACGCAGCTGGGAACATTCGTGGATCAGCGCATCAAGGTTGTCTGTATCGACACGGATCGCTTCAATCCTTTCCGGCGCATGATAGTCGTAGCGAGCTGGATCAACCGAGAGAGTAATTGGGTGAAGGCCAAGACGTTGGGCCGCTTTGACGTAAAGCGGACCATTCACTCTTGTGCCTTCAATCAGGATAAGCGCTCGTCTTGCCATCGTGGGCAACCTCCTTTGCTTGCTGTGCGGTGGTCCGAGCATAAAACAGGCATCAGGTTTTCTTTCGTGTCTAACTCAGGAGTTGCGGTGGATGTACCATTTGTCAGCGGGCTATGGTTGCGAAGATTGTGCGAATTTAGTTGAAGGATCTGTTGTAGCGATTTGACAATCGGCTGTGTGGCATGCGGAACAGCTTCACGGCGGTCGTGATCGCGCCTCAAGCTGCTCCTGGGCGTTAGCGCCAGAGGATAATGTAAACCTTCGATCTCGACGTGATAACAAGGCAGCCGCGCCTTATGCGCCATTCGGCAAAGACGTAATGCTTGGCTGGCGAGGGCTTGAGCGCAGGACGCTCGATCTCCTCGGACATTTGATGCGAAGTGCAGCCGACCGGCGCAACACCCGGCGCTCGTTAAGATCGGCTAGAGCCCGGCGATCGCAGCCTCGTCTCGGCTAGGCTGTAGAGAAAGCGATGGTCAGCCGGTCGAGCAGCCAGCGCTCAAAGATGGGATCCAGGAGGCGGGGCTGGACGGCTTCTGGATCGACCGGGTGCTGAACCGCGAGGACTGGATCGAAAGTCACATCGTCGATGCGGCATCGATCGCGGTGTCGCGCCGCCACCGTCGTGCCAAGATGGATCGGCTTGATGG